>NZ_JARWQD010000124.1 GCF_029869545.1 Nocardia wallacei | reverse complement strand
GGGGGCGCGCCCCCGGGGGGCCCGGCCCGCCGTACGGTCCTGGTGCAAACCGGGCGCCCGGTCCCCCCTCTCCCCCCCCCCCCCGGCCCGGGGGCCCGGGGGGCCCCGGGGCACGGTTTCCGCCCCGGATTCGTATCCGTCCCGCTTGCAAGGAGTTTCCACGATGACATCCCCCGCCCCTGCTACGGCCGCCCCGTCCGCGCGTCTGGGGAGCGGTGAGTTGCGCCGGATGGTCGCGCAAGTGCTCGCCGACAACCCGTCCACCGACTACACGCCCCGCGACATCGCGAAACTGATCTCGCGGTCGTCCGGTGCGATCGGTAACGCGCTGAAAAAGCTCACCGACGACGGACAGGCCGAACAAACCAGCGCGAAACCGTTGCGCTACCGCGCCACCGCCGCCACCGCCGCCGCTGCGGTCGGTGCGCCCGCCCCGGCCCCGGCCCCCGCGCCGAAACCGGCCGCCCCCACCAGCAAAGGCACAGGGAAAGGCAAGGGCAAAGCCAGCGCGCCCGCCCCGGTGCCGGGTAAGACCGTGGCCCGCCCGAACGGGCAGGACTACCACCTGCGCCAGCTCGCGGGCCGATCCGATGTGGAAGTGCTGCGCACGATGCGCACCGCCGGGGTTCCCGTGCTGCTGTACGGGCCACCGGGCACCGGTAAAACGTCGCTGATCGAGGCCGCGTTCCCGGATCTGTATACCGTGCAAGGGGATTCGGATACCACGGTGGCCGATATCGCGGGTGAGTACACGCAAACCCCGGACGGCCGTTTCGAGTTCGTGCACGGTCCGCTGGTGCGCGCGATGCGCGCGGGGGCGGTGCTGTTCATCGACGATGCGACCTTGATACCGCCCAGCGTGCTCGCGGCGGTGTACCCGGTCATGGACGGGCGCGGGGAGTTCGTGATCAAGGCCAACGGCGGCGAGGTCGTCAAAGCCGAGCCCGGATTCTTCGTGGTCGCGGGACACAACCCCGGCGTACACGGCGCGATCCTGTCCGACGCGCTGGCGTCGCGGTTCGCGTTTCAGGTGGAAGTGACCTCGGACTACGACCTCGCGACCGGACTCGGGGTGGACCCGCGTGCGGTGCGCGCGGCGCGGGCACTGGCCGCACGGGTCGCCAAATGCGAGATCGGATGGGCTCCGCAACTACGCGAGTTGCTGGCGTTCGCGAAAATCGCTGCGGCCGTAGATGTTCCGACCGCTGCGGCCAACCTGGTCGGCACCGCCCCGGAAGAGGACCGCGACATCGTCGCCGAGGTCATCACCGCCGAATTCGGCGGCAAGGGCTACAAGCCCCTCACCCTCGGTGCCCGCATCACCAGCTGACCCCCGCCCGGCACACCCCCCCGGGGGCCACCCCGGGGGACCGGCCCCAACCCCGAAGGGATACCCCCGCCATGGTTACCCCGCACGTGATCACCGCCCCCACCGCTACACCCGCCGCGCCGCCCGCCCGCGCGGGATGGCGAGCCCTGTCCGACGCGATGACCGCCGCCGCCCAGCCCATTGCCGACCGCAACGACCTCACCGTGGTCATCGCCCCCGGCGCTGCCGGTGGGGATCTGGCGTGCTTCCTTCCGGCCCCCGCCATCATCGCGATCGAGGGCGCGAACCTGGGCATCGACCCCACCACCGCGCGCCCGTGGCGTCACGCCGACCGCTACCGGTACGCCCCGACCTGGGGTGCGCTGACCCACGAATGCGCCCACGCCGCCCACAGCGGGTGGGATCCGCCCCCGGGCACCGATCCCGACATCGCCAGTGCGGCAATCGTTTTGGAGGAGTCCCGGATCGAGGCCGCTCAGTTGCGCCGCCGCCCCGCCGACCGGCATTGGTTGCGGGCGTGTGTCCGCGAGCTGGTGTTCGCCGACATCGGCGGCGAGGAGGTTGTCGCGCGGCTCGCGCCGACCCGTTATGCCGCTGCGCAGGCTGCCGCGTTGATGCTGGCCCGTATCGATGCGGGCGTGCTCGACGAGGCCGAATGCGCCCCGGCTGCCGATGCGATCGAGGAGGTGCTCGGCCGGGATGTGCTGCGCCAGTTGCGGACCCTGTGGCGCATCGCGCACCGCCTGTCGGACACCAACACCACCGGCATGATCGAACTCGGCCGCCGCTGGGCCGCGCTGGTCGGCCCCGAACCACACACCACCCCACAACCCGACTCGCCCTTGGGTGCTGCGATCACCGGCACCCTCGGCGACATCGCCGCCGCCGTCGCCGCCTACGAGCCACCGCCGGATCCGGCCGACGAGGCCGAAGAGGAAGCACGGGAAGAGGCCCGCCGCAGCGAGAATGCCGCCCGCACAGCGGCAAAGGTGTTCGGCAAACGACCCCGTTCCGGGTCCGGTACCGGCCGCGCCGTGCGCGCGCCGCGCGATCGGGAACGTGCCGCCGCGCGGGTGGTGGCGCGGGCGTTGAATACCGCCAGCCAGCGCGAGCGCGCCGTCACGACGAAAACCTCGGCGGTGCCGCCGGGCCGGTTGCGGATGCGCGGCGTGCTGGCGCAGGAAGCACAGCGTGCCGCCGGGGCGGTACCGACCGCGCAACCGTTCACCCGCCGCGTGACCCGCCCGGTCGAGGTGCCGCCGTTGCGGGTCGGGATCGCCTGCGACGTGTCCGGATCGATGGGCGACTACACCGAGGCCGTGGCCTCGGCCGCGTGGATCATCGCCAACGCCGCCGATCAGGCCACCATGCCCGCCGACACCGCCACCGTGACCTTCGGCAACAGCGTGCTCCCGATCACCTACCCGGGCGCGACCCCGAAACAGGTGACCGACTTCGACGCGCCCGACTGGCGTCATCCCATCGACACCGCCATCGACGCCCTCGACGGCGCGCTCGGGCTGACGCGACCGGAGAACACGCGGCTGTTGGTGATCATCTCCGACGGGGTGTTCGAGGCAGCTACCCGCGCCCCCGGACAGCAGCGGCTGAATCGGTTGCGCGCCAGCGGATGCGCGGTGCTGTGGCTGGTCCCCGACACCTACGACGTCAACCCCATGACCGGCGCGACCGTGCACACCCTCACCGACCCGGCCGCCACCGCCGCCACCATCGCCCGCGCCGCCATCACCGCCGTACGCAGCGCATAACCCGCGTTTGCCGGGCGCGGCGCACACCGCGCCCGGCAGACGGAAGCACCGAAACCGATTCGATCGCAAGGAGATTCGCGCCATGGCTGACAACACCCTCGACCCCGACGACATCCTCAACCAGTTCCGGGCCACACGCTGGGTCATCGCCGAAACGATTACCGCCCACACCGCCGACGAGGACCGCGTCGAGCCACCGGGCGAGGCCGCCGAACACCACGACCGGCTCGAAGAGCTGTACCGCGACGCGACCGAGCTGATGGACGCCCTCGACACCCACCTCACCGGCGGGGGGCGACTGCCCCTCGCATGGACCCGCACTACGACCGTGACAGCGCGTGTGCTCGGTGGGATCGAGGCACTGCTGGCCACCACGTACAGCTACCACGGGGAACAGACCGTCGACCCCGGCGACATCGACTGGGCCACCCGCCACGGCCACCGCATGCACATCATCGAACACCCCGACGGCTCGGTCACCTTCACCAAGGCTCACCGCGACACCTGCCCGTTCATCACCAGCCACGCCACCCGGCAATGCGACGACGACTGCGGCACGTGACGTGAACCCGCCGAACCCCGCCACAGGGCTGCCCCGTCCGGGGCACGAAATAGCTACTACCGCAACCACAGTCAGGAGTGACGACATGGCACCTCGAATGTATCCCGAACCGATCGGTGGGGGCGCACGGTATTTGCGCCCGCGTGATGTGATCGCGGCGCGTAAACGCCGGGAATTCCGCGACAGCGTGCATGCCGATCGTGAGCGGGCTTGCGCCGCCGATGATCTGGAGACGGCGCTTGCCTGTGAAGACTTGCTGGTGCGGTGGGGTATGGACCCCGGCGACCGCCGCACCTGCGGGCGGTGCGGGTGGTGGGCCGACCACGCCCACCACCCCGACCAGTGGGCAACGGTGTGCGGGCAGACCGGGCACATGCGCACCCGGGACATCCGCGAGGCGCTGGTCGTGTTCGACCGCGCCGCGACCGAAACCACCTGGACTCCGTGTCCCGGCGGCGCGTGGACCGAAACCACATACGAGGACACGACTTTCACCGTGTTCCTGGCCGACGAACCGATTTGCGCCGCGTTCATCGTCGACCGCACCCGCGCCGGGGAGCGCGAATACACGCCCGCGCTCAACGTGTGGCTCGACGCCCGCGCCACCGCCATTGCCGACGCCTACCACGACAGCACACCCGCTGCGGGCCACCCCGCCAGCGGCCCGCGCACCGCATCCCCGCCCCCATCCAGGTAACCCCGACCGGGCCCGCCCGCCCGCGCCGGGGGGGGGGGGGGGGGGGGGCGCGGAGGCGGCGAAATGACGACCGCGGTCGCGGGCCCCCCCCGGGCATTAGCCCAAAAAACCCCGGGCGCCGCCGCGATTAAAGGGACCCAGGCGAAAGAGGGGGCGGATCAGAGGGCGGCCCCCGGCCAG
>NZ_JARWQD010000123.1 GCF_029869545.1 Nocardia wallacei | reverse complement strand
CCCCCTAAACCCCCGGCTCGCGCTCCCCCCTCACCCCCCGGCAGGTCCCACCCCCTCAAATCCCGGCTCGCGACACCCCCTCAAATCCCGGCACGGTACACCCCCTCATATCCCGGCACGCGACACCCCCTCATATCCCGGCATGTTTTTGGCCGGGATCACCAGGAGAGTTCGCCGCAGTGGCGGGCCGTGTCGGTCCGTTCTACCTGGAGGGTGGCGTGTTCTATGTGGAAGGTGTCGGCGAGGATGCGTTGGGCGGCTCGCAGGATGTCGTCGCTGTCGTGGTCGGCGGTCGTGGTCAGGTGGGCCGAGGCGACCTCCATACCGGAGGTGAGCGTCCATACGTGCAGGTCGTGGACGTCGGCTACGCCGGGGACGGCCTGCAGGGCGGTCGCGATCCGCTCGACGTCGACGCCCTCGGGACTGTGCTGGAACAGGATGCGCAGCGAGCGCCGGGCCAGCACCCAGGTGCGCGGCAGCACCCACAGCCCGATCAGCACGCCGACGATCATGTCGGCGTAGGGCCAATGCGTGAGCAGGGTGATCGCCGCCGACACCAGCACGCCGAGCGAGCCGACCAGATCCGCCAATACCTCCAGGTAGGCACCGCGCAGATTCAGGCTCTCCTTCGCGCCCGAGCGCAGGAGCAGCAGCGACACGATATTCGCGACCAGGCCGAGCGCACCCACGATCAGCACCGGCAGCCCGGGCACCTCCGGCGGCTCCCCCAGCCGCAGGATCGCCTCGTACAGCACGTACGCCGCGACCGCGAACAGCAGCACCGCATTGGCCAGCGCTGCCAGCACCTCCGCGCGGTAGTAGCCGAATGTGCGGGAGAAGGTCGGACGGCTGCGCTTGGCCAGCAGGATCGCCGCCAGCGCCATCACCAGGCCGAAGACGTCGGTCAGCATGTGCGCGGCGTCCGACAGCAGCGCCAGCGACCGGGTCAGGACGGCGGTGACGACCTCGGCCACCAGGAATGCGACCCCGATCCCGAGCGCGAACACCAGCCGGGACAGGTACCTGCACGAGGCGCTCTCCGGCGCGACGCCGTGTGCGTGATCGTGGCCCACAACCACCCAACCTAGGCCGGGCGACAAGGTATGCAAACCGGACACGAACCACGGCCGAGCCGAACTGGCAGACTTGACCCGTGACCGCTCCACCCCCGCCCGGCGACGGGCCGCCTTTCGACCACCGCGGCGACCCGCGGCCCACAGGCGGCGCCCGGCCCCCCGCCGAGCACGGACGGTCGGCCCCCGCTGGGGAGAAGGCGCTCGGGCGCGGCCCACTGCGGCCCATCGAGCTTGCGACCGCCGCGGTTCTCGGTGGCGTCACCGTCGGACTGGTGACAGTCGGTTCGGTGATCCCGTTCGCGGCGGCATTGCATTTGGTGGCGGCGGTGCCGATGGGGCTGCTCGCGCACCGGTACCGGTTGCGCGCGACGTTCACCGCGGCCGTCGCGGCCACCCTGGTGACCTTCGTCGCGGCCGGGCTGGTGTCGGCGATCGCGGTGGTGAGCGTGGCGACGATCGGCGGCATCGTGGGCACCGTCAAGCGCCGCCGCGGTGGGCCGGTGGCGGTCTTCGGGCTGTCGGTTGTCGCGGGCATCGTCTGGTCGGCGACGTCGCTGGCCTGGCTGCTGATCTTCAGCACCGCCCGCAACCTGCTGTTCGACAATGTGCGCAATGCCTCACGCGGCGTGCAGAAGCTGGCCGCGCAGGCGAATCTGGACTCGGCCGGAAACGCCGTCGCGGAGTTCGCCGACCTGGTACTGCGCTGGTGGTGGGCGTTCGTGGCGGGCGGAGTACTGGCCGGAATCGTTGCGACAGCACTGTTCTCGTGGTTCGCGCTGGGATCGGTGCTGGACCGGCTCACCTGGCTGCCCGGCGCCGACCGGCTCGACGCGCCGCCCGACGACCGTCCGGTCGCGCCGCTTCCGGTGACGCTGCGCCAGGTCTCGTTCCGCTATCCCGAGGCGCGGACCGACGCCCTGTCCGGGATCGACCTCACCGTCCGGGTCGGCGAATTCGTGGCCGTGGTGGGCCACAACGGATCCGGGAAGTCGACGCTGACCCGCGTGCTGGCGGGGCGCCCACCGACCGGCGGCACGGTGGATCGCCCCGGGTCGGCGGGCCTCGGCATGCTCGGCGGCACCGCGCTGGTCCTGCAGCGGCCGGAGAGCCAGACGCTGGGTGTGCTGGTCGCCGACGACGTGGTGTGGGGGCTGTCCCCCGAACTCGCCGCGCAGGTCGATATCGAGGCGCTGCTGTCCGAGGTCGGCCTCGCGGGGCTGGGCGGCGCCGAGACCGCCACCCTGTCCGGCGGCCAGCAGCAGCGGCTCGCCGTCGCCGCCGCCCTGGCGCGCAGACCGGCGCTGCTCATCGCCGACGAGGCCACCTCCATGATCGATCCGGACGGCCGCCGCGAACTGGCCGCGCTGCTGTCCGAACTGCCGCGACGCCATCCGATGGCGGTGGTGCTGGTCACCCACCACGAGGCCGATGCGGCGGCCGCCGACCGCGTGGTGCACCTGTCGGGCGGATACCAGGTGGACCGCCTGCCGACCTGGCCACGGCCCGTGCGCGATCCGCGGCGGAGCCCGATGGGCGAGCCGCTGCTGACCCTGCGCGACGTGCGGCACACCTACAACCGCGGAACCCCGTGGGCCGCCCCGGCGTTGCACGGCGTCGACCTCACGGTGCGGCGCGGGGAGGCGCTGCTCGTGGTCGGCGGCAACGGTTCCGGCAAGTCGACCCTGGCCTGGATCATGGCCGGGCTGATCGTGCCCACCGCCGGTCGCTGCGAACTGCACGAAGGACGCGACGTCCGTCCGGTGCATCGGCGAATCGGCGCCGTGGAGCTGGCCTTTCAACATTCCCGGCTGCAATTGCAGCGGCAGACCGTGGGCGCCGAGATCGAGGACTGGGGCGGCAGCGGGACCGGCTCCGGCGCGGTCGGCCGCGCGCTGGACGCCGTGGGCCTCGACCGCGCACTCGCCCCGCGATCCATCGAATCGCTGTCCGGCGGTCAGGCCAAGCGGGTGGTGCTGGCCGCGATCGTGGCCGCCCGGCCGCAGGTGGTGGTGCTCGACGAGCCGCTCGCCGGGCTCGATCCGCAGGGCCGCGCCGAGGTGGTGGAACTGCTTGCCCGGCTGCGCGATTCGGGACTCACCCTGATCGTCATCTCGCACGATGTGGCCGATATGACAGCCGTGTGCGATCGGACCGTGCATCTGCAGTCCGGCCGCATCCCGGAGACCGCCCCGCAGTCCGCGGCCGCCGTCGAACCGCAGGCCGCGCCCGTGACCGAACAGACCGCCACGGCCTGGGCGCGACTGCACCGACCCGGCGCGACGGGAGATCCGTCATGAGCATGGTGTTGCTGCGTGAGGTCCCGGTCGACAGCCCGATCCATCGACTGTGGGCCGGTACCAAGATGATCGGGGCATTCCTGATCAGTTTGCTGCTGATGCTGTTGCCGTCCTGGCCGGTGCTCGGCATGACCGTGCTGCTCCTGGTGGTCGTCGTCGCGACCGCGCGGCTGCCGCTGGGCACGCTGCCGCGGCTGCCCTGGTGGTTCTGGGGGCTGCTGGCGGGCGGGGCGCTGATCAACGTGCCGGTCGGCGAGGCCGCGGTGCTGCGGTACGCGCAGGTCACTGCGTTCGGGTTGACCCTCGTCGCCAGCTCGTTCCTGATCGCCTGGACCACGCCGATGGGCGAGATCGCCCCGGCCCTCGCCACTTTGGGCGCACCGCTGCGCAAACTCCGTGTGCCCGTGGACGAGTGGGCCGTGGTGGTGGCGCTGACACTGCGCGGCCTGCCGCTGCTGCTGGACGAGATGCGCCTGCTGCGCGCCGCACGCAGGCTGCGGCCCAAGGATTCCGCGCTGCAGCGGGCGGCGGTCAATCCGCTGCTCGATATCCTCACCGCCGCCATGGCGGTCGCCACCCGCCGGGCCGGGGAACTGGGCGAGGCCATCACCGCGCGGGGCGGCACCGGGCAGCTCACCGCGCGTCCCAGCGCGCCGGGACTTCGGGATGCCATCGCGCTGACCATCGTCGTGGTGGTGTGCGTGGGCGCCGTCATGATCGATCTTCTGACGTAGGGCAAACCCACCGGTCGGACGAAATATCCTCTGTCATGGAATATTTCGGGGGATTGACGCTGCTGGTAAAGGTATGGTTACAGGGTCGGTCAGCCGGGTCGACGGCTCCGCGCGCAGCAGGGGTGACAGGGGTGTCGAGCGCGCGCCCGGGGGGCTTTCCGACGCATTCAATCCTGATGAAGATGGGAAACAACCGAAAATGATTCTGCGCAAGTTCAGCGCTGCGGCAATTCCGGTGGTCATGGGGGTCGCCGTCGGGGCCGGCGCCACCCACGCAGCACCCGCCACGCCCGATGTGCACTACGAAACGGCACTGGCCGGCAACACCATTCAGACGACGTTGCGTGACGGATCCTTCCACGTGTCCGGCGACGCACGCACGGTCGACATCCGATCCGCCGCGGGCGACACGCTGGTCACGCTCCCGCTGTCGTTCCGGCAGGACGGCCTGGAATACCCGATGCCGCACCAGGTTCGCGAGGACGGCCGGGTACTGGAGCTGACGGCGGTCAAGAATGTGGCCGCGGCCCGCCCGGCGCAGGTCACGCCGGTGGCGTCGCTGGAGGAGAACCAGCGCGCCCAGGAGGCGTTCGCCTCGCAGTTCGGGATCGCCACGGCGATCGGCGGTTTCGTCGGCACCGCCATCGGCGCGCTGGTCGGGCTCACCGGCATCGTCGCCGGGCCGGGAGTCGTTGCCAGCGTCATCGCCGGTGCCGCGATCGGCGGCATCATCGGCACCCTGGTCGTCGGCGGCCCGGCCCTGATCATCGCCGGAATCGACCTGATCAACACCCTGAACGCCGCCCCCGGCACCACCAAGTGGATGGACACCACCGGCCGCTGACCCACCGCAGCCGCACCCCGCGCCCTACCCGACCACCGGACCGGTGCCGGGTGCGACTGCCCACCCTCCCGCATCCAACAATCCGGCACAGCCGCCCACCTCACATTCCCGGCACGGCCGCCCACCTCACAATCCCGGCACGGCCGCCCACCTCACAATCCCGGCACAGCCGCCCACCCCACATTCCGGCACCGCCGCCCATCTCTTATTCCCGGCACGCTTTTGGCCGGGAACTCCCCACACCGGATCAGCGCACCACGCATCCCGGTACCGGCGGTATACCCGCGAATCGGTCGGAGAGGAAGTTCATCCCACCGAATGCCTCGCCGATCGCTGCGCCGTTGTGCGAGGGGAAGGGGGAATGGATGGCCGTGAGGTCGGCGCCTCGCGCGCAGTAACTGTCGACCAGCGCGCTGAACCCGGCCACGGGGATCACGTCGTCGGTCACGCCGTGGTAGAGGTACAGCGGCACGTCGGGTACCGCGGCGCCGAGTTCGTGCGGGGCGGCGGTGGCACGGAAGACCGGATGCGCCAGCAGATTCGGGACCGTGGAGAAATCGTCCACCCGGGCACCCGCGTACTTCGGGACCAGATCCGAGCCGCACGCGGTGGCGTTGTCGGCCAGCAGCGCCCGGCCGCGCTCGTTCAGCA
The DNA here is from genome assembly GCF_029869545.1 of Nocardia wallacei. GTDB lineage: Bacteria > Actinomycetota > Actinomycetes > Mycobacteriales > Mycobacteriaceae > Nocardia > Nocardia wallacei_A. The sequence goes on along the minus strand of NZ_JARWQD010000123.1, from coordinate 9,588 downwards.
GCTCGAGCAGCCCGGAGTCGGGATTGTTGCGTGCCAACGCGATCAGGATCAGGATCGCCAGCCCCGCCTGCACGCCGCCGTCGACCCGCTGCGCGATCGCCGGGATATCGACCGGGACACCGCCCGAGCTGATACCCGAAAACCACACGTCGGGAGCGTATTCCGCGCGCAACTGCGCTGCCCACAGCGTGGCGAACGCGCCACCGGAGTACCCCCACGCGCCGACCGGCCCGTCTCCCACACCGGCGGGCGGGAAGGACCGCGCGGCCCGGATACCGTCCAGCACCGCCCGCCCGGCGGTCACCCCGTCGAAGAATCGCGACTGCGGCCCTTCGTAATCGGCGACCACCACCGCCCAGCCGCGCCGCAGCGCCTCCATCAGGAACGGCACATCCAGCACGGTGTTCACCACGCCCCAATCCCGGGCGCCGCGCAGCGCGAACGACGGCGCGCACCGGGTACCCAGGCTGTCCTCGGGAACCTGATACGACAGCAGGGGCCGCGGACCCACCCAGGGCACCGGTGGCACGATCACCGTCGCCACATCGAGCAGCGGACTGTCGGTGGAATCGGTTGTGCGATAACGCAATTGCCACGCCGACACCGGAATCGGCAGGTCGAACAGCGAGATCGGCCGGGACCCGAGCACCGCGCCGTCGGGCTGTGCCGCGAGGTCGGCGGGCGCGGCGTAGAAGGGATCGTTGTCGGGCAACGGGATGTCCGCCCGCGCGACGGGAGCCGACACCATCACCGACAGCGCGGTCAGGGCGACGACGAGCAGCGCCACCCAGCTGCGACGTGCGGTGCGTGGCCGCGATGCCGCGCCGACGACCGGTTCGCTCCGCGTGACCGGCCGCCATCGCGCGCCGAAACATGCCGCGCGGCAAACCATTTCCTGATACATCAACGACGTGCGCCCGGTTTCCATTGTGCCTCCGCGTCACCACACCGACGCGCAGGGACACCCGGCCGCGGGTCCGCACCGACCGCTCCACATCATCGGGTCCACTACCGTAACCCCGGCAAACATGCAGGTCAACGACGATTGCCGCACCGTGTCCCAAGTGCGACGCCCGACCCCGTTCCGTAACCTCACCCACACGCCGCCTATCGTGCACGATCGGCCCTGCACCACAGGGTTTTCCGTCGTCCCGCAGCCGTCCGCCGACATCGCCGGATGCCACCTGTTCACTGCATCGTGAGCTCTCCGAGCACCGGACCGGCGCCATCCACCGAGCCGGAAGAAGCATCGCATTCCGCGGGTACTGGCTACGCTCGGCGCGTGAGGATGTCGGCGCGGGAGCTTCTCGACGGGCTGTTGGACAGTGGCTCGTTCGTCGGCTGGGATCGGTCGCCGGTCGCGGTCGACGCCGGTCCGGAGTACCGGGCGGACCTGCGGGCGGCGGCCGAGCGGGCCGGTACCGACGAGTCCGTGCTGACCGGCGAGGGCGGACTACGGGGGCGGCGGGTCGCGGTGATCGCCTGTGAGTTCGGATTTCTCGCGGGCTCGGTCGGGGTCGCGGCGGCGGAGCGCATCGTGACGGCGGTCGAGCGCGCCACCGAACTCGGGCTCCCGCTGCTGGCCTCGCCGACCTCGGGCGGCACGCGGATGCAGGAGGGCACGGTGGCCTTCGTGCAGATGGTCAAGATCGCGGGCGCGGTCGCGGCACACAAATCGGCCGGGCATCCGTACCTGGTGTATCTGCGCGATCCGACGATGGGCGGCGTCTTCGCGTCGTGGGGTTCGCTGGGCCACATGACCTTCGCCGAACCGGGCGCCCTGATCGGCTTCCTCGGCCCGCGGGTATACGAGGCCCTCTACGGCCACCCGTTCCCGGAGGGCGTGCAAACGGCCGAGAACCTGTACCGCAGGGGCGTGATAGACGGCGTGGTCCCGATCCGGGTATTCCGCCGCATAGCCCACCGCGTCCTCAACGTCACCACCGGCGGCCTGGCCACCACACAACAACCGGCCGGATCGGAACGGGCCGCGACGGAATCGGCCGGAGCCGACTCGGCCGGAAGCCGCGGCGACCACTCCGAAACCCGTGGCGGGCACTACGATTCGCAGGGCACCGCACCAGCTGATCGACCGACGGAACCGGAACACGTTGCGCTGCAACATGTCACAGATATCGAGGCCACGTGGCGAGCGGTCACCCTCTCGCGGCGCGCCGAACGACCGGGCATCCGGCAATTGCTGCGGCACGCCACCGATCGGGTGCCGCTGAGCGGGACCGGGCAGGGCGAATCGGACCGGACCGTCGTGCACGCACTGGCCAGGCTGCGCGGGCATGCCTGCGTGGTGTTCGGCCACGACCGCAGCGGTCAGACCGGCGAGAACACCATGGGCCCAGCGGCATTGCGGGAGGCTCGGCGCAGCATGCATCTCGCGGCCGAACTGCGACTCCCCTTGGTCCTGGTGATCGATACCGCCGGTGCCGCGCTTTCTCGCGAGGCCGAGGAACGCGGCCTGGCCCCCGAGATCGCCCGCTGCATAGCCGATCTCGTCACCCTCGACACCCCTACCGTTTCCGTACTGCTGGGGCAGGGCAGCGGCGGCGGCGCACTGGCACTGCTCCCGGCGGATCGCGTTCTGGGCGCGACACATTCGTGGCTGGCACCGCTACCTCCGGAGGGCGCCAGCGCGATCGTCCACCGCGACACCGCACACGCTCCGGAATTAGCTGCCGCACAACGTATTCGGGCCGCGGATCTGCTCGCCGACGGCATCGTCGACCGAATCGTCCCCGAATACCCGGACGCCGCAGCCGAACCCGTCGACTTCGCCCGCCGCATGATCACCGCCGTGGCCGACGAGCTGGCGGTACTCCGACGCCTCCCCCCGGACGAACTGCGAGAAACCCGCAGGTCCCGCTATCGGCGCCTGGGGCTACCGACTACGCGGGACTGACCACTGCCCTCTGCGCGCACGACGACGGAAAGCGCAGCGCCCCAAAAGATCAGGGCTCCGGCTCGGGATCGGGCCGAGTCCACCCCAGGATCAGACCGGGCGCGCACCCACCGGCCATCAGCGTGGCCAGCGCCATCGCGCCACCGGCGTAGGCCGTGCGGAACGCCCCGGCCTCCGGGAAGATAGCGCCCGCGACGATCAGATACATCAGCGGCGCGAGGGTGAGCGACTGCGTCAGGCTCAGACCGATCGACCGGGCCGTATTGCGCTGGGCGATCTCGAATTCGTCCAGCGTCGGCGTCGGCGCGCTGTCCTGCCGCTGCGAGACGATCCGCAGCATGGTCCAGGCCGGGAGGAAGACCACCGCGGCCGGTAGCCAGATCAGCGGCGCCCATCGCAGGTCGAAGGCGCACAGCACCCCGACCACGAACAACACCGCGAGGGCCGCGACCACCGCGACCACCAGCGTCCGCCGCCGGGCGCGAGTGCGCCAGCCCGGCAGCATCCCGGAGGTGCGCTCGTCGTAGACCAGCCAGCGGCGGACCCGATAGTCCTGGTAGCGATCGAGCAGGGTATTCGCCGGTGACGTCATGACTGTCCTTTCGTGCGCTGGTAGAGCTCGGCCGACAGCGGCGTGAACTCGTTGCGCGAGAACACCGCCTCGACGGGGAGTCCGAACACCTCGCAGATCCGCAGCGCCAGGTCGAGGCTGGGGTAGTGGTCGCCACGCTCGAGCGCGCCGATCGTCTGAACATTGACGTTCACCGCCTCGGCCAGCGCGGCCCGGCTCATCCGATGCTCGGCCCGCAACACCGCGATCCGGTTGTATATCGGGAGGGTTTCACCCCTTCTCACTGGACTCACACAACAGAGTGTTGTAAAAACACAACACATTGTCAAGCGGTCCCGAACACGCTCGGGGGGTTCGTTGACGGGTCGGCAAACCGCTTCTACGGTCGGAACGGTGACCTTTCGCAGCGAGACCAGCGCAGTACCGTCGATCGTGCTGAACGACGGGAACGTGATCCCGAAGCTCGGTTTCGGTGTATTCCAGGTAGCCGAGTCGGAGGCGTTCAATGCGGTGACGACGGCCCTGGAGGTCGGGTACCGCAGCATCGACACGGCCATGGTCTACGGCAACGAGGCCGAGGTGGGGCGGGCCATCCGGGAGTCCGGGCTGCCGCGCGACGAGGTCTTCGTGACGACCAAGCTGTGGAATTCCGACCAGGGTTACGACTCGACGCTGCGGGCGTTCGACGCCAGCATGGACCGCCTGGGCCTGGACTATCTGGATCTCTACCTGATCCACTGGCCGGTCGCGGGGGCCGACCGGTTCGTCGACACCTTCCGGGCATTCCAGGCATTGAAGTCGCAGGGCCGGATCGGCTCCATCGGGGTGTCGAACTTCCATCGAGACCACCTCGAGCGGGTGATCGCCGAGACCGGTGAAACTCCGGCGGTCAACCAGATCGAGCTACATCCCAGCCTGGCCCAGCCGGAGCTGCGCGCCTTCCACGCCGAGCACGGCATCGCGACCGAGGCGTGGAGCCCGCTCGGGCAGGGCGCCGAGCTGAAAGATCCCACGATCGCCGAGGTCGCCGCCGAGGTCGGCCGCACCCCCGCCCAGGTGATCATCCGCTGGCACCTGCAGCTGGGCAACGTGGTCATCCCGAAATCGGTGACGCCGTCGCGCATCCAGGAGAACTTCGAGGTCTTCTCCTTCGAGCTGACCACCGACCAGATGACCCGCATCACCGCCCTGGACACCGCCACCCGCGTAGGCCCCGACCCCGACACCTTCGCCGTCGGCCTCGAGAACTGACCCCGCGCCGCACGCACGCAAACGCGTTCTCGTCTAGCCGAGGCCCAGGTGGGTGGTGAGTTCGGTGGCGGCGGCGCGGCCCGCGCGGTTGGCGCCGATGGTGCTGGCGGAGGGGCCGTAGCCGAGTAGGTGGATGCGGGGGTCGGCGGCGACCTGGGTGGCGAGGCGGCCGGTCATGGTGATGCCGCCGCCGGGGCCGCGCAGGCGCAAGGGCGCGAGGTGGTCCAGGGCGCTGCGAAATCCGGTGGCCCACAGGATGACCTGGGCGGGCTGGAAGGTGCCGTCGGCCCAGCGGACACCCTCGGACTCGATCTGCTGGAACATCGGATGCCAGTCCAGGGCGCCCCGGGCGCGGGCGGCCCGGACCCGGTCGTCGACGGGCAGCCCGGTCACCGAGACCACCGACCGCGGCGGCAGCCCGCGCCGCACCCGGTCCTCCACCATCGCCACGGCGGCGCGGCCCGCCTCGGGCGTGAACGGACCCTCCCGCCAGCGAGGTTCGGTCCGCGACACCCACGTCGTGGTCGTGACCTGCGAAATCTCATCCAACAGCTGCACCGCCGAGACCCCGGCCCCGACCACGACGACATGCTGACCCACGAACTCCTCCGCCGTGCGGTAGTCGTGCGCATGCAGTTGCCGCCCCGCGAACGCCTCCGCACCCCGGTAGTACGGAATGAACGGCTTCTCCCAGGTCCCCGTCGCATTGATGATCCCGCGCACCCGCACCACCGACCCCGCTGCACCACCCGGACCTCTTGCAGCGCGGGACAATTCGGGAGCGGAGTCGCCGACATTTCCACCCGGCTCGGTCCACGGCACGCCATCTCCACCCACCGCCTCGGTCTCGGCATGCAGGAAGCCGTCCACTGCCTGATCGGGGCAGGTGGACGGGGTGGCGCGGTCGCAAACGACCCGTACCGAGGTCGGGCGGTGGACGCGGAGGTCGAAACGCTTCTCGTACAGGTCGAAGTAGTGCGGGACCGCGGTGGCCGCCTGCGCGTTCTCCGAGCCGTCCGGCAATGTCTCGGCGAACGACATGCCGGGCAGATCGTGCACCCGGTTCACCGTGCTCAAGGTGAGCGAGGGCCAGCGGAACTGCCAGGCCCCACCCGGTCCGGGCGCGTGGTCGACGATGAGAAAGTCCTGCTCGGGCCGCAGACCCAGCCGTCGCAGGTGGTAACCGGCCGATAATCCGGCCTGTCCGGCGCCGATCACCAGGATCTCGAAATCGGGTGCGGTCACCGCCGCCACGGTACCCGGGGTGCGTCGGGTGCGGGCAAGCAACCTTGCGCCGCATACAGTAAAGGTAATCGCACCGCACCAACGGGGAGGTCAGATGCTCGGAGTCAGCCGCGATGGCGACGTGGTCACCATCGAACTGCAGCGCCCGGAGCGCCGCAACGCCCTCAGCGAGGAGTTGGTAGGGCAGCTGCGCGATGCCGTGACGGCCGCTGCCGCCGACGCCCGCGTCATCGTTCTCACCGGTCAGGGCCCGATCTTCAGCGCGGGCGCGGACCTGTCGGGGGTGTATTCCCAGACCTTCCTGGACGCGCTGATGGAGATGCTGCGCACGCTCGAGACCGTGCCCGTGCCGGTGATCGCCGCGATCGAGGGCGGCGCCCTCGGCGCGGGCGTGCAGCTGGCGCTCGCCTCGGACCTGCGGGTGATGAGCCCCGATTCCTACGTCGCGATCCCGGCCGCGAAACTGGGCATCTCCGTGGACCGCTGGACGATCCGGCGGCTGGTGTCGCTGATCGGCGGCGGCCCCGCCCGCACCATGCTACTGGGCGCCGAACCCGTAACCGCCTCGGACGCATACGCTTTCGGCTTCGCAAACCGTATCGGCACGCTCGCCGACGCCCAGGAGTGGGCCAAGCAGATCGCCGCGCTCGCCCCGCTGTCGCTGCGCCACATGAAGCTGGTGTTCAACGACGACGGCACCCGCGGCGAGGACACTCCCGAGCAGCAGGCGGCCCTGGAGGCGGCCTGGCGCAGCGACGACGCCACGGAGGCGCGACTGGCCCGGGAACAGAAGCGCGCGGCGAAGTTCGTGGGGCACTGATGAATCCGGCCAGCCTGCTCACCACCGTGCGCCGGATCGCCCTGGGCGCCGCCGGCGCCGCGGGCCTGCTGTGGGCGCTGCGCGCGGCCCGCGGCCTGCCGGAGGCGCTGGGCGCGTCGGCGGCGGCGATCGCCCCGCTGGCGGCCGGTTCGGCCGGCTACCGCAACCGCCAGTTCCACAACACCGAGCCGAGCACCCAGTTCGCGCCGGGATCGGGCCTGTCGCTGTTGTTCTCGGCGCTGACCCGCAACGGCGTGGGGCGTCCCGCGGGCGAGATCCCGCTCGCCACACCGGATATCCCGCCGGAGGCGGGCGAGCTGGCTGTCACCTGGCTCGGCCACGCCTCGGCGCTGCTGGAGATCGACGGCTACCGGGTTCTCACCGATCCCGTATGGAGCGAACGGGTTTCGCCGTCGCCGACGATCGGTCCCGCCCGCCTGCACCCCACGCCACTGCCGCTGGACCAGCTGCCGCCGGTCGACGCGATCGTCATCTCGCACGATCACTACGACCATCTGGACCGCGACACCGTGCGCACCCTGACCGCTACGCAGGACGCGCCGTTCGTCGTGCCGATCGGTATCGGGGCGCACCTGCGCAAGTGGCGGGTCCCCGAGCGGCGGATCATCGAATTGGATTGGGGCACTTCGGTTTCCCTGCCCGACCGGGGTGACGGGCGCACCGGCGACCTGGTGATCACCTGTGCCGAGGCCCGGCACTTCTCCGGTCGGGGCCTGGTCCGCAACACGACCCTGTGGGCCTCGTGGGCGATCGCGGGACCGGCGCGTCGCGTTTACTTCGGCGGCGATACCGGGTACACCAAGGCGTTCGCGGAGATCGGCGCGACACTGGGCCCGTTCGACCTGACCCTGCTGCCGATCGGCGCGTACGACGTGCACTGGCCGGATGTTCACATGAATCCGGAGGAGGCGGTGCGCGCCCACGCCGACGTCTGTGTCGGCGATCCGCGGCGCGGGCTGCTGATCCCGATCCATTGGGCGACGTTCAACCTGGCCTTCCACGGCTGGTCGGAGCCGGTTCAGCGGCTGGTGGCGGCGGCGCAGGCCGCCGGGACGCCGGTGGCCGTCCCGCTGCCCGGCCAGCGGATCGATGCGAATGCGGTATCGCCGCAGGTCTCATGGTGGGAGGATGTGCGCTAGGGCGGTGTACGCGGACGCCGCCGTGATCCAGCCGAAGACCGATGAGTTAGGAGTAGGACCTATGAGTCTGATGGACACGCTCAAGGGCTTGGTCGGCAAGGGGAGGGATGCGGCCGCCGAGAACGCCGAGAAGATCCACGGCGCGGTGGACAAGGCCGGATCCTTCATCGACGAGAAAACCGGAGGCAAGTACTCCGACAAGATCGAGAAGGGCACCGAGAAGGTCAAGGGCGCCATTCCCGAGCAGGACAAGGCGCCCGGCGGCCCGGGCGAGGCGACCCCGCCGCCCCCGCCGCCCCCGGCGCCGGAACCCCCGGCCGATCCGGACCAGCCCAAGAGCTGACAGATCGCCGCAACGGGCCGTTCGGCGTCTCCGGAAGGGGGCGCGAGCGGCCCGTTGCCGCGGCGGGACCGGTCTGTCGGTAGCTGCCTCTAGACTTCGAATATGGTGTCCCGCCGCCGGTTCGGGAGTATCGAGGTTGAGCTGAGCAACCTCGACAAGGTGCTGTACCCGGCAACCGGCACCACCAAGGGCGAGGTCATCGACTATTTCACCGCCATCGCCCCCGCGCTGCTCCCGCACATCGCCGGGCGTCCGGTCACCCGCAAGCGCTGGCCCAACGGCGTCGAGGAGCCGTCGTTCTTCGAGAAGAACCTGGCCACCCACGCACCCAAGTGGATCCAGCGGCACTCGGTCGAGCATTCCGACCGCCGCGTGACCTACCCGGTCATCGACTCGGTGGCCGGGATGGCGTGGCTCGGGCAGCAGGCCTCGCTGGAAATCCATGTGCCGCAATGGCGTTTCGTCGAGGGCGAGCGGGGGCCGGTCACCCGCCTGGTGTTCGACCTGGACCCCGGCCCGGGTGTCGAGCTGGCGGAGTGCGCCCAGGTGGCGCTGTGGATCCGCGATACGGTGCGCGACGCCGGGCTGGACGCCTTCCCGGTCACCAGCGGCAGCAAGGGCATCCACGTCTACGTCCCGCTGGACCGGGTGCTCAGCCCCGGCGGCGCGTCCACGGTGGCCAAGCAGGTGGCCACCGGGCTGGAGAAGCTGCATCCGGAGCTGGTGACGGCCACCATGGCCAAGGCGGCGCGCCGGGGCAAGATCTTCCTCGACTGGAGCCAGAACAACCCGTCCAAGACCACCATCGCCCCGTATTCGCTGCGCGGCCGCACCTATCCGACGGTCGCGGCACCGCGCGCCTGGGAGGAGATCGAGGACCGGAAACGACTGCGGCACTTGACCTTCGACGAGGTTTTGGACCGCTGGCGCGACCACGGCGACGTACTGTCCGGGCTCGATCCCCCGCTCGGCGAGCAGACGGCCGACCCGCTGACCACCTACCGCTCGATGCGCGACCCGGCCCGCACCCCCGAACCGGTCCCCGCCGGGCCCCCGGCCGAGAGCCCGGGCGACCGCTTCGTGATTCAGGAGCACCACGCCCGCAGGCTGCACTGGGGCGTACGTCTCGAACGCGGCGGGGTGCTGGTGGGGGGGGGGGGGGGGGGGGGGGGGCCCCCCCCCCCCCCCCCCGGCACGCGGGCGCGGGGGGCCCCCCGCCCGACGCGCCGGGGAGGGGGGGTGGGCCGGGGGGGCGCCCCGCGGGGGGTGGGGGGGGGGGGGGGG
>NZ_JARWQD010000122.1 GCF_029869545.1 Nocardia wallacei | reverse complement strand
GATCGGTGAGGCGCTGCCGCCGGAGACCGTCGCGGCGATGCGGTCGGTGTCGGATGCCGCGGTGCACAACCTGTACGGGCCCACCGAGGCGGCGGTGTCGATCACCTACTGGCCCGCCACGGGCGCGGAGCGGTCGAGTGTGCCGATCGGCCTGCCGCAGTGGAACTCCCGTGTGTACGTGCTGGATTCGCGGCTGCGGCCGGTGCCCGCAGGGGTTCCGGGTGAGCTGTATCTGGCCGGTGATCAGCTGGCGCGCGGCTACGTGGCCCGCCCGGACCTGACCTCGGATCGGTTCGTAGCCAACCCCTTCGGGGACATGACCGGCGGCGGAGCCGCGGGCGAGGGGATGACCGGCGGCGGAGCCGCGAGCGGGGGGATGAACGGCGGCGGCGCCGCGGGCGGGGGGACGAACGGCGGCGGAGTCCCCGGCGAGCGGATGTACCGCACCGGCGACCTCGTGGTGTGGCGTGACGGTGGCGTGCTGGAGTACATCGGTCGTACCGATTTCCAGGTGAAGTTCCGTGGTCAGCGCATCGAGCTGGGCGAGATCGAGTCGGCGCTGCTGGCGCATCCGTCGGTCAGCCAGGCCGTCGCCCTGGTGCTGCCGTCCGAGCTGGGTGACCAGCTGGTGGCGTATGTGGTTGCGGCGCCGGGCGCCTCGATCGACCAGGACGAGCTGCTGGCGGCGGCCGGGCAGACGCTGCCCGCCTACATGCTCCCGGGCGCGATCGTCGCGCTGGACGCGTTCCCGCTGAACACCAGCGGCAAACTGGATCGCAAGGCGCTGCCGCAGCCGACGTTCACCCAGCGCGAGTTCCGGGCACCCTCGACCCCGGTCGAGGAGCTCGTGGCGGGCGTGTTCGCCGCGGTGCTCGGTGTCGAGCGCGTCGGTGCCGACGACGACTTCTTCACCCTCGGCGGCAACTCGCTGATCGCCACCCAGGTGGTCGCGCGGCTGAGCGCGGCGCTCGAGGCGCGGGTCCCGGTGCGGGATCTGTTCGAGTACTCCACCGTGGCCGCGCTGGCGGCCCGGGTCGCGCAGCACGCCGGATCCGGCGGACGCCCGGCACTGACGGCGGGGCATCGCCCCGACCGGGTGCCGCTGTCGCTGGCCCAGCAGCGCATGTGGTTCCTGAACCGGTTCGACCAGCAGTCGGCCGCCTACCACGTGCCGGTCGCGGTGCGGCTGTCCGGCGATCTGGACGTCGACGCGCTGCAGGCCGCGGTGCGGGATCTGGTGGAGCGTCACGAGATCCTGCGCACCGTCTACCCCGACGCCGACGGCATCGCGCACCAGCTGGTGCTGCCCGCCGACCGGGCCGTGCCGGACCTCACCCCGGTCCCGGTGCAGCCGGAGTCGTTGCGCGACACCATCACCGAGCTGGTGTCGACCGGATTCGACGTGACCACAGAGGTCCCCCTGCGGGCGCGGCTGCTGCGCATCGAGGCCGATTCCGACACGGCCGCAACCGAATACGTGCTGGTGTTCGTGGCGCACCACATCGCCGCTGACGGCTGGTCGATGGGCCCGCTGACCCGTGACGTGATGCTCGCCTACAGCGCCCGCTCCACCGGCGAGGCCCCGGCCTGGGCGCCGCTGCCGGTGCAGTACGCGGACTTCAGCGTCTGGCAGCGCACCGTGCTGGGTTCGGAGGACGATCCGGACAGCCTCCTCTCCGCGCAGGCCGACTACTGGCGCACCGCGCTCGCCGACCTGCCCGACGAGCTGAACCTGCCCGCCGATCGGCCGCGGCCGACCGTGCCGTCGTATGCCGGTGGGCGCGTGGTGTTCCCGATCGACACCGAGCTGCGCGCGGCCCTGCGGCAGATCGCCGCGGACCAGAACACCACCCTGTTCATGGTCGTGCACGCCGCGCTCGCGGTCTTCCTGGCGCGGCTGTCGGGCACCGAGGACATCGCCGTCGGTAGCCCGATCGCCGGTCGCGGCGAGGCCGAGCTCGACGAGATGATCGGCATGTTCGTCAACACCGTGGTGCTGCGCACCGAGGTGCGCGGACAGCGGAGCTTCCGCGACCTGCTGGCGCAGGCCCGCGACACCGATCTGCAGGCATTCGCCCACGCCGACATCCCGTTCGAGCGCCTCGTGGAGCTGCTGCAGCCGGAGCGCTCCACCGCGCGGCATCCGCTGTTCCAGGTGGCGCTGTCGTTCGAGAACCTGCCCGAGACCGCCTTCGAACTACCCGGGCTGCGGATCGGCGCGGTCGATTTCGAGGCCGGTATCGAGAAGTTCGACCTGTCGCTGACGGTGCGGGAGGCGGCCGACGGCTCCCGGATGCTCGCCGAGTTCTCCTTCGCCCGTGACCTTTTCGACGAGTCCACGGTCGAGGGCTTCGCCGAGCGCTTCACCCGGTTGCTGCGGGCGATCGCGGCCGATCCCCAGGCCGCGGTCGGTGCGATCGACATCATGGATGCGGCCGAGCGCGCCGAGGTCGTGAGCCGCACCGGCGGCCCGGCCGTTCCGGCGCGGACGCTTCCGGAGCTGTTGGCGGCGGCGGTCTCTCGCGATCCGTCGGCCCCGGCGGTGATCTTCCGCGATGTCCGGCTGACCTATGGTGAGCTGGATCAACGGTCGAATCGCTTGGCGCGCTTGTTGATCGAGCGTGGTCTGGGTACCGAGGATTTCGTGGCGATCGCGATTCCGCGGTCGAGCGATTCGTATCTCGCCGAGTGGGGTGTCGCCAAGTCCGGTGCCGCGTTCGTGCCGATCGACCCGGCCTATCCGTCCGACCGTATCGAGCACATGCTCACCGATTCCGGTGCGCCCGTGGGCCTCACCGTATCCGCGGTCCGCGCGGACCTGCCGGATTCGGTGGAATGGCTGGTGCTCGACGAGCTCGAGCTGGAGCAGTACAGCGACGAGACAGTCGCGGACGCCGACCGGCTGCGCCCGGTGCGCCCGGAGAACCTGGCCTACGTCATCTACACCTCGGGCTCGACCGGCGTGCCCAAGGGCGTCGTCGTTCCGCACGCGGGCCTGGTGAACCTCAGCGCCGAGCAGGTCGAGCGGTACAACCTCGACTCCGGTTCGCGCACACTGCATTTCTCCTCGCCGAGCTTCGACGCGTCGATCATGGAGCTGCTGCTCGCGATCGGCCCGGCCGGTGCACTCGTGGTCGTGCCGACCGGCGTGTTCGGTGGCGAGGAGCTGTACGAGCTGATCCGTCGGGAACAGGTGACTCATCTGTTCATCACCCCGGCGGCGTTGGCGACGCTGGATCCGGCGGGTCTGGACAGTCTGCGGGTGCTGGCCGTCGGTGGTGAGGCGTAT
>NZ_JARWQD010000121.1 GCF_029869545.1 Nocardia wallacei | reverse complement strand
ATCGAATCCCACGGTGGGTTCGTCGAGGAACAGCACCTCGGGGCGGCCCCCCACGCGCCCCCCCAACACCCGGAGGAGCCGGTGTCGGTGTCGGCGGCCGAGGCCCGGCTGCGTGAGCTGGCCGCTCGTGGATTCGATGTGACGATCGAGCCGCCGCTGCGAGCGCACCTGCTGCGCACGGGATCTCACGACTACGTGCTGGGCCTGGTCGTCCACCACATCGCCGCCGACGGCGCGTCGTTGCCGCCGCTGGCCCGCGATCTGGCCGTGGCCTACACCGCGCGGTGCGCGGGGGAGGCGCCGCGGTGGGAGCCGCTGCCGGTGCAGTACGCCGACTACAGCCTGTGGCAGCGCGCGGTGCTGGGCGAGGAGGACGATCCGGCCAGCGTCGCCGCGCTGCAGCTGGGCTACTGGATGAACCGGCTGGCCGAACTGCCCGAATGCCTGGAGCTGCCGACGGATCGGCCGCGGCCCGCGGTGGCGTCGCAGCGCGGCGCCTCGGTCTCGGTGCGGGTGGACGCGGTGGCGCACGCCGCACTGACCGGGCTGGCGCGCCGCGGCGGGGCCAGCGTGTTCATGGTGGTGCACGCCGCGCTGGCGGCGCTGCTGTCGCGCCTGGGGACCACGGGTGACGTGTGCATCGGCACACCGATCGCGGGACGCACCGACGGCCGGCTGGACGGGCTGGTGGGCATGTTCGCCGGAACGCTGGCGCTGCGCACGCACGTGGACGGCGCCGATCGGTTCACCGATCTGCTGGCGGCGGTCCGCGAGTCCGACCTGGACGCCTTCGCGCACGCCGATATTCCGTTCGAGCGGCTGGTGGAGGTCCTGAATCCGGTGCGCTCGACGTCGCACCACCCGCTGTTCCAGGTCATGCTCTCCGTCCACGACTCGGCGCCGGAGCCGGTGCGGCTGCCGGGGCTCGCGGTGGCGGCCGAGGAGATCGAATCCGCCGTCGCCACATGGGATCTGCAGTTCACCCTCGTCGAGCGCTACCGCGGTGACCGCACACCGGACGGCATCGAACTGCGCCTGACCTACGCCACGGACCTGTTCGACGACGCCTCGGCGGAGCGGATCGCGCGCCGCTTCGCCGGACTGCTGGCCGCCGTCGGTGCGGATCCGTCGATGGCGATCGGCGATGTCGACCTGCTCGACGAGCGTGAGCGGGCGGCGCTGGTGCCCGCCCGGGGCGGTGCCGCCGCCGCGGCGGCCACCCTCGGCGACTGGTTCGGCCGGATCTGCGGCGCCCACGCGGATCGAGAGGCCGTGCGGGCGGGGACGCGGTCGCTGACCTATCGAGAACTCGACGAGCGCTCGAACCGGCTGGCGCGCATGCTGATCGGGCAGGGGATCGGTCCCGGTGACGTGGTCGCGATGGGATTCCCGAGGTCGGTGGAGTCGGTCGTCGGGGTGCTCGCGATCGCCAAGACCGGTGCGGCGTTCCTGCCGATCGATCAGCGGCATCCGATCGACCGCATTCGCTATGTGCTCTCCGACGCGCAGGTGGGGATCGGGCTCGCGGCGGCGGCCGATGCGGCGCGCCTGCCGGACGAGGTGCGCTGGCTGACGCCCGGGCACTCAGAGGCCGCCGGGGACCCGATCACCGAGGCCGAGCGCATGCGCCCGCCGCACGTCGACGACGTCGCCTACGTGATCTACACCTCCGGATCCACCGGCATGCCGAAGGGTGTCGCGGTGACACACCGCGGGCTGCCCAGCCTCGCCGCCGAGCAGCGCGAGCGCTATGGCGTCGAATCCTCTTCTCGGGTCCTGCATTTCGCCTCACCCAGCTTCGACGCCTCGATATTGGAACTGCTGCTGGCCTTCGAGGCCGGGGCGGCGCTGGTGCTCGCGTCGCCGGAGATCTACGGCGGCGACGAACTGGCCGCCCTGCTCGAGCGGGAGCGGATCACGCACGCGTTCGTCACCCCCGCCGCGCTGGCCACCGTCGAGGCCGCCGAGCACCCGCTGCCGCGGCTGCGCTGCGTGATCGTCGGCGGCGACGCCTGCGACGCCGAACTGGTGCGGCGGTGGGCGCCGGGCCGCGCGATGTTCAATGCCTACGGTCCCACGGAATCGACTGTGGCCGTGACGGTCTCGCCGCTACACCCCGACGCCCCGATCGAGCTGGGCCGTCCGATCCGCGGCGTGCGGGCGGTGGTCCTGGACACCAGGCTGCGGCCCGTGCCGACCGGCGTGGTGGGCGAGCTCTACCTCGCCGGACCCGGGCTGGCGCGCGGCTACCATCGCCGGGCCGCACCGACGGCGGGGCGGTTCGTCGCGAATCCGTTCGGCGCGGCGGGCGAGCGGATGTATCGCACCGGCGATCTGGTGCGCTGGACCGCCGCCGGGACGCTCGCACTGGTCGGTCGCGCCGACGACCAGGTGCAGCTGCGCGGCTTCCGGATCGAGCCCGGCGAGATCACCGCCGCGGTGGCGGCCTGCCCGCGGGTGCGTTTCGCCCACACGGAGGTGCTGCGCGACCGCGTCGGCGAACCGCACATCGTGACCTATGTGGTCGGAGCGGACGAGACGGATCCGGACGCGATCCGGGAGCTGATGACCGAACGGCTTCCGGCGCATATGATTCCGGCCGCGATCGTGCCGCTCGCGTCGATTCCGCTGACGGCGGCCGGAAAGCTGGACCGCCGGGCGCTGCCCGCACCCGACCTCGGGGCGGCGGCGCGGCCGGGCCGGAATCCCGTGACCGCCAACGAAATACTGGTCGCCGCCGCGATGGCCGAGGTGGTCGGGGCGGAGCGGGTGTGCGCCGACCACACGTTCTTCGAACTGGGCGGCAACTCGCTGTCGGCGACGCGCCTGGTCGCGCGGATCGCCACCCGGTCGGGACATCGGCTGGGCGTGCGCAGCGTGTTCGAACATCCGACCGCCGCGGGGCTGGCCGCGCTGCTGGACGCCGCCGAACGCGACGGGCGCCGCGCCCGGCCCGCGCTGACGCGCGCGGAACGGCCGCGACGCATCCCGCTGTCGACCGCGCAGCAGCGGCTGTGGCTGCTCAACCGCTTCGACATCGCCTCGGGCACATACAACATCGCCATCGGCCTGTGGCTGCGCGGCGATCTGGATGCGGAGGCGCTGACGCTCGCCCTGCGCGATGTGGTGACGCGGCACGAGAGCCTGCGCACGGTGTTCCCCGATACCGACGCGGGCCCGGTGCAGGTGATCGTCGCGGAACAGGAAGCCGCCCTGCGGATTCCGGTCGTCGAGGGCACGCCGGACCACGCCCTCGCGCGGGCGCGGGAGCTGGCCGCCCGCGGTTTCGATCTCACCACCGAGATCCCGCTGCGCGCCGAGCTGATCCGCACGGCCGACCGCGAACACCTGCTGGTGCTGGTCGTACATCACATCGCCGCGGACGGGTGGTCGCTCGAACCCCTGGCCGCCGATGTCACGACCGCCTACAGCGCCCGCCGGTCCGGCACGGCCCCGGTGTGGGAGCCGCTCGCCGTGCAGTACGCGGACTTCAGTGTGTGGCAGCGCGCGGTGCTGGGCGAGGAGCACGATCCCGGCAGTGTGCTGTCGCGACAGGCGAACTACTGGACCGAGCGGCTGACGGGGCTGCCCGACTTCCTCGAACTGCCCGTCGATCGCCCGCGGCCCCCGGTGGCCTCGCAGCGCAGCGCCGCGGTGACCACGCGACTGGGCGCCGACCTGCACCGCCGCCTGGCGGACCTGGCGCGCGGTCGTGACGTGAGCCTGTTCATGGTGCTGCACGCGGCGCTCGCGATACTGCTCGCCCGCCTGTCCGGCACGCGGGACATCGCGATCGGCACGCCGATCGCGGGACGTACCGAGGAGCAGCTGGATCGCCTCGTCGGGATGTTCGTCGGAACCCTGGTGCTGCGCACCGACATCGACGGCGGACGGTCGTTCGACGAGGTTCTGCACGCGGTGCGCGCGACCGATCTGGACGCGTTCGCGCACGCCGACCTGCCCTTCGAACGGGTGGTGGAGCTGCTGAATCCGGTGCGGTCCACGGCATTTCACCCGCTGTTCCAGGTGATGCTGTCGGTGCAGAACTCGCAGCCGGTGCGGATCACCCTGCCGGAGCTCGAGATTCGCGGCGAACGCATCGACCCGGGTGCGGCGGGATTCGATCTGCAGTTCACGCTGACCGAATCGCAGACGCCCGACGGACGTCCGGACGGCGTGGAACTGCGCCTGGATTACGCCACGGACCTGTTCGAGGCCGCCACGGCCGAGCGGTTCGCCGCCGGGTATGCCGCGATCCTCGCGGCCGTGGCGAGCGATCCGGGTGCCGCCGTCGGCGATATCGACGTGCTCGAGGCGGACGAGCGGAGGCTGGTCCCGGCCCGTGGCGGCGACCCGCTGCCCGCGGCGACCCTGCCCGAACTGTTCGCGGCGGCCGCCGCCGCACCGGACCGCACCGCGCTGCGGTGCGCGGGGGCGGAGCTGAGCTACCGCGAGCTGGACGAGCGGTCGAACCACCTGGCGCGCACGCTGATCGGTCGCGGCGTCGGCCCGGGCGATATCGTGGCGCTCGCCCTGGCCCGATCGGTGGAGTCCGTCGTCGCCGTGCTCGCGGTGACCAAGGCGGGCGCGGCGTACCTTCCGGTGGACGTGCGCTATCCCGCCGAGCGGATCCGGCACATGCTCGCCGACTCCGGCGCCGGGATCGGCGTCACCGCCACCGATCCCGCGCGGCTGCCGGACGGGGTCGAGTGGCTGCCGATATCCGAGGGCGCGGACGGGCGCCCGGTCACCGACGCGGACCGGAGGCGGCCGCTGTCGGCCGACGATGTGGCCTACGTGATCTACACGTCCGGATCCACCGGCGTGCCGAAGGGTGTGGCGGTGACCCATCGCGGCCTGGCCAACTTCGCCGCGGCGCAGCGGGACCGGTTCGGTGTCGAAGCCGAGTCGCGGACATTGCATTTCGCCTCGCCGAGCTTCGACGCGTCCGTGCTCGAGATGCTGCTCGCGTGGTGCGCGGGCGCGACGATGGTGATCGCGCCTGCCGACGTGTACGGCGGCGACGAGCTGGCGGAACTGCTGGAGCGGGAGCGGGTGTCGCACGCCTTCCTCACCCCGGCCGCGCTGGCGAGCGTGGACCCGCGGTGGCGGCTGCCGCGGCTGCGCTCCCTCGTGGTGGGCGGTGAGGCCGTCGCCGCGGAACTCGTGCAGCGCTGGGCCCCGGGCCGCGCGATGTTCAATGCGTACGGCCCCTCGGAAGCCACTGTCGCACCGGTACTTTCGCAGGCGCTGCGACCGGAGGCCAGGGTCGAGCTGGGCAGCCCGATTCGCGGAGCGGGCGTGGTGGTGCTGGACACGCGGCTGCGCCCGGTGCCGGTCGGCGTCGTGGGGGAGCTGTATGTGCTGGGATCCGGTGTGGCGCAGGGATATGTGGGCCGCACCGGCCTGACGGCATCGCGGTTCACGGCCTGCCCGTTCGGCGCCGCGGGCGAGCGCATGTATCGCACCGGCGACCTGGTGCGGTGGTCGGACGGCGCGCTGGTCTTCGTCGGACGCTCGGACGATCAGGTGCAGGTGCGCGGCTTCCGGATCGAGCCCGGCGAGATCAGCGCCGTCGTATCCGACTGCCCCGCTGTCGGATTCGCCCATACCGAGGTGCGCACGGACGCCCGGGGCGAGCGCCGGATCGTGTCCTACGTGGTGCCCGCCGACGCGGCGGAGGTGGATCCGGAGTCCGTGCGCCGCCACGCGGCGGGCCGACTGCCCGCGCACATGGTGCCCGCGGCGGTGGTGGTGCTGGCGGAGATTCCGCTCGGCCCGTCGGGCAAGCTGGATCGCACCGCGCTGCCCGAACCCACATTCGGCAGCGGCGGCCGCGCGCCGCGGACACCGAACGAGGTGCTGGTGGCCGCGGCCATGGCACACGTGATCGGTCTCGACGCGGTCGGCGCCGAGCACAGCTTCTTCGATGTCGGCGGCAGCTCGCTGCTGGCGACGCGACTGGTGGCGCGGATCGCCGAGCAGACCGGTCAGCGGCCGACGGTGCGGGCGGTGTTCGAATACCCGACACCGGCCGCGCTGGCCGCGGCATTGGACGCGGGCGAGTTCGGTGGCGACACCACACGGCCCGCATTGACGCATCGGTCCCGGCCGCAGCGCATACCGCTGTCGGCGGCCCAGCGGCGGCTGTGGTTCCTGGATCGCTTCGACACCGAGTCCGGCATCTACAACATTCCGGTCGCGCTGCGGCTGCGGGGCGACCTCGACATCCGGGGATTGGCCGCGGCGCTCGCCGATGTCGTCGACCGGCACGAGGTGCTGCGCACCGTGTTCCCGGACGCGGGCGACGGGCCGTGCCAGATCGTGCGGGAGGCGTCCGCGGTCGACGTGGACCCGGTTCCGGTCGACGCGCGGGAGGGCGCCGAGCCGATCATCGAATTCGCCACCGCCGGTTTCGATTTGACGGCGGAGCCGCCGCTGCGGGTGCGGCTGTTCCGGCGCGGCGCCGACGAGCACCTGCTGGTGCTGGTCCTGCATCACCTCGCCGCGGACGGCTGGTCGCTGGGCCCGCTCGCCGACGATGTGATGACCGCCTACCGCGCGCGCCGGACCGGGGCGGCGCCGGGCTGGGAGCCACTGGCCGTGCAGTACGCGGATTTCAGCCTGTGGCAGGACGAACTGCTCGGCGACGAAGCGGATCCGGACAGCCTCGCGGCGCGGCAGCTCCAGTACTGGCGGGGTGTGCTCGACGGCCTGCCCGAATGCCTGGAACTGCCGACCGATCGGCCGCGTCCCGCGGTGGCGTCGCATCGCGGCGCGACGGTGGTCTCGCGCGTGGACGCGCGGGTGCACGGTGCGCTGGTGGAATTGGCGCGCCGCCACGACGCGAGCGTGTTCATGGTGCTGCACGCCGCGCTGGCGGTGCTGCTCGGCAGGCTCGCCAGCACCGACGACGTCGCGGTGGGCACCGCGGTGGCGGGCCGCTCCGAGGCCGGGCTGGACCGCCTGATCGGCATGTTCGTGGCGACCGTGGTGCTGCGGGCGCGGGTGGACGCGGACGAGTCGTTCGCCGAGCTGCTGGCCGCGGTGCGCGACGGTGACCTGGACGCGTTCGCGCATACGGATGTGCCGTTCGAACGGCTGGTGGAGGTGCTGAATCCGGCGCGCTCGGCCGCGCGGCACCCGCTGTTCCAGGTGATGCTGTCGGTCCACGACGACGCACCGCGGGCGCTGCGCCTGCCGGGACTCGAGGTTGCCACCGAGGAGATCGACTGCGGCACCGCGAAATTCGATGCCCAGTTCACGGTGACCCAGACGTGGGCCGAGGACCGGACACCGGCCGGACTCGACCTATGCCTGACCTACGCCACCGACCTGTTCGACGCCGCGACCGCCGAGTCGATGGCGGAGCGGTTCGTCCGGATTCTCGCCGCGGTGGTGGCGGGACCGCGAATCGCGGTGGGAGACATCGACATCCTCGACGACCGGGAACGCGAGGCACTGGTGCCCGCGCACGGCGGCGCGGCGGTCCCTCCGGCGTCGCTGGCGGAATGCTTCGCCACCGCGGCGGCCCGGTACCCCGATCATGCCGCGCTGCGGTGTGATTCGGTCGAGCTGACCTACCGCGAGCTGGACGAGCGGTCGAACCGCCTCGCGCGGGCCCTGATCGGCCGCGGTGTGGGCCCCGGTGACGTGGTGGCGGTGGCGGCGCCGCGCTCGGCGGAGTCGGTGCTCGCCGCCCTCGCGGTGACGAAGGCGGGCGCCGCGTTCCTGCCGATCGACACCGGATATCCCGCCGAGCGGATCCGGCACATGCTGTCGGACTCGGCGGTCCGGATCGGCCTGACCGCCGCCGTCGACGCGGCCACACCGCCGGGATACGTGGTGTGGCTGGCGATCTCGGAGCTGGACGGCGGCGACGCCTCGCCGATCGGCGACGCGGACCGGGTGCGGCCGCTGTCGGTCGACGAGGTGGCCTACGTGATCTACACCTCGGGTTCCACGGGCGTGCCCAAGGGCGTCGCGGTGACCCACCGCGGCCTGGCCAACTTCGCCGCCGTCCAGCGCGACCGGTACGGAGTCGAACACGGTTCCCGGACTTTGCATTTCGCGCAGCCCATCTTCGACGCCGCGGTCCTGGAGGCGCTGCTGGCGTGGTGCGCGGGCGCGACGATGGTGATCGCGCCGCCCGGGGTCTACGGCGGCGACGAGCTGGCGCGAGTGCTGGAGCGGGAGCGGGTGTCGCACGCGTTCATCACCCCGGCGGCGCTGGCGAGCATCGACCCGGACCGCCGGTCGTTGCCCGACCTGCGGACCCTGGTCGTGGGCGGCGAGGCGTACGGCTCGGAGCTGGTGGAGCGTTGGGCGCCGGGCCGACGGTTCCTCAACGCCTACGGCCCGACCGAGACCACGATCATCATGCTGCTGTCGCGGCCGCTGTCGCCCGGCGACCGGCTCGGGCTGGGCGGGCCGATTCGCGGTGTGGGCGTGGTGCTTCTGGACGGGCGCCTGCGCCCGGTGCCCGAGGGCGTGGCGGGCGAGCTGTACATCATGGGCGGTGGCCTGGCACGCGGGTATGTGGGCCGCGCGGGGCTGACGTCGGGCCGGTTCGTCGCCTGCCCGTTCGGCGACCCGGGCGCGCGCATGTACCGGACCGGCGATGTCATGCGGTGGTCCGGCGGGGAGCTGGTGTTCGTCGGCCGTTCCGACGATCAGGTGAAGCTGCGCGGGATGCGGATCGAACTCGGTGAGATCAGCGCGGTCGTGGCCGCAATCGCGGGAGTTCAGCTGGCGCACACCGTGATCCGTGCCGACGAGTCCGGCGAGGATCGCATCGTCACCTACGTGGTCCCCACCGAATCGGCCGACCTCGACCCGCGGTCGCTGCGCAGCGGCGCCGCGGAACACCTTCCGGTGCATATGGTTCCGTCGGCGATCGTGGTTCTGACCGCGGTGCCGCTGACCCCGACGGGCAAGCTGGACCGGAAGGCGTTGCCCGCACCGGTGTTCGACGCCGTCGACCCGGCGGGGCGCGCGCCCGCGACACCCACCGAGATGCTCGTGGCCGCGGCGATGGCCGAGGTGGTCGGCCGGGAGACGATCTGCGCCGACCACAGCTTCTTCGACCTCGGCGGCAACTCGCTGTCGGCCACCCGGGTGGTGGCGCGGATCGCCGCCGCGACCGGCCACACGCTCACGGTGCGTTCGATCTTCGAACATCCGACGCCCGCCGGGCTCGCGGAGTTCCTCGACGCCGCCGACCCGGACCGCGCGGGATCGCGGCCGGTCCTTGCCGCGGGCGAACGACCGGAACGGATCCCGCTGTCCCCGGCGCAGCAGCGCCTGTGGTTCCTGCACCGCTTCGACCCCGGCTCGGGCGCCTACAACATTCCGCTCGTCCTGCGGTTGCGCGGCGACCTCGACGCGGGTCTGCTGGAGACGGCGATCGCGGACGTGATCGACCGGCACGAGGTGCTGCGCACGATCTATCCGTCCGACGTCGACGGCCCGGTGCAGATCATCCTGCCCGCGCGGCCGACGCCGCTGCCGGTCACCGACTGCGCGGCCGACGATGTGACGGCCGCGATCGGCGAATTCGCCACCGCCGGTTTCGATCTCGCGGTGGATCCGCCGGTGCGGGCGCGGCTGTTCCGGCTGCGGCCCGACGAACACCTGCTGGTGCTGGTGCTGCACCACATCGCCGCCGACGGCTGGTCGCTGGCGCCGCTGGCCGCCGACGTGGCCGCCGCCTACGAGGCGCGCCGCGCGGGCACGGCACCGGCGTGGGAGCCGCTGGCCGTGCAGTACGCGGACTTCAGCCTGTGGCAGCGCGCGGCGCTCGGCGACGAGGCCGATCCGGGCAGCGTGCGGGCGCGGCAGGTGCGGTACTGGACCGAGCGGCTGGCCGGACTGCCCGAATGCCTGGAGCTGCCGAGCGATCGGCCGCGCCCGGCGGTGTCGTCGCATCGCGGCGCCTCGGTGGTGTCGCGGTTGGACGCGGAACTGCACGGCGCGCTGGAGGAGCTGGCGCGGGCGCACGACGCCAGCATCTTCATGGTGCTGCACGCGGCGCTCGCGGTCCTGCTGGCGCGCCTCGGCGACAGCCGCGATATCGCCATCGGCACCGTGGTCGCGGGCCGCACCGAGCCGCAGCTCGATCCGCTGATCGGCATGTTCGTCGGAACGCTGGTGCTGCGGACGGCCGTGGACGGCGGCAGGCCGTTCGGCGAGCTGCTGGACGCGGTGCGCGAGAGCGATCTGGATGCGTTCGCGCACGCGGACATTCCGTTCGAGCGGCTGGTGGAGGTGCTCGAGCCGCGCCGCTCGACCGCGCATCATCCGCTGTTCCAGGTCGGGCTCTCGCTGCACAATCTCGCGCAGGCGCGGCTGCGGCTGCCCGGTCTCGAGGTGGTCAGCGAGGATATCGATCCGGGTATCGCGAAGCTGGATCTGCAGTTCACGGTGACGCCGTCGTGGGTGGACGACCGGCCGGGCGGATTCGAGGTGTGCCTGACCTACGCCACCGATCTGTTCGACGCCGAGACCGCGCGGGCGCTGTCGCAACGGTACGCGCGGGTGCTCGCCGCCGTGGTGGCGCAACCGGACAGGCAGGTCGGCGCCATCGATCTCCTCGGTGCGGGGGAGCGGGCCGATCTGGTGCCCGCTCGCGGCGGTGCCGCCGCGCGCCCCCTGTCCCTGGCGGCGCTGTTCGAGGCGGCCGCGGTGGATCCGAACCGGGTTGCGCTGCAGTGTGATTCGACGCAGCTGACGTACGGTGAACTCGAGCACCGGGCGACCCGGCTCGCCGGTGCGCTGATCGAGCGCGGTGTCGGTCCCGGCGACGTGATCGCCCTGGGCATGGCCCGTTCGGTGGATTCGGTGGTCGGGTCGCTCGCGGTCGCCAAGGCCGGGGCCGCGTTCCTGCCAGTCGACGTGCGGTATCCGGCCGACCGGATCCGGTACATGCTGGCCGATTCCGGCGTCCGGATCGGCCTCACCCGGACCCCGGACCGCGCCTCGCTTCCGGACGACATCTCCTGGCTGACACCGGAAGACATCGATACGCCGTCCGCCGCGGCCCTCGCGACGGTGCGCGAGCGGCGGGTGCGCGACGACGATCTCGCCTACCTCATCTACACCTCCGGATCGACGGGACGACCCAAGGGCGTCGCGATCACCCAGCGCGGCCTGCACAACTGCGCCGCCGTGGCGCGCGACCGGTTCGGGATCGAATCCGGCTCGCGCACCCTGCATCTGGCGTCGCCCAGCTTCGATGTGGCGATGCTGGAAGTGCTCATGGCCTGGAGCGCGGGAGCGACGATGGTGATCGCGCCCGCCGACGTCTTCGGCGGCGACGAACTGGGCGCACTGCTCGACCGCGCCGAGGTGACCCACGCCGTGGTCACCCCGGCGGTGCTGGCCACCGTCGATCCCGGCCGCTGGCCGCTGCCGCGACTGCGGCGGCTGGTCGTCGGCGGCGAGGGATTCGAGGCGGATCTCGTCGCGCCCTGGCTGGCGGGCCGCGAGGTGATCAACGGGTACGGCCCGTCCGAATCGACCATCGCGAGCACGCTGTCCCGGCCGCTGCGGCCCGGGCAGCCCATCGTCCTCGGCCGTCCGATGCGCGGCGTGACCGCCGTGGTGCTGGACGCGCAGCTGCGGCCGGTGGCCCCCGGCGCCGTCGGCGAGCTGTACGTCGGAGGCATCGGTCTCGGCCGCGGGTATCACCGGCGGCCGGACCTGACCGCCGCGCGCTTCGTCGCGAATCCGTTCGGGGACAACGGGGAACGGATGTACCGGACCGGCGATCTGGTGCGGTGGACCCGGACCGGCGAGCTGGTCTTCGCCGGGCGCGCGGACGATCAGGTCAAGGTGCGCGGATTCCGGATCGAACTGGGCGAGATCACCGCGGTCGTCTCCGCGTGCCCGGGAGTGCGGTTCGCGCACACCGAGATTCGGGCCGACGCGGCGGGCCGGTCCCGCATCGCCACCTATGTGGTGTGCGAGGAGCGCGACGTGCGGGCGGTGCGGGAGTTCGCCGCCCGGCGGCTGCCGCCGCACATGGTGCCGGAGGCCGTCGTCACGCTGCCGTCGGTGCCGATGACGCCGACCGGCAAGATCGACCGAAAGGCCCTGCCGGAACCGGTCTTCGACGCGATCGGCACCGGGCGCGCGCCGGAGACCGACGGCGAGCGGCTGGTGGCGGCGGCGATGGCGGAGACGGTCGGCCGCGGCGAGGTCGGTGCCGATCAGAACTTCTTCGAACTGGGCGGCAATTCGCTGTCGGCCACGCAGCTGGTGGCCCGGATCGCGGCCGCGGGCGCGCCGCGGCTGGGTGTGCGCGCGGTATTCGACCACCCGACACCCGCCGGGCTTGCGGCGCTGCTGGACACCGCACCCGCCGGGGACCGCCCGGTCCTGCGGAGGTACGAACGGCCGGAGCGCATTCCGCTGTCGGCGGCACAGCAGCGCCTGTGGTTCCTGAACCGGGCCGACACCGGCTCGGGCGCCTACAACATCCCGGTGGTGCTGCGCCTGCGCGGCGAACTCGACACCGAGGCGCTGGCGCGGGCGCTCGGCGACGTCGTGCAGCGGCACGAAACGCTGCGCACCCTGTTCCCGGATTCGGTGCACGGCCCCGGCCAGGTGATCACGGCCGCCGAGGTGCCGCTGGAGACCGCCGAGCTCGGCGCGGACGAGGTCGCCGAGTACGTACGGCGTTCGGCCGCACGGGGATTCGACCTGACCGTCGAACTCCCGGTGCGGATGACGCTGCTGCGCGTGAGCGCCACGGAACGGGTGCTCGTCGTCGTCCTGCACCACATCGCGGCCGACGGCGGCTCGGTGCTGCCGCTGGCCACCGATCTCGCCACGGCCTACGAGGCCCGGCTGCGCGGGACGCCGCCGCCGTGGGCCCCGCTGCCGGTGCAGTACGCCGATTTCACGCTGTGGCAGCGCGACCTGCTCGGCAGCGACGACGATCCGGACAGCGCGGCGGCCGCGCAGCTGGAGCACTGGCGTCACACCCTCGCCGGTCTGCCGCAGTGCCTGCCGTTGCCGACCGACCGGCCCCGGCCCCCGCTGCCCAGCCACCGGGGCGCCACGGTGACCACGACGATCGACGCCGCGGCACACCGGGCGCTGCACGAGCTGGCCCGCAGGCACGACGCCTCGGCGTTCATGGTGCTGCACGCGGCGCTGGCCGCGCTGCTGTCGCGGCTGAGCGACAGCGGCGACATCGCGATCGGCACACCGCTGGCCGGGCGCGACGACGTGCAGCTCGACCGCCTGATCGGCATGTTCGTGGGAACGCTGGTGCTGCGCACCGGAATCGATCGGGCGCGCGGATTCGACGAGCTGCTCGCCACCGCGCGCGAGACCGACCTGAACGCGTT
Organism: Nocardia wallacei; assembly: GCF_029869545.1. GTDB lineage: Bacteria > Actinomycetota > Actinomycetes > Mycobacteriales > Mycobacteriaceae > Nocardia > Nocardia wallacei_A. The sequence goes on along the minus strand of NZ_JARWQD010000121.1, from coordinate 34,409 downwards.
CGCCAACGCCGACATCCCGTTCGAGCGTCTCGTCGAGGCGCTCGACCCGGTGCGCTCGACCGCGCATCATCCGCTGTTCCAGGTGATGCTGTCGGTGCACAGCGCGGCACCGGTGGCGCTGCGGCTGCCCGGTGTCGCGGTCGAGGCCGAGCAGGTGCAGGTCGACACCGCGAAGTTCGATCTGCAATTCACGTTCGTGGAGTCGTTCGCCGGTGCGGACGAGCCGGACGGGATCGAGCTCAGCGTCACCTACGCGACCGATCTGTTCGAGGCGCGGACCGCGCACCTGCTCGCCGAGCGGTTCGTGCGGCTGCTGACGGCCGCGCTCGCCGAGCCCGGGCGCGCCGTCGGTGATCTCGAGGTGCTCGCTCCGGCGGAGCAGCGCGAGCTGACCCCGGTGCGCGGGCAGAAGTCCGGTGGCACAACGAGTCTCCCGGATCTGTTCGCCGCGGCCGCCGCCCGCGAGCCGAGTGCGGTGGCGGTGCGGTGCGGCACCCGCGAGATGACCTACGCCCAGCTCGACCGTGTGACCAACCGGCTGGCCCGCGCGCTGCTCGCGGCGGGTGCGGGCCCGGAGCGTGCCGTGGCCGTCGCGCTCCCGCGGTCGATGGAGTGGGTGACGACGGTGCTCGCGGTGGCGAAGACCGGTGCGGCCTTCCTGTCGGTCGATCCGGCCTATCCGCGCGAGCGCAAGGACTACATGCTCGCCGACTCGGGCGCGCGCCTCGGCGTCACCGTGTCGGCCTGCCGGTCCGAGCTGCCCGACGGGCCGGAGTGGCTGGTGCTCGACGAGGCCGACCACACGGCGCTGCCGCAGTCACCGATCACGGCGGGCGAGCGGGGCGGCGCACCGCGGATCGACCACCCGGCCTACCTGATCTACACCTCCGGCTCCACCGGAATCCCCAAGGGCGTCACCGTGACTCACGCGGGCCTGGCGGATTTCACCGGAGAGCTGGCCGGTCGGGCCACGGTGCGGCCCGGTGCGCGGGTGCTGCACTTCGCCTCGCCCGGATTCGACGCCGCCGTCCTGGAGCTGCTGCTGTCGCTGGGCGGCGCGGCGACGCTGGTGATCGCGCCCGCGGGCATCTACGGCGGCGCCGAACTGCGGGATCTGCTTGCCGCGCAACGAATCACGCACGCCTTCGTCACGCCCGCCGCCCTGGCGACCGTGGATCCGGGCGGCCTGGACGACCTCGAGGTCGTCATGGTCGGCGGCGATCGGACGGGCCCCGAGCTCGTGGACCGGTGGGTGGTGCCGCGCGGTCCGGAGGCGGCGCCGCGCCGCATGTACAACGCCTACGGCCCCTCCGAGGCCACCGTGGCCGCGACCCTCAGCAACCCGCTGCGGCCGCACACACCGGTCACGCTCGGCGGACCGATCCGCGGATTCGGCCTGCTGGTGCTCGACGGCAGACTGCGGCCGGTTCCGGCCGGGGTGCCCGGCGAGCTGTATCTGGCGGGCCCGGGCCTGGCCCGCGGATACCACGGCAAGCCGGGACTGACCGGAGCGCGGTTCATCGCGAATCCGTATGGCGCGCAAGGTGAACGGATGTACCGCACCGGAGATCTGGTGCGGTGGGTCGCGCACGACGGTGAGCTCGAGCTCGACTACCTCGGGCGCACCGACGACCAGGTGAAGATCCGCGGCTTCCGCATCGAACTCGGCGAGGTCGACGCGGCCCTCGTGCGGCACCCCGACGTCGAGCACGCGATCACCGTGCCGCGCGCGCTGCCCACCGGGGCGCAGGCCCTGGCCGCCTACGTCCAGCTGCTGCCCGATGCCCGGTGCGCCGCCGCGGATCTGCGTGCCCATCTCCTGGAGCTGGTGCCGAACTACCTGGTGCCACAGGCGATCACGGTGCTGGACGCGCTGCCGGTGACGGTGTCGGGCAAGGTGGACCGGGCGGCGCTGCCGGAACCGGAGTTCACGGCGGGCACACCGTATCGGGCACCGGCCGACGCGGTCGAATCGGCGCTGTGCGCGGCGTTCGAGGAGGTCCTCGGCGTCACCTCGGTCGGCGCCGACGACAGCTTCTTCGATCTGGGCGGCACCTCCCTGCTGGCGACCCGGATGGCCGCGGTGCTGCGGGAACGGCACGACCTCGAGGTGCCCGTGCAGGCGGTCTTCCTGGCACCGACCCCGGCGGGCATCGCCGCGCGGATCGGCGCGTCCGGCCCGGACGCCGCCGCGATGGCCGATACGGCCTTCCGGACGATGCTGCCGATCCGATCGGGCGGCGACCGGGCTCCGCTGTTCTGCGTGCACTCCGTGAGCGGGGTCTCGTGGAGCTACGCCGGTCTGGTCACCCATCTGGAACCCGACCGCCCGGTGTACGGGCTGCAGATGCCCCACCTCACCGACGGGACAGGACCGGATACCGTGCCGGAACTGGCCGCTCGTTACGTCGAGGAGCTGCGGCGGGTGCAGCCGGAAGGTCCGTACCACCTGCTCGGGTGGTCGCTCGGCGGCCTCATCGCCTACGAGATGGCGGTGCAGCTCACCGCGGCGGGCGACCGGGTCGCGCTGCTGGCGCTGCTGGACAGCCGGGTGCTGGCCGACGAGCCGCAGGCCGCCGAGCCGAGCACCGGCGAACTGCTCGGCGCCCTGCTCGACGACGACGAACTGCGGCAGGCGGAGGTCACCGCCGAGCAGGCCGCGCGCCTGCTGCGCGAGCGGCCGGGCCCGTTCGCCGGGCTGACCGCCGGGCACGTCGAGCGGCTCTACGCCGCCTACCTGGCGGGCAGCCGGATGGGCTCGCGGTATCGGCCGCCCCGCTACGCGGGCGAGCTGCTGTACTTCACCGCGGCGGCGGACTCCGGGCCGAATCCCGGTGCGGCACAGTGGAGTCCGTTGGTCGGCGGCGAACTGCGCGAGCATCGCGTCGAGTGCACCCACGGCGCGATGACCGGCCCGGAGGCACTGGCCGACATCGGTCCGGTGCTGCGGGCACACCTGGCCGGTGCGCGCACGGATGTCGGCTCGTGACGGCGGGTGCGGATTGGCACGGTCTGAGCGGAGCGTACGTACTGGATGCGCTCACCGATGCCGAGCGGGAGGTCTTCGAACGTCACCTGACCTGGTGCCCGCGCTGCGCGCAGGAGGTCGGGGAGCTGCGGGAGGTGGTGGTGCGCCTGGCGGAATGCCTGGCGTGCCAGCCCGATCCGGGCCTGCGGGCACGGATCCTCGAGGACCTCGCCGAGTGATCGGGCAGCGATGGTGGGCGGCAGCGCCCGAACTCGATTACGGGTGTGGCCGGTGCGGTTGCCCTGGCGGCCGGTCGGCCGCCGGGGGCGTGTCCGGCGGTTACGGGGCCGTGCTCGGGACGACGATGCCGGTGTCGATGCGGACCGGCCAGCGGCGCGCCGGGCGTGGCGCCGCGGGGGGCGGCTTCGGTTCGTCGGGCGGGTGTTGCGGCGTGGCACGGATGCTGTCGAGGACCCGCTCGCGCATGGTCGGCGTCGGCGTCTGCGCGCAGGCGACCGCGATCTGGACGACGGCCGCACGCAGCTCCGCCACATCCCGGCTGCAGGAGGGGCAGTCGCCGAGGTGGCGTTCGAAGGCCTCGTGTTCGTCGTCGGGCAGGGAATCCAGTACGTATGGTGCGGTGAGATCGCGGATCGGGGCCGAGCAAGTCACTGATGAGCTCCCAAATATTCGCGCAGACGAATCAGACCGTCGCGCATTCGGGTCTTGACCGTTCCGACCGGAGTGTCGAGAACCTGAGAGACCTCGCGGTATGTATAGCCGCCATAGTAGGCGAGCACGATGGATTGGCGTTGGAGCTCGGTGAGCTTGTCGAGCGCCTGCTGCACCTCCCGGGTCTCCAGCCGCGCGAGCGTCGCCTCGACGACCTCGTCGACCGGGCGCCGGACGTCCAGCTGCTCGATCCGGCCCTCGCGGTCGGAGCAGGCCTGCTCGTGCCGGACCCGGTCGATCGCCCGGCGGTGGGCCATCGTGACGGCCCACGCCATCACATTGCCCGGCTGCTCACAGAACTTCGGAGCCTTCAGCCAGATCTCCAAGAGCACCTCCTGGGTGACCTCTTCGGATCTCGGGCGATCGCGCAGAATCCTTGCGACGATCCCCAGCACGGGCCCCGCGACGATGTCGTACAGATCGGCGAAAGCCTGCTCGTCACCCGCGGCGACACGCTCGATCAGCGAATGCAGCGTCGCATCCGTGTCGATGATGTCGCCGGCAGGGACGCCACCCGACGATCCTCGGGCGCGGATGACCATTCAGTGTCCTTCCAAACCGGCGTCCAATGCGTTCGACCTCACAGAAGCGAGTCGTCGCCAACGCGGCCCCGGATTGGTTCCGAACAGAAAAATCTTCTACGCCCCGCACGGTCCCGCCCGGGACGCGGAGGTTCCGGGCGCGGTTGCCGGGGGCGGATTCGCCGGTCAAGGGTATCGACGTATGAGCCCGATCCTTTCGCGGTTGGTGGACACAGGGAAGTCGAAGCGGCCGCGCGGGCGGATTGGTCGCGGGTTTCCGGGCCGTTCCACCTGCTATCGAATCGTGATCATCTCGTGGCCCCTTTCACAGGGAGCGCACGGTTGACTCTTGGATTGCCGGCGTTTACTCGAATTGTGCTGATCGGCAGCACGCGCAGGCCACTCGAGGAGGCCAGGTTGTGGACACCGCACCCACCACCGCCATCACCCGCCGCGAGCTGATCCGGCTCACCGGCATCACGGGACAGTCGGTGAGCAGGCGTGGTGCGCGGTCGATCAACGCGGACGCGGTGGCCGGTCAGACGGATGTGGAGACCGGGTGCACCGCCTTCGTCGTCGCCGACGGAATCGGCGACCACCTGCTGGCGGCGCGGGCCGCGCGCACCGCCGCGGTGACCGCGGCCGCCGAGGCGGCCCGGCGCGGGCCGCAGTCGGGCATCCTGGCGGCCCAGCGGGAACTGCTGCGCGAGTTCCCGGAGCCGAGCGCCGATGCCGTGCTCGTCGTCGCGGTGCTGCCCGACGAGCGCACCGGCGGCAGCTGTGAGATCGCCTGGGTCGGCGACTGCCGCGCCTACCGGTGGAACGGCCGGGTGCTGCACCAGATCACCACCGACCACACCGTCTCCGAATACCTGCGCGCCCGCGGCCTCGACCCGGCCCCCCGCATGAGCCACATGGTGTACACGACCGCGCGCACGGTCCGGGCCGCCGACATCGGCTACGCCGCCACGGGTACCAGCTCCGGCCGCCTCCTGCTGAGCACCGACGGCGTCCACAAGCGCCTCACCATCGCCGAGATCAAGGCCGTCCTGCAGACCCAACCGACCCCGGACCTGGCCGCGGAAGCCTTGGTGGACAACGCCTTACAAACCGGCGGCACCGACAACACCACCGCCCTGGTCGTCGACAGCCGCTGACCTCCGCGACCCCTCCACACCCGCCCGCGCATTTCCGGCACGCTTTTGGCCGAAATCCACCGCGGCGAGTGCGGATCCCGGCCAAAAGCACGCCGGGAATGTGGTGGTGAGCGCACCGGGAATGTGGTGGTAAGCGCGCTGGGAATGTGGTGGTGAGCGCGCTGGGAATGTGGTGGTGAGCGCGCCGGGGATGTGGTGGTGAATCGAGGGTTGGGGCCCGGCTAATTCGGTAGGCCGAGGGTGGCGGTGGTGAGGGTGCGGCGCAGGCGCCAGGGAAGGGCTCGGTACAGGGAACCCATGGCGCCTGCTGTTCCGGGGAGGTCGTCACGGGCGGACAGGTAGGCGCGCTGGTGGGCTGGGGAGAGGGCGAAGAAGGCGTCGAAGAACGGTGGGATGTCGGCCGGGGGGAGTGCGAGCAGGGCGCGCAGGCCCGCGCGGCGCAGGTGGTGGACCGCACGAGCGGAGACCGGCCAGATCGAGGAGCCCGTGGCGAGGGCGTCGGCGGCGGCCAGGGATGCGGCGACGCTGTACCCGGTGGCGGGATGGAGCAGGCCGCCCGCGGCGCCGAAGCGGCGGGCGCCGGGACGCCCGCCCTGCACCGGGAATCGCACGTGCTCGACCGGCTCGTTCCCGTCGAGTTCGATTCCGCGGGAACGCATTCTGGTACGCAGGCGCCCGCGCAGCTGCGCTCCGGTGAGCGCGGGGCGCCCCGCCAGGCAGGTCTCCTCCAGCAGGTATCGGTCGGCGCCGAGGGGAATCGCGTAGAGGAACGAGGGCGGCTCGCCGGGCGCGGCCCCGTTGTCCGCTCGCCAGTCCATGAACAGCGGCCCGTCCCACCGATCTCGGTGTACCACAACGCCGTAGGCGGTCTGCTCGGCCCGACCGGGGGAGCGGGGAGTCCCGCGCGCATCGATCACCCGCCGCGCGCTGAGCACGTCACCGGACGAAAGACGCACCGACTCCGGGCCTGTCGTGCCGGGGCGCGGCGCGACGATCTCCACGGCACGATCCGCGACCAGCCGGGCCCCCGCCAGAGCCAGCGAATCCTGCAGTGCCGCACCATCGAACACCACGTATCGGCGATCCAGCTCGAACCGCTTCGTGCCCCAGCAGACCGGCCGGGGCACCGTCGCGGCCACCGCGGCCGTGGCGATCCAGCCGGGCAGCTCGTCCTCCCAGGCGGCATACGTGGCCGTCCATCGCCGCCCGGGATTCGGATCGACCGCCGTCACCGACAGCCCGTGGCACAGCGCACGATGCGCGAGCGCACGCCCGGCGGGTCCCAGCCCGCAGACGAGAAGGTCGGTGGTCACCGGACGATTGCATCAGACCGGTCGGCAGCCGGTCCGCGCGGGCTGCGCCGGTCACGGACTACAGCCCGCCGGTCGCCAGCAGTCCGCCGTCCACGCGCACGACCTCGCCGGTGATCCACGCCGCCTGATCGGAGACCAGGAACCCGATCAGCGCGGCGACGTCCTCCGGCGTGCCCAGCCGCTTCATCGGATACGGCGCGGCCGCGGCCTGCTCACCGGCCGAATAGAGCGCATCGGCGAACTTGGTCTTCACCACGCCCGGGGCCACGGCATTCACCCGGATACCGGGGCCGAGTTGCCAGGCCAGTTCCTCGGTGAGCCGGATCAGCGCCGCCTTGGAGGCGCCGTAGGCGGCGATCACGCCGGTCGAGCGCAGTCCCGCGACACTGGCGACATTGACGACCGCGCCGCCGTGCTCGCCCATCCACGCCCGATGCGCCTCCTGCACATATCCCAGCGCCGCAACGACATTGACGTCGAAGATCTTGCGCACGGCGTCCAGGTCGGCGTCCATCAGCGACCCGTACACCGGGTTGATGCCGGTGTTGTTGATCAGGATGTCGAGCGCGCCGAACTCGGCGACCGCGGTGGTCACGGCCTGGTTCCGGGCCGCCGGGTCGCCGGAGTTGCCGGGCATCGCCACCACCTTCCCGGGGTGGCCGAGGGTCGCGAGCTCCGCCGCCGCCTCCTCGAGCGGCCCGGCCTTGCGCGCGGTGATCAGCACATTCGCCCCGCGCGCCAGCAGCTCGGCCGCCACCGCCTTCCCGATACCCCGGCTGGCCCCTGTGACCAGGGCACCCTTGCCCTTCAGCTCCTCGCTCATAGCTGGGCACGTTACCGCAGTACCCGATGCCCGGCCGGTATGGCCGAAACCACCCGCCACCGGGTTCCAGGGACTTCCCGGTCAGCGGAAGGCGTCGGCGTGGACTTCGGCCCATTGCCGGAATGTGCGCGGCATCCGGCCGAGGAGCTGTTGCACGGTCGGGCGAACGATGGATTCGTCGATGGCTCCGTCGGCGTAGAAGTCGAAGAAGGCGTCCACGTACTCGACGGGGGTGGTCTCGAGCATCTGGGCGCGCGCTTCAGCGTCGGTGAGACCGACGCAGGTGAGGTCACGTCCCGTGGCCTCGGCCAGGATCGCCACCTGCTCGGCGGGTGTGAGTGGTTGCGGTCCGGTGGGCCAGAGGATCTCGCCGTGATGGGAATTCGCTTGCAATACGGTGGCGGCCACCGTGCCGAGGTCCCGTGGGTCCAGAGCGGCCGTGCGCACCGTCGGGAACGGCGCGCGAATCACATCCCCGCCGCGCAGCTGAGGTAGCCAGCGCAGAGCATTGGATGCGAAGGCGCAGGGCCGCAGAATGGTCCACGCCGCACCGCATTCGGTGGCTTCCTGCTCGGCGGCCATCATGTAGCGGGTGATCGCGTTGGAGGTGTCGCCTGTGGCCGCGGAAACACCGGACAGTTGCACGATGTGTTCGACACCGGCCCGTGCGGCCGCCGTCGCCACACCGGGATAGCCCGGCAGCAGGAACACCGCGCGTACCCCGTCGAAGCTCAGTGTCTCGGGCGAGGTGAGTTCGCCCGCCACGACCTCGATCCCTCGGGGCATGTCGGTTCTCGAGGGATCGCGCACCGGTGCTCGCACGGGTTCCGCGGCGACCGCCAGCGCCTGAACGACTTCGGCGCCGACATTGCCGGTCGCCCCTGTCACGAGAATCATCAGCTCTGTTCCTTATCGCCTTCTGCTGGTGGGTTCACAGTGTTCGCTGGAAGTGGGTGACGACGGCGTCGACAGCAATGGTGACCTGCGGCTCCTGGTCATAGAAGTCGAACTGGGTGCCCTCGGCCCAGATGATGTCGCCGGGTCCGGCCAGTCCGGCGTGGAAACGACGCGCGCCGTCGGGGATCGCGGCGTCCTCGCTGTGCACGAGGATCGTCGGCTGGGCGATATGCGGGGCCGAGGCGATGGAGTCGTAGGTGAGCCAGTCGGCCCAGGACATGACCGCAAAGCGGTTGGGCCAGGCGGGAATTCCGCCGCGCGCAGGGTTGAGGTAGAAGTCGATGTCATAGGGCATGGCGGCACGATCGTCGGTGGCGCTGACCACGGGCACGTAGTCGACCTGACCGGTCTCGTCATAGCGTGAGCGGGCTTCGCGGGCGAGCGCGAGCTTTCCGGCGACCGCCTCGCTGCCGCCGTAGACCTGCTCGCAGACCGTGGCGTCGTGCAGCCACGGCGCGACCAGCGCCAGGGATTTCACCGCGGGGTCGTGGGCGGCGTTGTCGGACATGTACATCGCGGCGGCGCAGATGCCGAGCGCACCGAGCCGGTTCCCGTCCACCGCCGGATGACCGGCCAGGAAGCCGACCGCGTTGCGGATGTCGCGCACCTTCCGTGCCGGGTTCTCGACATCGCGTGGCTCGCCCGCCGATTCACCGAAGCCGGTGAAGTCGAACGACAGCGCCGCGAAACCGCGCTCGGCCAGTCGCTGGGCGTAGCGGTCGGCCATCAACTCCTTGACGCTGGTCCATGTCCCGGCCACCACCACCCCCGGTGCTCTCCCGTCGTGTGGGGGCAGAAAGAGGTTTCCGACGAGTTCCACACCGCCACTGTCGAACCGGACCTTCATCAACGTAACTCCCTTCTCCGAGCAATCGCCGTCGCTCCATCCGGCTTCCGGAGCTCGCGGCCTCATCGAATGACCTCGGCGCGTACTCGCTCGTTCGGGGTGGCGATGTCCCAGAAGCGCACGGTGCCTCGGGCATTGCGGTACTCGCCGGTGCCACCGGTGATGGCCATGTCGAGCGGGCTCGCGCCTCTGGTCCAGGTGGACTGCATGGTCACGGATCCGCGTTCGAGTTCCATGGTGATCGCGCACTGCATCAGGACATGGTCGCCGTCGATGTGCAGGGTTTGGCACGAGCCGCCGCCCTGTCCGACTTTGCGTCCGTCTCGTATCGCGTTGCCGGAGTACACATCCGTGTCACCGAGGCTCAACCCCGCCGGGCCGAGATCGAGGGCCTCGTACTGGGTGTTCTGTACTTGGAGTTCGATGACTTCGACCTGTTCCTTCGCCGGATTCTCCGTATCGTCCGTGCCGCAGCCGCAGGCAACGGCGGCGATGAGCGTCACGGCACCGAGGCGCAGAAGGACTGATGCGGTGGGTTTTTCGTTGAGGTGCATTCGGGCTTCCCGTGATCGAGTGACAAGGTTCTTCATGGCCGCTGCTCGTCGACCCAGCCGCGCTCGACCGCCCAATCGCTCGTTATGTCGGCCGTGACGGGCAGCGTGAGCAGCGAGACGGCGGAAAGAGCGACGAGGAGCCCGATCGAGGCGGCCCATTCGCGAGGGTTGGCTCGCGGTTGATCCGCCGTGGCATGGCCGCGGGCTCGCCGGTCGCCCGGTCGCAACGCCCACGACGCGAGGGCGAACGCCAGGAACATCAGCGGCGGCGCCCACGACACGGGGCCGTCGCCGAGTGCCAGGTACGACACCGCTGCGCCCGACCACATGAAACAGATGCCCGCGTATGCCCACTCCTTGATCAGCCCGAAGCCGGGGACCGCGATCGTGACGGCGGCGGCGACGTGGCATACGCCGAGGATGTAGGCGAAGTAGTCCGGGTATCCGAGATGGGCCAACTGGTCTTCCATCCAGTCGATCGTGAAAAGGTCCCAGGCCGCTCCGGCAAGCAGTTCGGAGAGGATGACGACGGTGGTGACCCAATAGGCGACGAGTCGGATCCGGTTACCGCCGGTCGGTACGACGGCGGCGGGCTTCGCATCGGTCGTGGGTCGGCGTGTGTCGGTCGGAGACATGCCTCCCAAGACACCGCAGACCCGCCCGAACGTGACACCACCCGATGTGATGTGACACACATCGTCGCGAGCCCGGCGATGTGCGCTCATGACGGACGACGGGCGGTGGACGGCGTCTGCTGCCCCGGGGCGCCGAGCGAGAGCAGGAACAGCGTCAGCGAGATCACCACTCCGGCAGCAAGAGCCACGAGCAGCAGATTCGCGTCCGCCGTGGAGGTGTGCGCCGCGAGGTGCGCACGGTAGTGCAGGTGAATCACGAGATGCGCGACCGACCACACCGTGTACGAGGCCAGTCCGCCGCGCACGGCCAGCGGACTCGCGGCGGATGCCGCGAGTGGAATGGCGAGTGCCAGATTCATCGCTCCGTAGTCGAGTAAGAGGTGCGGGTTGTACGGCATGCCGAGATTGACCCAGGAGAGGGAGAAGAACCATTCGGGGAGGGCCAGGATCACGACTCCCAAGACGGCGGAGACGATGGCGAAGAACAGGAGTCCCCCGCGCGCCACCCGGCCCCGCGCGCTCGTCACCGCGACACCCGCTCTCGCAGGAATCCCTCGAATGTGACTGTGCCCCGGGGATTGTCGGGTACGAGATTGCATCCCGTCGCGTAGCCGCGCGCGACGCTGCCCGGCAGACGTGGCGAGAGGATAGGCCGTCGCCGCCGCACGACCGATCGGTGGATCTCCGCCATCTCGCGCATGCTGTGGATCCGGGGTCCGCCGAGATCCGGTGCGCGGCCGACGGGTGGGTGGACGGCCAGCTGCGCCAGGTGGTCGGCGACTGTCCCGATGTCGATGGGCTGGAATCGGAACCCGCCGGGAGCGACGGTGACCGGCAGCCACCGCTGCATATCGAATATGGTGGCGAGCAGATCGTGGAATTGGGTGGCGCGGAGGTTCGTCCACGGCAGCCCGCTACCCGAGATCGTCTGTTCCGCAGCGAGTTTGGCACGGTAGTAGGGCAACGGGATACGGTCCACTCCGACGATCGAGATATTCACCAGATGTGGTGCGCCGCCGACGCGGCCGATCGCATCGACGAGCCGCCGGGCCGCCACCGCGTCACCGCGGCCGTAGGTGGTGGCGCAGTGCACGACCACATCCACTCCCTCGACGGCCTCCTCGAGCCCGGCTCCCGTGCGCAGATCCCCGACCGCACGCCCTGTTCCGGGCCTGCGGCTCAGCACCCGGATCTCGCGTTCCCGGTCCTTCAATCGTTCGACCACGGCCCGCCCCAGTTTCCCGGTGCCACCGGTGACCAGCACTGTGCTCATCCTGACCTCACTTCCTGCGGACGTTATGCGTTCATCGGTTCAGAACCGGGCACAGCGCTGGAATGTGACAGGTGGTTGCGACTGTGACGCACCTCATAGCGCCCCGGGTGTGGCAGGCCGCTTCGAATAATCTCGCAAGCAATGAATTCGCCGGAAACCGCCGACCGCGCGTCGGTCTTCGAAGAGCATCGGCCGCGCCTGTTCGGTCTGGCCTATCGCCTGCTGGGCTCCGCGACCGATGCCCAGGACACCGTGCAGAGCGCCTACCTGAGCTGGCACGACGCCGACTGGGTGGACAGACCCGGCGCGTGGCTGTCCAAGGTGGTCACGAATTTGTGCCTCAACCAGCTCACCTCCGCGCGGGCGCGCCGCGACACCTATCCGGGCCCGTGGCTGCCCGAACCGGTGCTCACCGAGACCGGTGTGCTCGGTCCGCTGGAGACGGTGGTGCAGCGCGAGTCCGTGTCGATGGCGTTCCTGCTGTTGCTGGAGCGGCTCACCCCGACCGAACGTGCCGTTTTCGTCCTGCGTGAGGCATTCGGCCACTCGCATACCGAGATAGCCGACATTCTCGATATCGACGCCGCGCATTCACGCCAGCTGTATCACCGCGCCCGCGCCCATCTGGCGGGGCGGCGAAAGCGTTTCGCCACCGACGAGTCCCGGCATCGCCGGATGGTCACCGCATTCCTGGGCGCCGCCACCTCGGGCGATGCGGCGGGATTGCACCGCCTACTGGCCGACGATGTGGTGGCCTGGACCGACGGTGGCGGCGCGACCGCGGCCCGCCGGCCGATCGTGGGCCGTGAGCGCGTCCTGCGCTATCTACTCGGTGTGGGCCGCCGCCCGGAGTCCTCGCGTATCACCCTCGACACCGCAATGGTCAACGGCGAGCCCTCCGTGCTCGCCTTCGACGGCGACCGTCTCGCCGCCGTCGTCACCGTCGAGCTCACGGACACCCGAATCGTGGCCGTACGCATGATCGTGGCCGAGGCGAAGCTGGCCTTCGCCGCTGCCACGGTAGCGGGAGTGCCGCCTCCGCCTGCGCCCGGTGCTCGCAGGTACGGTCGGTGACGTTCCCGCTTCCTGGGTCTGCTCGAACGGCATGCTCGCTGCGGCGCACCGGGTCCTACTCGAGAGGGATGGGGGAGACCACTCTTGGGCGGGATGTGCTCGGTATCCGGTGTTTCTAGCGTTGGCAGGGTGATCGAAGCACAGGGATTGTCCAAGGTCTACGGCCGTACGGTGGCGGTGGATGAGGTGTCGTTCCGCGCGAAACCCGGTGTGGTGACCGGCTTTCTGGGGCCGAACGGGGCGGGGAAGTCGACCACGCTGCGCATGATCCTGGGCCTGGACCGTCCGACCGGCGGGCGGGCGCTGATCGACGGGAAGCCGTATCGGGAGCTGGTGCGGCCGCTGAACACCGTGGGTGCGCTGCTGGATGCACGTCAGGTGCACGGCGGCCGCAGTGCACGGGAGCATCTGGCGATGCTCGCGGCGACACATCGGATTGCGCGGCGGCGAGTCACCGAGGTCCTCGACACGGCCGGGCTGGCCGCGGCGGCGGATCGGCGCGTGCGGAGCTTTTCGCTGGGAATGCGGCAGCGGCTCGGTCTCGCGGCGGCACTGCTCGGGGACCCACGGGTGCTGATCCTCGACGAGCCGATGAACGGACTGGACACGGAGGGGATTCGCTCACTGCGGACGCTGTTGCGGTCGATGGCGCAGGAGGGACGGACCGTGTTGTTGTCGAGTCACCTGATGAGCGAGATGGAATTGGTGGCCGATCATCTGCTGGTGATCAACGCGGGCCGGTTGATCGCCGACGAGTCGACCGTGGAATTCGTTGCCCGGCACAGCGATCCGATAGTGCGGGTGCGCAGCGCCGACATCGCCGCGTTGGCGGCCGTACTGGGAGCGGCGATGCGGGTGCGTGGCGACACGGGCACGGTGCGGGGCGTGGCGTCGCGGGAGATCGGGCGACTGGCTGTGGCGCACGGCATCGTGCTGGACGAGCTGACCCCGGAGCAGGCATCGGTAGAGGATGTGTTCACCCGCTTGGTCGGCGAACATCGACTGTCGCACACCAGGGTTCGGGAGCACGCATGACCACCAGGACGCAACCGAACACCGTGCTGCCCGGGCTGGCGGATCAGATGCGGTCCGAATTGATCAAGGTCCGGTCGGTGCGATCGTTGCGGCTGTTGCCGCTGCTGGCGGTTCTCCTTGCCCCGATCGTTGCGCTGGTGGTCGGCTCGACCGGCAGCCTCGAGCCCGACGACACGGTCATGGGCGGCGCGCTGACGGGCGTGTCGGTGACGCTGGTGGTGGTCGCCGCGTGGGGTGCGCTCCTCGTCACCACGGAGTTCGGCAGCGGCACGATCGGTCCGGTGCTGGCCGCGACACCTCGGCGTGGGACCGTTCTCGCAGCAAAGGCTACGGTGGCCGCCGGTGTGTCTACGCTGATCGGTGCGGCTTCTCCGCCGCTGGCCTACCTCGTCGGTATCCTCAGCATCGATACGACGAAACACGCTCCCGGGCAACTGTTTCCGGGATTGCTGGGAATCGGGTTGTGCTTTCCGGCCGTTGCGGTGCTGGGGTTGGCAGTCGGCGTGGTGGTGCGGAACTCGGCCGGGGCGATCGCCCTCGTCGGCGCCCATCTGGTGCTGCCGCAGATGACAGCCGCGCAGGCCGTCGGCGATCTGCACAGATGGGTGACGATCGTGGCGCCGTCCGCGGTGGTCGGGAAACTGTCGCAGAGTTCGGACGCCGCGCCGGAGATCATGGGCTCGCTGGGCGGCTGGCCACGCCTGGGACTGGTGCTCGCCGGGGTTGCCGGTGCGCTCGTCGCGGCCCGGCGGATCTGGCACCGGGCCGACGTGTGAACAGCGAAAAGGTCGTGTCGTGGTCGATAGTGGGTGGATGACCGCCTGGACCGCTAGCCGCGACCGGCTCCGGTCGTGGCCGGTTCTCGTCGCCACGGTGGTGTTCGCGGCCGTGATGTTCGCGATCGTGCTGCATACACTCATGTCCGATACCGGCGTGTCGGACCGGCAGGCGATCGGGCTGGCGCTGGTGCAGGCGCTCGCGCTGGTGCTGGCGCCGTGGACACCGCCGGTGGCGTGGGCCTGCTCGATCACCGCGGTGGTGGTGGCGTCGGTGTGGGTCGATACCGGGCTGTGGGTCGACGCGATGGCCAACAGCTACCTGATCGTGCTCGGCATGATCGCGGTCTCCATCCCGGCCCGCCACGCACCCGCCTATTGGGGCGGAACCCTCGCAGCCGGGGCGCTGCTGGTGCTCGTGTTGCGGCCCGCGGCCTGGGTGTCGAATCTGCTCGAGGAGGTGGTACTCGCCGCGCTCGTCCTGGTGGCCGGGGCGGCATTGCGCGGGCTGGCCATCGCACGCGGCCGGTTGCGAGACGAGCAGCAGGCGGCGCGGCGGCAACGCGAACGCACGGCCCTGCTCGAGGAGCGGACGCAGATCGCCCGTGAACTGCACGATGTTGTGGCACACCACATGTCGGTGATCGCGATCCAGGCCGAGGCTGCGCAGTACCGCGAACCCGGCACCGCGCCGGAGACATTCGAGTCGATCCGCGGCAGCGCGGTGACCGCGCTGGGCGAGATGCGGCGCATCCTCGGCGTGCTGCGTGCCGAGGACACCGGCTCGGCACCGCAGCCCACACTGAACGATATCGATCGGCTCGTCGACTCGGTGCAGGGCACGGGAACTCGCGTCGACCTGACCACGATCGGCGATCTCGCGGTCGTCCCGGCCGGAGTTGCGTTGTCGGCGTATCGGATTGTGCAGGAGTCGCTCAGCAATGCTGTCCGGCATGCCCCGGGGTCACCGGTGCGGGTGCGAGTTGCACTGGAGGAGAACATGATCCGCCTCGAAGTCGGCAACCCGTTATCGTCGGGTGCGGGTGCGGGTGCGGGTGCGGGTGCGGGCGGAGGACACGGGCTGATCGGTATGCGAGAACGGGCGCGGGCGCTCGGCGGCGACCTCACCGCCGGTCCTACCGGTGACGGGCGCTTCCGGGTGGCCGCCACGCTGCCGTTCGGGGGCGCATGATGCCGATCCGAGTGCTCATCGCCGATGACCAGCAACTCGTGCGAGAAGGACTGTCGGTGATGCTGACCGCCCAGCCGGGCATCGAGGTCGTCGGCGACGCCGCCGACGGCGCAGAGGCGGTGTCCGCGGTCGACCGGCTGCGACCCGACATCGTGCTGATGGATATCCGTATGCCCGTCGTCGACGGTATCGAGGCAACCCGCCGGATCACCGCCGGAACTCACCTCACGCGCATCGTCGTGCTGACCACGTTCGACCTCGACGAGTACGTCTACGCCGCGCTACACGCGGGCGCCAGCGGCTTCCTGCTCAAAGACGCCTCCGCCCACGCCCTCGGCGACGCCGTCCGCGCCGTCGCCCGCGGTGACGCCATGCTCGCCCCCACGGTCACCCGCCGACTGCTCGAACACTTCACCCGGCACGAAACACCGGCTGTCACCCCGCGGAAGCCGGACGCGCTCACCGCCCGCGAGACCGACGTGCTGATCTGTATCGCGCGCGGCCTGTCCAACGCTGAGATCGCCTCGGAGCTGGTCATCTCCGAGCAGACCGTCAAGACCCACGTCGGCCGCATCCTGGACAAGCTCCACCTGCGTGACCGGACCCAGGCCGCCATCTACGCCTACGAGACTCGCTTGATCAACCCCGGCGCGTGATCCAGCACAGCTCGGGCGGAATCAGGCTGAGAATCAGGGAGTTCCCCGATGGTCGGCGTGCCCCGCACGACCCGATACTCAGTTAGTCGATATCGACTATTTGAGTATGGAGGCCCGTATGGCACCGCGGACCACGCCCGCCACGCGCCTTGGTGCGCAGCAGGTTCGACCTGCTGCCGTACCGCGGGCGGTGCGAATCCAGCTGTCCTGCTTCGTGATTGTGGCGATCGCCGCTGCCCTGCTGCCCCCGGTGTTCCCGGCGACCGTGGCCGCGGCGCGCCTTCCGATGTGGTGGTTGCTTGCGGCGGTGGCGGCCGGTCTCGCGCTGCTGGTGACCGTTCGTCCGGCCACGCCGCGTCCGGTGGTGCTGGGTGTCGGCTGGTTGCTGGTCGTGGCGACTGTGTCGCAGGCGTTTGTCGTGGGCGATCTGGTCGCGATGTTCGCCACTTGGCTGGTGGTTCCGGTGCTCGCACTGCTGGCGGGGCGGCTGGCACCGCGGCCGCGCAAGGCCCTGGTCGCCGCGCATGTCGTGGCGGCGTCCTGCTGGGTCGGCACCGCGTTGGTGGTCACCGCGATGGCGGTGGTCGCGATGACCACCGCCGATATCGAGACCAGCCGCGTGACCTACGAGCTGATGGCCGTCTTCGACATCACCCTGCTGCCGTGGACGAACTTCGCGACCATCCTCACCGGCCTCGCCCTCGGTATCACCACGAGTTGGGGGTTGATCCGCTACTACTGGGTGGCGATCAAACTGGCGATCGCGGTCGGAATTCTGTTCGTAGCGTTCGGATTTCTGCACGATGCTCTCGAACGCGCCGCGGAACAGGCCGCGCACCTGGCCGAAACCGGCGGAACCCCCGGTGAACTCACGGCGGCCGCCGACGTGGCGCTGTGGGGCTTCGGTGGGGCGCTGCTCAGTTTGGTGGCGGCGCTGCTGTTGTCGCTGTACAAGCCGGGCGGTAAGACTCCGCGCGGCAGGCGGCTGCTGCCGTCGAGGCGAACCCGGCAGGAGATCCGGGCGACCGTCGCCGAAACCCGCATCATCGCCGAGGACACCGTGGTCCTGGACCTGCGAGCCGATGACGGAGCCGCGTTGCCTGCGTGGGCGCCCGGCGCGCACATCGACCTGGTGCTGCCGTCGGGGCTGGTGCGCCAGTACTCGCTGTGCGGCGATCCGGCCGAGGCCGGGACCTACCGGATCGCCGTGCTGAAGGAACCCCGCGGCCGTGGCGGATCGATCGAGGCGCACGACCTGCGACCCGGGGCCGCTGTCGGAATTCGCGGCCCGCGCAACAACTTTCCACTCGTCGACGCACCCGCCTACCTGTTCGTCGCGGGCGGGATCGGTATCACCCCGTTCCTCCCCATGATCGATCGAATTCATCGTTCGGGTGCGGAATGGCGACTGGTCTATCGCGGAAGGTCCCTGTCCCGCATGACATTCGGTCCCGAACTGCTCGAGCGCCACCCGGATCGAGTAACACTGCTGCCCGCCGACGCCCGGCCTCGGCCGGATCTCGAGGCGCTACTGCGGGCGGCTCCCGACGACGTGGCCGCATACTGCTGTGGCCCCGAGGAATTGCTGTCGGCGATGGAGACGGCCTCGGCGCGAATCCCGGGCGCAAGTTTGCACATCGAGCGGTTCGCCGCGAGCCGCCGCGCCACCGACACCGAGAACGCCCCGTTCGATGCCGAACTGCGCCGATCCGGCGTCGTCGTGCACATACCCGCCGACCGGACACTGCTGTCGGCCATCCAGGACGTCGATCCGGCCGTCGACCTGTCGTGCGAGGACGGCGTCTGCGGCAGCTGCGCCACCCGCGTGCTCGCCGGGATCCCCGATCACCGCGACGACGTGCTGCAACCGGGCGAACGCGACCGCACCGATATCATCTACCCCTGCGTATCGCGTGCCCGCGGCCAACGCATCGTGCTCGACGTCTGACCGAATCCGGAGGAGGGTTCCGTGGCAGCTCGGCGGGACCCGCTGCACAACTCGCTCGCCCTCGCCGTGCTGGCCTATCTCGTCGAGCGGCCCATGCACCCGTACGAACTCGGCAAGCTGCTCCAGGAACGCAACGCGGGCCGCAGCATCGACTACAAGCATTCCTCGCTGTACATGGTCGTCGACCAGCTGCTGCGAGCCGGATACATCGAAGCCCTCGCCTCCGAACGCGCCGGGCAACGTCCGGAACGCACGGTCTACCGGAACACCGACTCCGGCGCCGAGCGGCTCCGCGCGCGAATGCGTGAGCTGGTGTCGGTGCCCGCCAAGGAATACCGCCAGTTCGAGGCGGCGCTGTCGCTGATCGTGACGCTGCCGCCCGCCGACGTCGCGGACCTGCTCGACCAGCGCCACCGTGCCCTCGCGGAGCAAGCCGAACAGCAGCGCGCGGTCGTCCGGGCCGCCGCCGATGTCGACGCGGTGTTCCTGATCGAATACCACTACCGCCTCGAACTCCTCGAGGCCGAGCAACGATTCGTCGACCGCTTCCGCACCCTCATCCGAGACGACCCCGAGGCCCTCGGCCGCTTCTGGGAGCAACTACACGCTCGTGGAACCTCGGGGTAAAACCAGGGCAGATCCCGGATGTGGGCAGCACCCCTCCCGGCATAGCTTGCACCCATGCACTATTCGGGAAGCTTGCGTCGGCTCGGTGTCGCGATCACGGTCGCCGCGTGCGTCATCGCCGCCGTGGCCTGCGGCTCACCGGTCCGTCCCGGCGGTGAGCCCGGGAGCGCGGGCGTGCGCGTCGACGGCGAGCATCGCATCGACGACCGGGTCGTCGATCTGGTGCTGCGCTCACCCAGCCTGGGTGCGGACGCGGCCGTTCGTCTGATCACGCCACGGGGATGGAAAGACCGTGCACCCGACCGGAAATGGCCGGTGCTGTACCTGCTGCCCGGTGGCGACGGCGACCACACCGGCTGGACCGCCGACACCGATGTCGTGAATCTTCCACAGCTGCGCGACGTTCTCGTCGTCGTGCCGGGGATGCCGATGTTCGGGTTCTACACCGACTGGCACGACGGCACACCCGCCGTCGAGTCGTTCCACCTCGACGAAATGCTGCCGCTACTCGAACGCGACTACGGCGCGGGCGATCGCCGCGTCATCGCGGGTGTCTCCCAGGGCGGCTACGGCGCCCTGGCCTACACGGCGCGCAGACCCGGCCTGTTCCGGGCCGCCGCCAGCTACAGCGGCTGGCTGCACCCACTGCGGCGCGCCGATATCGTTCTCGGCGCCGCCGGGCTCGTCGGTGTCGACGACGGCACCCGAATCTGGGGAGATCCGATCCGCGACCGCACCACGTGGGAGGCCCACGATCCGTACTATCTCGCCGAAAAGCTCACCGGTGTACCGATTTTCCTGTCCAGTGGTGACGGCACGCCCGGAGAGCTCGATCCGCCCGGCCTGCGGCGCGAATCGCTGTTCGATGAAATCGACCGGCGCGCACCGGAATTCCCCGGCGCGGTCGATCTCACCGAGGCCGTGATGCACGAAAGCACCCGCGCGGTCGCCGACCGCCTCCAACGGCTCGGCGCACAACCGGTCACACATCTGACCAGCGGAACCCACAGCCCGCCCTACTGGCAACGCGAACTCCACCGCTCCCTGCCCCTGCTGCTCGACGCCTTGTGATCTGCGCGCTGGCCAGGTGGAAGCGCTCAGGAGCAGGGGTCTGCGGCGTGCTCGGTTCAGAGAACCGTCGGTCGGTCGGTCGGGGAAGGGATGTGGTTGCAGCAGTTCAGGGCGGCGGAGTTGTCGGCTGCGAGCGATCGTGCCAGCCGCACCAGGTCGATCACCCGCGGGTCACCGACGGAGTAGCGCAGTTTCTTGCCGTCGCGGCGCGCGACCACGTACCCGCAGTCGGTGAGGCAGGACAGGTGCACCGACACCCGAGGCTGCGAGATCCCCGCATGCGCGACGCAGTCCGCGGAGGTGCGCTCCCCATCGAGGATGAATTCCAGGAGCCCGAGCCGGGTCGAATCCGACAGGGCGCGAAAGAATTTCGCCGTTGTGTCCGGATGCGTGCACGCGGTTTCCGCATCGGACACGGTGGCAGTGGTGGGCCGGGCCATCGGATCGCCTCCGCGAACAGGGATTGAACTATTCGGATAAGCGAATAGTATGAGGCGAGTAGCTATTCGTCAATGCGTATAGCAATCGTGGTTCCCGGTTGCCGGAGGTCAGGAGGCCCGCGTGACCCCGACAGGTTCCCGTGCCGATTTGGCGATCGTCGGCTCCGGTTCGGCGGCGTTCGCCGCCGCCATCGCGGCGTCCAGGCTCGGCATGCGGGTGGTGATGGTCGAGCGCGGCACCGTCGGTGGCACGTGCGTGAACGTCGGCTGTGTGCCGTCGAAGGCGTTGCTGGCCGCCGCCGAGGCCCGGCACACCGCGGCGGTGTCCGATCGGTTCCCCGGGCTGGCGACCGCCACTGTTGCGGTGGATTTCGCCGGTCTGATCGCGGGCAAGGGTTCCCTTGTTGCCCGGTCGCGCGCCGAGAAGTACGTCGACCTCGCCGCGGGCTATGGGTGGGAGATCGTTTCCGGCGCAGCCGTTTTCGACGGCTCGGCCCAGGCGCCCACGCTGCGGGTCGCGCTGCGCGACGGCGGCTCGCGGGTGATCGACGCCGATCAGTACCTGATCGCGACCGGCGCCGTGCCGTGGATCCCGCCGGTGGACGGGCTGGCCGAGGCCGGGTATCTGACCTCGACCACGGCCATGGATCTGCAGTCGCTGCCGGAATCGCTGATCGTGGTGGGCGGCAACGTGGTCGGACTCGAGCAGGCTCAGCTGTTCGCCCGGCTCGGTACCACCGTGACGGTGGTCGAGGCCCTGGATCGGCTGGCGCCGTTCGAGGAACCCGAACTCTCCGCGGCGATCGAGGGCGTGTTCGCCGACGAGGCGATCACCGCGGTGACCGGCGCCACGCTCGACAAGGTCCGCGCTGTCGACGGCGAGAAGGTAGCTACCGTCCGCACCCGCGACGGTTCCACCGCCGAGCTGCGCGCCGAGCAGCTGCTGATCGCCACCGGGCGCCGCCCGAATACCGCCGCGCTGGGCCTGGATTCGGTCGGAGTGGCCACCGATGGACGCGGCGCGGTGGTCACCGACGACCATCAGCGCACCAGCAATACGAGGATCTGGGCGGCCGGGGATGTGGCCGGTGGCCCGCAGTTCGTGTACGTGGCGGCCGCGCAGGGCACGCTGGTCGCCGACAACGCCTTCGGACGTCGAGCCCGGGTGCTGGACTACACGGCAGTGCCGCGGGTGATGTTCACCAGCCCGGCACTCGCCGCCGTCGGGTCGACCGTCGCCGAGGCAGTCGAGGCCGGGCTGCGGACCGAGTTCCGCGTGCTCGGCGGCGAGAGCGTGCCCCGCGCGCTGGTCGACCGCGACACCCGTGGCGTGGTGAAGCTGGTCGCCGACGCCGACACGGGGCGGGTGCTGGGTGTGCACGCGGTCGCCGAGGGCGCCGGGGATCTGATCGCCGCCGCCGGATACGCGATCACCGCGGGCATGACCGTCGAGCAGCTCGCCCGCGCCTGGGCGCCGTACCTGACCATGGCCGAGGCGCTGAAGCTCACCGCCCAGACCTTCACCACCGACGTCACCGAATTGTCCTGCTGCGCGAGCTGAGACGGGGGAGAGGAACCACGGAAGGAGAGTTCGATGGCTACGACGACCGCCGGGCGCATGACGATCGGTGAATTGTCGCGCCGCAGTGGTGTTTCGGTGAAGGCGCTGCGCGAATACACCGATCTGGGGCTGATCTACACCCTCGGCCGCAGCCCGTCCGGCTACCGGCTCTACACCACCGACGCCCTGTGGTGCGTCGGCTTCATCGGCGAGCTGCGCGGCCTGGGCCTGACCATCGCCGAGATCCGCCACCTGGTGGCCGCCTTCGACGACCCCGGGCAGTCGGTCGGCTCCCGCCTGGCCGAACTGTTGCAGCGGTCCCGGCACCGGCTGCGCCGACGCATCAGCGAGTACCAGCAAATTCTGGGCCGCATCGACGAGTTCGAGTCCGCCCACCGGGTGCACCTGGTCGCCGATGACGTGTGCTGGGCCGGGAACCCGCGCGGGAATCCACCGACTGCGCTTGACTCTCCCACCGGGGGTAGACCCGAGGCTGGGTGCCGGAAGCACCTGCACCGAAAGGAAGCCACCGGCATGACCGCCAGCAAGTTCACCGACACCATCATCGGCAAACTGTTCGACCCCGCCGGAACCACCCGCACCACGCTCATGGGCACCGCGATGCGGCTGCTCGCCCACGGGGAACCGATCGCCGTCGACCAGCTCGCCACCGCCGCCGGAGTCGAGGTCGCCGATATCGAATCCGCGCCCGCGGCAGCCGACATCGAATACGACGACAAGCACCGCATCCGCGGCTGGGGCCTCACCCTCAACCCCACCCCGCACCGCTTCACCGTCGACAATCACCTGCTCTACACCTGGTGCGCCGCCGACACCCTCCTGTTCCCCGCCATCCTCGGCCGCCCCGCCCGCATCGAATCACCCTGCCCCGCAACCGGAACCACCATCCGGCTGACCGTCGACCCGGCCGTCGGAGTCAACGGCCTGGACCCGGCCACCGCAGTAGTGTCACTGCCGGGCCCCGACGAACTGGACATGGCGCAGGTGCGGGCCACCACCTGCAACCCCGGCCGCTACTTCGCCTCCGCACAGGCCGGCGCCGACTGGCAGGCGCAGCACCCCACCGGGGTCCTGCTGCCGGTCGCCGCCGCCTACAACCAACTCCGCGCCCTCAGCGACCGCGTGCGCACCGGAACCGGTACACCGCCCTGCTGCTGAACGACAGGTCGATCCACAGCGATCGAGACGGCGCGGATCATCGCCAAGTCACCCTCCGCCACTGATCCGCGTCGCCGTGAATTCACCATCCGCCCACGCAAGGATTCGACGTTGCGCCCGCAGCTCGGCCGGTATGGCCGAAAGCACCCGCCACCGGGAGAGCCAGGCGATAGTTCGCTTGGGTAAAATCGGTGGTTCTTGTGTGTCGTGAGAATGCACACTCGAACAGTCGCCCCGAACCGCCTATGCCGAGGAGATATCTGTGATCACCGCGACCGACCTGGAGGTCCGGGCCGGAATCCGCACCCTGCTGACGGCGCCGGGCGCGGCGCTGCGGGTGCAGTCCGGCGACCGGATCGGGCTGGTCGGGCGCAACGGTGCCGGGAAGACCACGACGCTGCGCATCCTCGCCGGGGAGGGCGAGCCGTACGCGGGCAAGGTGGTTCGCTCGGGTGAGATCGGTTACCTTCCGCAGGACCCGCGCGAGGGCAACCTCGATGTGCTGGCCCGCGACCGGGTGCTGTCGGCCCGCGGCCTGGACGCGCTGATCCGGGAGATGGAGAAGCAGCAGGCGCTGATGGCCGAGGTCGCCGACGACGCCGAGCGCGAGAAGGCGGTGCGCAAGTACGGCCGCCTCGAGGAGCGGTTCTCGGCGCTGGGCGGCTATGTCGCCGAGAGCGAGGCGGCGCGCATCTGCAACAGCCTCGGCCTGCCCGATCGGGTGCTGGGGCAGTCGCTGCGCACGCTGTCGGGCGGTCAGCGCCGCCGCATCGAGCTGGCGCGCATCCTGTTCTCCGCCTCCGACGGCAGCGGCGGCAAATCCGACCGCACCCTGCTGCTGGACGAGCCGACCAACCACCTCGACGCCGACTCCATCACCTGGCTGCGCGGCTTCCTGCAGAACCACGAGGGCGGCCTGATCGTGATCAGCCACGACGTGGAACTGCTCGAGGCCGTGGTCAACAAGGTGTGGTTCCTGGATGCGGTGCGCGGCGAGGCCGACATCTACAACATGGGCTGGAAGAAGTACCTCGACGCCCGCGCCACCGACGAGCAGCGCCGCCGCCGCGAGCGCGCCAACGCCGAGAAGAAGGCGTCCGCGCTCAAGGCCCAGGCCGCCAAGCTGGGCGCCAAGGCCACCAAAGCCGTTGCGGCACAGAACATGGTCAAGCGCGCCGAGCGCATGCTGGCCGACGCCGACGAGATCCGCGTGTCCGACAAGGTGGCGCGCATCAAGTTCCCGGAGCCCGCCGCCTGCGGCAAGACGCCGCTGATGGCGGAGAACCTGACCAAGATGTACGGCTCGCTGGAGATCTTCACCGGCGTCGACCTCGCCATCGATCGCGGCAGCCGGGTGGTCGTGCTGGGCCTCAACGGCGCCGGTAAGACGACCCTGCTGCGGCTGCTGGCCGGGGTCGAGCAACCGTCCGCGGGCGGTCTGGTGCCCGGCCACGGCCTGAAGATCGGGTACTTCGCGCAGGAGCACGACACCCTCGACGACACCGCGTCGGTGTGGGAGAACATCCGCCACGCCGCCCCCGACGCGGGCGAACAGGACCTGCGCGGCCTGCTGGGCGCGTTCATGTTCTCCGGCCCGCAGCTCGAGCAGCCCGCCGGGACGCTGTCCGGCGGCGAGAAGACCCGCCTGGCGCTGGCCGGGCTGGTGTCCTCGGCGGCGAATGTGCTGCTGCTCGACGAGCCCACCAACAACCTGGACCCGATATCGCGCGAGCAGGTGCTCGACGCGCTGCGCAGCTACGCCGGTGCGGTGGTGCTGGTGACCCACGATCCCGGTGCCGCCGAGGCGCTGAACCCGGAGCGGGTCATCATGCTGCCCGACGGCACCGAGGACCACTGGTCGCAGGAGTACCTGGAGCTCATCCAGCTGGCCTGAGCGGCCGTCAGTCGTCCTGTGCGAGATGCCGTTTGGCGTCCTCGTAGCCGCCCGTGCGGTGCTCGCCCGGACCGTAGACCAGGTGCACGACACCGGTGCTGAACGGCGTCGCGCTGCGCAGGGTCAGCGGCAGGGTGGTGTCGGCCTCGTCGAACAGGCGCAGGCCCTTGCGGACCGCGATCGGATGCACCAACAGATGCAGTTCGTCGATCAATCCGGCGGCCAGGAGTTGACGGACGACCGACACCGAGCCACTCATGGCGATATCGCCGCCGGGTTCCTGTTTGAGCGCCGTGACCGCTTCCAGCAGATCGCCTTTCAGCACTTCGGAGTTGCGCCACGTGAAGGCGAGGTCCTGGCGCGTCGCGACCAGCTTGCGCGCATCGCCGAGCTTCTTGGCGAAGTAGGCGTCCTCGCCGCCCTCGGCCTCGCGCGCGGGCCAGGCACCGGCGAAGCTGTCGTAGGTGACGCGGCCCAGCAGCAGCGTGTCGGCGGTGCCGAGCTGCGCGTCGACCGCCGCGCCCATCTCCTCGTTGTAATAGGGGAAATGCCAGTCCTGGGGGTCTTCGACCACGCCGTCGAGGGCGATGAACAGGCCTGCGGTGATCTTGCGCATGGGGTGCTCCCGGAGAGTTCGTCGCGGTATCGCTGTCGAAGTGGGGACGGGGCCCGGGGCGGGAATTCGTCGCCCGGTCCGGACTATCCCGAAAATCGGTGAGCTAAATCACAGCGAGGCGTTGATCACCGACGGTCGAGTGTTTAGCCTGGAATAAGGCTGCAGGGCGACCGGAGGAAGCCATGAGTGACAGGCCCGCACAAGGGAAGTCCACGTTGGGTAAAGGCACGCGCGTCACCGGAAAGTCGCGAGACCGCCTGCAATCCCAGCTCAAGAAGCAGTACGAGGCGGGGGCAAGTATCCGCTCGCTGGCCCGGGAGACCGGCCGCTCGTACGGGTTCATCCACAACGTGCTGGTGGAGTCGCACGTGCAACTCCGCAGCCGGGGCGGGGCGAACCGGCGTAAAGCCAGCAGCAAGTAACAGGCGGTCCGGAACCCGTTGCGCACGTTGTGGTCTACGCCCGACGGCGTGACCACCACACGGCTGCAACGAGATCCGCGCGGTTGTCACGAGATGCGGTGGCGCACCGCGTATACGACCGACGAGGTCGTGGCCGCGCATACGCGGAACGATACCCGGATGCTGTCGGCGCGCGACAGTCAGTAGCGCTCGACCGCGGCGTCGCCGACGGCGAGATAGTTGGCGAGACTCTCGAAGATCGGGAGCCCGGTCTTGATCTCCAGATAGGCGAACTGCCCCTGCGGGTTCACCTCCAGGAAGTAGTACTCGCCGTCCGTGCCGAGCCGCAGGTCGAGCACGCCGAACGCCAGGCCCAGCGCGCCCATCAGCGTCGCCAGCGACTTGCTCACCGAGGCCGGAAGCCGCGCGGGGCCGAACTCCACGGAGGTGTCCAGGCGCGAATCCACCCGTCCGGCACCGGATTGCGAGTCGATGCGCACCGTCCATTCGATGCCGTCGATCCACACCACGCGCAGATCGCACTCGGCGTCGATGTAGTCCTGAAACGTGGTCGGTGCGGAGCGGATGGTGCCCAGGCGGTCCAGATCGGCGGGGGCGATGATCCTGGTCTCGGAGAATTCGGCGCGGCCGGTGCCGGTGCGCTTGTAGATCACCGGGCCGGGGCGGGAGCCGATGAAGCTGCGTGCCTCGTCCGGATCGTTGGTGATCAGGGTCTCCGGGATCGGGAATCCGCTGCGGCGTGCCGTCTCCAGCTGCACGATCTTGCGGGTGGCGGTGCGGTCGGCGCCCGGGTCGTTGACCCAGACCGCCGGAATCGACCAGAGCAGGCCCTGTAGGAAGCCGTCGCATTCGGCCTGCCGGTAGTCGTCGTCGGCGTGCCGGACGCCGCCGGGCACGACGCACTGGTGCGGCCGCCGCCACCAGACCGCGGTGACATCGTCGAGCCCCACCACCTGTGACAGCGACCGCGCGGTACCGGCGCGGTCCAGGCGGAAACTGCCGGTCGCGCGGGGGAACTCGCGCATATCGAGGCGAATCGGGGTGAGCCGGTGGTGCTTTCGCAGCGTGGCCGTCATCGCGTCGGCGTGCAGGTCGTCGGCCTCGGTGACGATCAGCACCGAACCTGCCGGGCGGGCGGCGGCCATCGCAGCGCCTCAGTCGAGACTGTCGCAGGCGGTGCCGTCGTCGCTGCGCGCGCAGGTCATGGTCTGGCAGAAGGTGGCCGTGGCGCCGCCGACGCCCGGCCGGGCGGGCAGCCGCAACGCCCGCGCCCACTCATCGGCCAGCCGCTGCAACCCATCATCGCCACGGCCACGAGCAGCGGAATCTCCTGTTCCCAGCACATGGTTGCCGTGGGCAGTAGAGTCTCCTGTTCCCAGCACATGGTTGCTGCGGGCAGCGGAGCCTTCTGTCCCCAGCACATCGTTGCCGTGGGTAGCGGAGCCTTCTGTTCCCAGCACATCGTTGCCGTGGGTAGCGGAGCCTTCTGTCCCCAGCCCGTTGGTGCCGCAGGCGAAGGCCGGGGGCCGGTGGGGGAGCGTCATCGGGCGGTCGGTGAGGTCGATGCGGCGGCGCTGGGTGAAGTCGGCCGTGGCGCCGGGGCGGACCCAGACCCGCACGGGGTGGTCGGCGCCGCCGGAGTGGTCGTCCAAGCGCAGTACGTCCGCCCGATCGAAGGTCCACGTGCCCTCGCCCACGCGCACGCTGATCGTGTGGTCCGACTCCGCGACCAGATAGCCGGGCAGTGGCGGCACGAGATCCCGAATGTCCGGAATCGGGCCTACGGCAGGGGCGGACGGGCGCATGGTTTCGGGCATGGGGCTGGTCTCCGATCTGCTCGCGGTTTGCCACGGAAGCCGAGCGTGACCTGGATCATATCCCCGCGACCCCGCCGATCGGTTCACATCGGAAGATTTCAGGTGCAAGGACGAATCGCTGGTCCCGATGTGTAATGCGCTATCGCCGAAAGATTTTCAGTTGAGCGATCAACGCGCCGCGCGGCGCCCGCCGCCCTTACAGACCCAGCGCCTCGCGGGACTCGGCCAACTCCAGGAACCGCTCGATCGGGTTCGACACGAGTTTGCGCGCGGTGAGGTCCATCAGCCCGAGGACGACGCCGAATTCGGCGGACACCGTGCCGTCGAGCTTGATGATCTGTTGCCGCATCCGGAATGCCTTACCCTCGCCCCATTCGAATTCACTGGTGACGGTGACCTCGTCGCCGAGGTGCAGCTCCCGCAGATGCTTCACCGTGGACTCCAGCACCACCGGCCCCACGCCCGCCAGCCGCATCTTGTCCGGGACCAGCCCGGCCGCCCGCAGTACCTCCCACCGCGCGTGCTCGGCGTACTGGTGGTAGACGGCCTGGTTCAGGTGGCCGTTCACATCGAGTTCGTAGCCGCGGACGGTGACAGGCACAGAAAACGTCATACCTCGGCAAACCTCAGGCATATGCCCGGTATTTCCGGATGACGCGTGGCCTGCGTCACGACGATGGATGTCGTTGGGGCGCCGCGGATTCCGCATCCCGCGCGGATCGGCGTGCGGTGCACGACGGCACCCACTGCCATCGTGCATCGACTGCCATTCCGAGGCTTCCCGGGCCGTGCTGCCCGAGGCCGCCGATCAACGAAAATCCTTGGGTGCCAACCCGGATGTCGGCTCACTGCTTGCGGCGCACCGAGGCTTCCACCAGGTCCAGTACGGCGGACAGGTTGTCGTTGGCGTGCCCGGAGGCGATCCGGGCGATGAGGCCGTCCAGGACGAGATCCAGGTAGCCCAGCAGGACGTCGGTCGGCACGTCGTCGCGCAGCGCGCCGGCGGCCTTGCGCCGCTCCAGGCGCGCGATCGTCGCCGCGGTGAGCTCCTCGGACCGCTGCTCCCAATTCGCCCGGAACTCCGGATCGGTGCGCAGCCGCCGCGCGATCTCGAGCCGCGTTCCCAGCCAGTCGAAATCCTCGGGGCGCGCGAGCATATCGCGCATCACCTGCACCAGGCCCTGGGTCGCCGCGACCTCGGCCATGCGGGCCGCGTCCTCGTGGGCCAGCGCCAGGAACAGCGCGTCCTTGTCGCGGAAGTGATGGAAGATCGCCCCCCGCGACAGGCCGATGGCGTCCTCCAGACGGCGCACCGTGGCGCCCTCGTAACCGAACTCGGCGAAGCACTGCCGAGCCCCGTCGAGGATCTGGCTGCGCCGGGCGGCGAGGTGGTCGTCACTGACCTTGGGCATGGGCTCCTCCAAACGGGCCCGGGCCCCGAAACCGATCGGGGCCCGAGCGTGACAACCTATCGAATCACTTGCTGATCATGTTGCGCAGCACGAACTGCAGGATGCCACCGTTGCGGTAGTAGTCGGCCTCACCGGGGGTGTCGATGCGCACCACCGCGTCGAACGACACCTTCTCGCCGTTCTCCTTGGTGGCGGTCACCTTCAGGGTCTTCGGAGTCACACCCTCGTTCAGCTTGGTGATGCCCTCGATATCGAAGGTCTCCGTGCCGTCGAGCTTCAGCGACGCCGCCGACTCACCCTGCGGGAACTGCAGGGGGATCACGCCCATGCCGATGAGGTTGGAGCGGTGGATGCGCTCGAACGACTCGGTGATGACCGCCTTGACGCCCAGCAGGCTGGTGCCCTTGGCCGCCCAGTCGCGCGAGGAACCCGAGCCGTACTCCTTGCCGCCCAGCACGACCAGCGGGATGCCCGCGGCCTGGTAGTTCTGCGAGGCGTCGTAGATGAACGCCTGCGGGCCGCCGTCCTGGGTGAAGTCGCGGGTGTAACCGCCCGAGACGTCGTCGAGCAGCTGGTTGCGCAGCCGGATGTTGGCGAAGGTGCCGCGGATCATCACCTCGTGGTTACCGCGCCGCGAGCCGTAGGAGTTGTAGTCCTTGCGCTCGACGCCGTTGGCCTCGAGGTACTGCGCGGCCGGGGTGCCCGCCTTGATGTTGCCCGCCGGGGAGATGTGGTCGGTGGTGACCGAATCGCCCAGCAGCGCGAGCACTCGCGCGCCCTTGATGTCCTGCACGGGTTCCGGGGTCTGCGGCATGCCCTCGAAGTACGGAGGCTTGCGCACGTAGGTGGAGTCCTGGGCCCACTCGAAGGTCTTGCCTTCCGGGGTGGGCAGCGAACGCCACCGCTCGTCGCCCTTGAACACGTCCGCGTAGTCCTCGATGAACATGTCGCGGCTGATGACGCGGTCGATGGTGTCCTGGATCTCCTGCGGCGACGGCCAGATGTCCTTCAGGAACACCTCGTTGCCGTCGGTGTCCTTCCCCAGCGCCTCGTTCTCGAAGTCGAAGTCCATCGTGCCCGCGAGCGCGTAGGCGATGACCAGCGGCGGCGAGGCCAGGTAGTTCATCTTCACGTCGGGGGAGATGCGGCCCTCGAAGTTGCGGTTGCCCGACAGCACCGCGGTCACGGTCAGGTCGTTGTCGTTGACGGCCTTGGAGATCTCCTCCGGCAGCGGGCCCGTGTTGCCGATGCAGGTGGCGCAGCCGAACGCGACCAGGTTGAAGCCCAGCTTGTCCAGGTACGGCCACAGCCCGGCCTTCTCGTAGTACCCGTTGACGACCTGCGAGCCCGGCGCCATCGAGGTCTTGACCCACGGCTTGCGGGACAGGCCCTTCTCCACGGCGTTACGCGCCAGCAGCGCCGCGCCGATCATGACCGACGGGTTGGAGGTGTTGGTGCAGGAGGTGATCGAGGCGACCACCACGGCACCGTGGTCGAGGATGAAGTCGCCGTACTCCTCGGTCTGGACCTTGACCGGCTTGGACGGGCGGCCCACCGCGCCGTTGGCGGCGGTCGGCAGCACGGCATCGTCCTCGGCGAACGACAGCTGGGCCGGGTCGCTGGCCGGGAACGACTCCTCGATGGCCTCGTCCAGGTGCGTGTGCGGGGTGGTGGCGGCGGGGCCGCTCTCCGCGTCGCTGGTGTAGTTGTGGATGTCCTTGCGGAACGCGGTCTTGCTCTCCGACAGCAGGATTCGGTCCTGCGGGCGCTTCGGACCGGCGATGGAGGGCACCACCGTGCTCAGGTCCAGCTCCAGGTACTCCGAGTACGCGGGCTCGTGGTCGGCGTCGTGCCACAGGCCCTGTTCCTTGGCGTACGCCTCGACCAGGGCGACCTGCTCGTCGGAGCGGCCGGTCAGCTTCAGGTACTCGACGGTCACCGAGTCGATCGGGAAAATCGCTGCGGTGGAACCGAATTCGGGGCTCATATTGCCCAGCGTGGCGCGGTTGGCCAGCGGCACCTCGGCGACACCCTTGCCGTAGAACTCGACGAACTTGCCGACCACGCCGTGCTTGCGCAGCATGTCGGTGACCGTCAGCACGACGTCGGTGGCGGTGACGCCCGGCTTGATCTCGCCGGTCAGCTTGAAGCCGACCACGCGCGGGATCAGCATCGAGACGGGCTGGCCCAGCATGGCCGCCTCGGCCTCGATGCCGCCGACGCCCCAGCCCAGCACGCCCAGGCCGTTGACCATGGTGGTGTGCGAGTCGGTGCCGACCAGGGTGTCCGGATATGCCTGCCCGTTGCGCTCCATGACCACGCGCGCCAGGTGTTCGATGTTGACCTGGTGCACGATGCCGGTGCTCGGCGGCACGACCTTGAAATCGTCGAAAGCCGTTTGGCCCCAACGCAGGAACTGGTAGCGCTCACCGTTGCGCTGGTACTCGATGTCGACGTTGCGCTCGAAGGCGTCCGCGCGGCCGAAGACGTCGATGATGACGGAGTGGTCGATGACCATCTCGGCGGGCGCGAGCGGGTTCACCTTGTCCGGATCGCCACCCAGGGCGGCGACGGCCTCGCGCATGGTGGCCAGGTCGACGATGCAGGGCACGCCGGTGAAGTCCTGCATGATGACACGCGCGGGGGTGAACTGGATTTCGGTGTTCGGGTCCGCCGACGGATCCCAATCGGCGATGGCGCGAATGTGATCGGCGGTGATGTTGGCGCCGTCCTCGGTGCGGAGCAGGTTCTCCGCCAGGACCTTCAGGGCGTAGGGCAGCTTCTCGGTGCCGGGCACGGCGGAGAGGCGGAAGATCTCATAGGACCGATCTCCGACCTCGAGGGTGCCTTTGGCGCCGAATGTATCGATGCTCGTCATACGTTCAGCTCCACTCGTCGGTGAGTCTCTCGGCCACCGGCGGGGCTGTGCCGGCGGCCCGGTCGAGGGCGCGATCCGGTCCGCGCGCCTCGTAACTCCAACCCTAACAGTACGCTTGTCCTGTGAAACACGGGGGCACGTCATGGGCGCCGTGCCAGCAACCATCATCCTCCTGTCGCGTACTGTGCTCTCGGGCCCGTCGGAGTAGTCGGTTCCGGCGTGCCGTCGTCAGCATGCTGATCGCCTGAAGAGTGTTGGATGCCCGTCGCCCCCGGGGCGGCTCGACAGACCGGATGGAAGATGACCGTCTTTTACACCTCGGTTCTCACGCCCAAGGCGGCGGCTCTGCCGTCTAATGTCGATGTGAACGCGATACTGGAGGACTTGTCCGACAACCACGTAGCGACGCCGAAGGGTCAGAAGCAGAAAGAGGGGGCGTTGGCGGCGATCGTCGATGATGCCCGTGAGCACGGGATCGAGCTGAGCATCGTGGTGGTGCAGGGCAACGATGGCCGTGAGTCGGACATGCGTGACCTGGCTACCGCCGTGGGCAAGACAGAGCACGGCACGGTGGCGGTGTTCAGTGACGATATGGTCGGGACCTACAGCGATTCCATCCCGCGGGCTCGGCTGGAGTGGGCCGAGGATCCGGCCAAAGGGCAGAAGGTCGGGCATTCCGACACGGCGGCGCAAATCTTTGTCGACCGTCTCGAGTCCCCGCAACAGGTGTCGCCTACGGTGGCGACCTCGGTATTCGTGGCGGGAGTGCTGTTGCTCATCGGTGGACTGTATTGGATCAAGGCCAGGCGTGGGCGTGACACCGTTGAAGCGCCGACGGTAACCGGAAAGCAAAGCTCGTAGGACAGCCCTTTCTCTGTCGCCCGAGCCGCGAGAGATCGTGGCGAACATCGCTGTGTAACAAGATGTTTCGTCGAGATCCGGTAGCATTGCGCATGTTGTGCTTACAAGGGGCGCATGAATGGGAGGAAGCATGCGAAAGAAGACTCTTGCGGTTGCGCTGATGGTCGGGGGGATCGCTCTCGGGTGCACGGGTGTGGCCTCGGCCGAGCGGTATGGTCCCTTTGCGGGTGAAGACAGCGAGAAACTTTGCAAGCTGGAGAAGATGAGGTATCAGGGCTCGGGTGACTGCTTCGAGGATCCTCCTGGTGGTGGGCAATGGTTCTTCGATGCGCCGCAACAACCGGAGAATCCCTACAAGTAGCGCCTTCGTGCTTCGGCACCCGGCAGCTTCGGCTGTCGGGTGCTTCTTGTTGGGCATGAGGGGTCGTCTGTGGCAGCTGTGCGAAGTACGGCACTCAGCCGTACGTGGGCGTGCGCGCACCGATCCGGCAGCTTCCAGTGAGCTGGTTTGTTTTGGTCGAGGAAACCGGATAAGCGCTAGGCTATCGCTCAGCTACTCGTAAATTACACTGGTGGCATTCCGTTGCCTGTGTTTTCTCAGTGAGAGAAGTGCCGTACGGTTTCGAATGACACGCGTGGGGAAGAAGTGTCATAAGGGCTTGCAGCGGCCGGTGGGATTCAGGGGTTGGCTGGGGCTCGTGAGGCGATGCCAGGCAGGGAGGTGGGCGAGTGGCTGGATCGAACGGGCAGGGGCGCTCGATCAAGGTCGCTCTGGGGTTGCTGCTGTGCGCGCTCGCGCTGTCGGTATCGGTGCCCACGGCCGCGGCGGCGCCCCCACCGCCCCCGAACCCCAGCGACGGCGATATCGCCGATGCCAACGGGCAGGTGGACGCGGGCGTCACCGAGGTAAGCGGGCTGATCAACGAGGTCGCCGCGGCCGAGCAGCAGCTGCAGCAGCTCGACACCGAGGTCGCGCAGAAGCGCGAGGCGGTGAACAAGGCCCTGGTCGACCTGCAGGCCGCGCGGGCGGAGGCCGATGCGGCCGCGGGGGGGGGGGGGGGGCGGCGCCCGGGGCCCGGCCCCCCCCGGGGCCCCGGGGGGGGGGGGGGCCCCCCAGTAGGGGGGATATGGGGGGGGGGGGAAGCCCCCCCCGCCCCCCGCGGGGGGGGG
>NZ_JARWQD010000120.1 GCF_029869545.1 Nocardia wallacei | reverse complement strand
CGGGGGGGGGGGGGGGGGGCGGGGGCGGGCGTGGGGGGGGGGGGGGCCGCGGCGGCGGGGGGGGTCTCCCCCCCCCCCCCCGCGCAGGTCTGCGCGCGACAGGGACGAATATCCCAGCGGGACACCGAAACTGCGTTGCGGCCCGAGGTAGTGGCGGCTCAGGCCGTCGAGGAGGACGCCGCGGCGGCGGGCGGCCTCGATGGCGCGTTCCTCGGCGGCCGCCGACGGCAGCGGCACCAGCAGGTGGGATCCCGCGTCGTCGCCGACCACCTCGAGACCGCCGCCGCGCAACTCGTCGACCACGAGCGCCCGGCGCGGCGGCATCTCACGACGGAGTCGGCGCAGGTGGCGCATCAGGTCGCCGTGCCGGGCGAGTTCGACCAGGACCTGCTGGCCCGCGGGCGACGGTCCGGTGCCGGTGGACTCCCGGTGTGTCACTACGGCTTTCGCTGTCGCCGGGGACGCGACCAGCCACCCGACGCCGAGTGTCGGGCTGAGGATCTTGGACGTCGTCCCCAGGTGGACGACGGTATCGGGCGCGAGGGTGGCCAGCATCGGCAACGGGGCGGTGTCGTAGCGCAGTTCCCCGTCGTAGTCGTCCTCGATGACGAAAATTCCGGCGCGGCGGGCGAATTCGATCAACTCGATGCGCCGGGCCGCGGGCATGCGCGCGCCGAGCGGGAACTGGTGGGCGGGAGTGCAATACACGGCCTCGACCCCGCGCGGAATCCTGTCGACCCGAAGTCCGTCGCCATCGACCGGCACCGGCACCACCCGCACGCCCGCCGCCCGGAAGGCCCCCACCGCACGCTGATAGCCCGGATCCTCCATCGCCACGGTATCGCCGGGGCGCAGCAGCGCGGCCGCCAGCTCGCCCACGGCGGCACCGGTTCCCGCGGTGGCCAGGACCACGGTGTCGCTCCCGGCGGTGAGCCCGCGGTGGCGGAGCAGTTGTTCGGCGACCGTCGCCCGATAGTCCGGTTCGCCTCGTCTGTCCTTGCGCGCCAGCGGGATTCGATCCGAGGCCGACCGCCAGGCGCGGCGCCACGCGGCGCGGTCGATCGCCTCCACGCACGGCGTGCCCGGCGCGAGATCGTATCGGAGAGTGTCGCATTCGGATTCGTCCGGTGCGGCGGGAGGGCTCGGCGCCGGGTCGGGGGAGGCGGTGAGGAAGGTCCCCGATCCGTGCCTGCCGGTGAGCCAGCCCTCGGCGTGCAACTGGTCGTAGGCCGCGGTGACCACGGTGCGGCTGACACCCAGCCGGGTCGCGAGCGCCCGCGAGGACGGCAGCCGGTCGCCCCCGCGCAACCGGCCCGCGGTGGCGGCCTCCCGCAGACGATCGGCAACCTGGACGGCCAGAGGAACGGGCGCGTCGCGATCCACGGTCAGCGGCAGTTCGTCGAGCGCCGTCAAAGTGGTCTTCCATTTCTTCGGTGAATTGGCCATTTCATAATGCCATTTCCGCCGGGATGCTGGTGTCATGACCGAGTCGACCTCCGCCCGGCCCCCGCTCTCGCCGACGTCACGCAGCACGCTCACCCGCAGCCGCGAGCGCGCCGCCTTCGACCGCGACGCGCTGGACGCGGTCCTCGACGACGGGATGATCTGTCACCTCGGCGTTCTGATGCACGGCGCCCCGGTCGTGCTGCCGACCGTCTACGGCCGCGACGGTGACACCCTCTACCTGCACGGTTCCACCGGTGCGGGCAATCTGCGGGCGGCCATGACCGGCGATGTCTCGGTAACGGTGACGCACGTCGACGGCATCGTCTACGCCCGCTCGGCCATGCATTTCTCGATGAACTACCGCTCGGCGGTCATCCACGGCCGCCCGGTGGAGGTCACCGGCCGCGACGAGCGTCTGCATGCGCTGCGCGTCATCGTCGAGCGCGCGGCACCGGGCGCCTGGGACGCCGTGCGCTCGCCGTCCAAGAAGGAACTCGCCGCGACGGCCGTGCTCGCCCTCGACCTCACCGAGGCCTCGGTGAAGATGCGCACCGGCGGCCCGCGCGACGACCCCGACGACCTCGGCAGCGATACCTGGGCCGGGGTCCTGCCGGTCCGCCGGGTCTTCGACGCCCCCGTGCCGTCCCCGGACCTCGCGTCCGGCATCGAGACACCCGAGCACGTCCTGGCCCGCGTATCCGGTGTCCCGGCGGCGCTGTAGCCACAGGACCGCAGATGTTCACCACGCGGTGTTGGGCAGGTCCAGTTTGTCCAGGGCGCTCGCGGCGAGATCCGCCAGGGCCGTGGCGGATTCGATGCGGTCGGGATCGAGGCTTACCAAGGCCAGGGTGTAGGTGTGGCCGGAGCGGGAGAGGTAGGCCGACAGGCGGGTGCGGGGGAGTTCGGTGGAGAGCAGGCCGGGGTGGATGGCGCGGGTCGCGACACCGATGCAGCGATGCGGGCCGAGATGGGCCAGCGAGGCCGGAAGCGGACCGATGTTGGAGCACAGGATGTCTCGTTCGCCCGCACCTCGTGACAGCGTGTAGGCCACGCGCTCGGGCAGCACCTGCAGCAGTTCCTCCGGGAGGCCGCCGGGGCTGGACATGCGGTATTCGTATGCGGCGCGGCACTTCTCGCGCAGCGTGGCCGGGGTGTCGGCACGCGTCACCGTGACCTCGGTCATCGCCATGTCGTTGTCGACGCGCGGTTCGTCGCGGGTGTCCACGGGCAGGCTGGCGGTGATCGAGGACTCGGGAAATCCGCTGTCCCACAGGATGTTCGCGACGAGATGGACGAACAGCGTATTCGCGGTGCCGCCGCGCGCCGCGCCGACCAGATCCCAGTCGGCCGCCGGAATCTGCAGTACGGCACCGTGTGTCGCGCGCCCGGCGGTGGCGGACACCCGGGCGGCCGGTGCCGCGGGCCGCTGCGGGATGCCACGCCGCAGCGCACCCGCCGTGCGGCCCACCACGGTGCGCCACTGGCGCCGGGCGTCGGCCCAATCCGACTGCACCGCACCGGTTTCCGGAACAGCACCACCGGTCAGTGCGAGATCGACGGCGGTGACCAGACCGCGGCCGTCGGCGAGTGCGTGCGAACAGGTCAGCGCGACGATCGACCCGCCGCCCGCGACCCGCGCCGCGGCCAGCCGCCATCCCGGCCCGAACTCCGGATCGAGATCGGATCCCTGCGCATCCGCCCAATCGAGCAGACCGGTCGCGGGGATCGGCCGCTGCGCGAATTCCAGCGGATGCGCCCGGTCGTTGGCCCGCCACAACGGCCGCGCCCCCGGAATCCGCGACCGCACCACCCGCCGCCCCAGCGGCCCGCCCCGCAGCGCGCCGTGCACCTGCTCCAGCACCTCCGGCTCGACCCGATCGGCGGTCCGCCACAACCCCTGCAGCGCAATCGGAGTCCCCAATCCACGATGCGCCCGCAGAAAGATCTCATCGACAACGCTCAACCGACTCATCGATCACACCGTTCGACCGAGCCCGGCGGCGCATCATCTCCCGCCCGTGGGCAACGCACCGGGAGCCGACTCGCCTGCGGTCCTATCCGCTCGGTGCCCGCGCTATCCGGCATGGTTCGAGGTGGCGGCAGCATGACGCCATGGTGCCATTACCGCGAAGACGGCTGCCGCCCCCCGTCAGGCCGAGGCGCCGTGCCGCCCGGCGCCCGAGGCGAATCGTTGGGCACCGGCCAGGGCGCCGTCGGCGTCGGACAGGGCCGTCAGTCCGTGGCGGAACTCGTTGGCGACGGCGGCGTCCTCGTCCAGGCCCCACTGCTCGAGTGCGGACATGCGGTCCGAGCGCAGGCAGGTCTGTGGTAGCGCGGCCAGTTCGGCGGCGAGTTCCTCTGCGGCACTGCGGGATTCGCCCGGCGGGACGACGCGGTTCACCAGGCCCATCTGCAGCGCCTCGGTGGCGCCCACGGCGCGGCCGGTGAGGATCATGTCCATGGCGCGCCCGTCGCCGACGATGCGCGGCAGCCGCACGGTGCCACCGTCGATGAGCGGTACGCCCCAGCGGCGGCAGAACACGCCGAATGTGCTGTCCTGCTCGGCAATTCGGAGATCGGCCCACAGCGCCAGCTCCAGCCCCCCGGCGACCGCGTACCCGGCGACCGCGGCGATCACCGGTTTGGACAACCGCATCCGGGTCGGGCCCATCGGCCCGTCGCCCTCCGCGGTGGCGGCGTTGGAGCGTTCGGTGCCCAGGGATTTCAGGTCCGCGCCGGCGCAGAACGTGCCGCCCGCGCCCCACAGCACCGCGGCCGCGGCGTCCGGATCGGCATCGAACTCCCGGAAGGCGTCGGCCAGCTCCCGCGCGGTGGGTCCGTCGACCGCATTGCGGGCCTGCGGGCGATCGAGGATCACGGTGTAGACCGGACCCTTGCGCTCGACTCGTACGTTCACGGCTGCTCCTCGCTGTCGCCGGTCATCGTCCGATTCGAACAGCCTGCACCCCCTTGCGTCAAGAAATGAATTCATGATTCACTTCTTGCGTGGCCTACCGCCGGACCCCCGCCGTGCAGGCCCGCCTCGACGCACAGGCGGGCGCGATCGTGCACGCCGCGACCAGGGTGCTCTCCGAGCGCGGGTTCGCGGGAATGTCGATCGCGGTGGTCGCCGCCGAGGCCGGAGTCGCCACCGGCACCGTCTACAAGAACTTCAGCGGCAAGACCGAACTGGTCACCGCCGTGTTCCGGGATGTCGTCAGCCGGGAGGTGTCCGCGGTCGCGGCGGCCGGTGCCGCGGGCAGCGCCGTCGAGCGGGTCACCGCCGCGGTCGAAACCTTCGCCGGGCGCGCGCTGAAGAACCCGAAACTGGCCTACGTGCTGCTCGCCGAGCCCGTCGACGCGGCGGTGGACACCGAGCGGCTGCGATTCCGCCGCGCCTTCGCCGAGACGTTCGCCTCGGCGATCGCCGAGGGCGTCGCGAACGGCCAACTGCCCCCGCAGAATCCGCGCACCAGCGCCACCGCCCTGGTCGGCGCCATCGGCGAGGTCCTGGTCGGGCCGCTGGCCGAGGCGCTGCAGAGCGAGTCGGTGGTGCCCGAACTCATCGAATTCTCATTGCGCGCCTTGGGTTTACACGAACCCGAGGGACGCCCGTAACCATCGGCGTCACAGAGACAGGAGTGCCCCGCATGCCCACCCACGAGGTGTTCAACCAGGTTCCGCCCATCGTTCCGTTCGACTTCTCCGGCAACCCCGCGCTGATCGAGGGACTGCACCGGGAGGGTGCGGGCTGGGCCGAGGCCGAGGTGCGCGAATTGGGCGCGCTCGCAGGCGGATCCGAGGCGCAGGAGTGGGGCCGGGTGGCCAACGAGTACCCGCCGGTGCTGCACACGCACGACCGCTACGGCCATCGCGTCGACGAGGTGGAATTCCATCCCTACTGGCACGAGCTGATGAAGGTCGCGGTGGCGCACGGGCTGCACGGGGCCCCGTGGCTCGACGACCGGCCCGGCGCCCACACCGCGCGGGCCGCGAAGTTCTACACCTGGGGCATGGCCGACGCGGGCCACATGTGCCCGATCTCGATGACCTACGCGGTGGTACCCGCGCTGCGCCACAATCCGGAGCTGGCCGCGCGCTACGAACCGCTACTCGGTTCCCGCACTTACGATTTCGGGCTGCGCGAGCCGTCGTCCAAGGCCGGGCTCATCGCCGGTATGTCGATGACGGAGAAGCAGGGCGGCTCGGACGTGCGCGCCAACACCACCACGGCCACGCCGCAATCCGACGGCACCTACCGCATCGTCGGCCACAAGTGGTTCACCTCGGCGCCCATGTCGGACATGTTCCTGACCTTGGCGCAGGCGCCGGGCGGGCTGTCGTGCTTCCTGCTGCCGCGCGTGCTGCCCGACGGCTCCCGCAACGCGCTGCGGCTGCAACGGCTCAAGGACAAGCTGGGCAACAAGTCCAACGCGTCCTCGGAGATCGAGTACGAGGATGCGGTCGGCTGGCTGGTCGGCGCCGAGGGCGCCGGGGTGAAGACCATCATCGAGATGGTGAACATGACCCGGCTGGACTGCGTGATCGGCTCGGCCACCGGCATGCGGGTGGGCCTGCTGCACGCGGTCCATCACGCCCGGCACCGAGAAGTGTTCGGCGCCAAGCTGATCGACCAGCCCTCGATGCGCAATGTGCTCGCCGACCTGGTGATCGAGTCCGACGCGGCGACCACCGTGATGATGCGGCTGGCCGGTGCCACCGACCGCGCCGCCACCGATCCCGCGGAGGCGGCGCTGCGCCGGATCGCCCTGGCCGTCACGAAGTACTGGGTCTGCAAGCGCGCTCCCGTGCACGCGGCCGAGGCGCTGGAATGCCTGGGCGGCAACGGCTATGTCGAGGATTCCGGCATGCCGCGGCTGTATCGCGAGGCGCCGCTGATGTCGATCTGGGAGGGTTCGGGCAATGTCGCGGCGCTGGATGCGTTGCGCGCCATGGGCCGTCAGCCCGAGACGGTGGAGGCCTACTTCAACGAGGTGACGCTGGCCCGCGGCGCCGACCGTCACCTCGACGACGCCATCGACCGCATCGGCAAGGAACTCACCGACCTGTCCGATATCGAATACCGCGCCCGCCGCGTGGTCGAGCTGATGGCGCTGGTGCTGCAGGGCGCCCAGCTGGTCCGCCACGGCCACGCCGCCGTCGCGGATGCCTTCTGCGCCACCCGATTCGGCGGTGACTGGGGCATCGCCTTCGGTACCCTTCCGGTGGGCGCCGACACCTCCGCGATCCTCGCCCGCGCCGCCCTGTAGCGGGGCCTACCGGTTCTCGCGGTACCAGCGGACCAGGGCGTCCGTGGACGAATCCGACTGCGGCGCGGGGTCTTCCGCGGAGGTCAGCAGCGGCTCCAGTTCCAGGGCCTGCTGCTTGCCGAGCTCCACGCCCCACTGGTCGAAGCTGTCGATGCCCCAGATCGCGCCCTCGACGAACACCTGATGCTCGTACAGCGCGATCAACTGCCCGACCACCGACGGGGTGAGCCGCGGCGCGAGGATCGTCGTGGTGGGCCGATTACCCGGCATCACCTTGTGCGGCACCAGCTTCGGATCGGTGCCCTCGGCGGCGATCTCCTCGGCGGACTTGCCGAACGCGAGCACCTTGGTCTGCGCGAACAGGTTGCTCATCAGGATGTCGTGCATGCTGCCGGTGCGGTCGCGGGTCGGCAGATCGTCGGTGGGCCGGGCGAATCCGATGAAATCGGCGGGGATCAACCGGGTGCCCTGGTGCAGCAGCTGGTAGAAGGCGTGCTGCCCGTTGGTGCCGGGCTCGCCCCAGAAGATCTCCCCGGTGGCGGCGCCGACCGGGCTGCCGTCCGCGCGCACCGACTTGCCGTTGGACTCCATCGTCAGCTGCTGCAGATAGGCCGGGAAGCGGGCCAGATCGTTCGAATACGGCAGTACCGCACGCGATTCCGCGCCGAAGAAGTTCGAGTACCACACCCCGAGCAGGCCCAGCAGCACCGGCGCGTTCGACGCCAGGGGAGCGGACCTGAAATGCTCGTCCACGCTGTGCATTCCGGCGAGGAACTCCGCGAAGCGCTCCTTGCCGACCGTCGCCATCACCGACAGTCCGATCGCGGAATCGACCGAGTAGCGCCCGCCGACCCAATCCCAGAAGCCGAACATGTTCGCGGTGTCGATGCCGAACGCCGACACCCGCTCGGCATTGGTGGACACGGCCACGAAATGCTTGGCGACCGCGTCCTCGCCCAGGGCCGCGACCAGCCAGCGCCGCGCCGCGGTGGCGTTGGTCAGCGTCTCGAGCGTCGAAAACGTCTTGGACGCAACGATGAACAGCGTGGTCGCGGGATCGAGCCCGTCGAGCTTCGCGGTGAGATCCGCCGGATCGATGTTGGAGACGAACCGCGCCGAGATGCCCGCATCGGCATAGTGCCGCAGTGCCAGGTGCACCATGACGGGCCCCAGGTCGGAGCCGCCGATTCCGATGTTCACCACCGTCCGGATGCGCTCTCCGGTGGCGCCGCGCCACTGCCCGGAACGCACCGCATCGGTGAACTCGCCCATGCGCCGCAGCACCTCGTGCACCTCGGCCCCGGCGTCGGCGCCGTCGATGGTCATCGACTCGCCCTTCGGCAGCCGCAGCGCGACGTGCCCGACGGCGCGGTCCTCGGAGGTGTTGATGTGCTCGCCGCGGAACATGGCATCGCGGTGCTGCGCGACCCCGGCCGCCTCGGCCAATTCGACCAGCAGATCGAGGGTTTCGCGGGTCACGCGATGCTTGCTGTAGTCGATCCACAGATCCGCGACGCGAACGGTCAGCTCGCGCCCGCGCCCGGGATCATCGGCGAAGAACTCGCGCAGATGCCGCCCCCCGATCGCCGCATGATGATCGTGCAGTTTCCGCCAGGCCGCCGTCGCGGTGATGTCGCTGCTCACCCCCGCGAGATTACTCACCGCACTCCGGACGCGCAGGTAACCGTCGGTGATGTCGTCGGCAGTCCGGCACGGCGGACGTCCGGGCAGGACAGGCATAGTCTGGGCACATGGTGTCCGAACGTGAACTCCTCGAGTCCGTACCCACACAGCTCTGGATCGGCGGGCCGGTGGATGCCACCGGCGGCGCGACGTTTCCGGTCGAGAATCCGGCCACGGGCGAGCCGTTGGCCCACGTCGCCGACGCGACACCGGACGACGCGATGCGCGCACTGGATGCCGCGGCGGCGGTGCAGCAGGAGTGGGCCGCCACGACGGCCCGCGACCGCGCGGAGATCCTGCGCGCCGTCTACGACCGCATCATCGAACGCACCGAGGACCTGGCGCTGCTGATGACCCTGGAAATGGGCAAGGCACTGCAGGAGTCCCGCAACGAGGTCCGCTACGGCGCCGAGTTCTTCCGCTG
Source organism: Nocardia wallacei (assembly GCF_029869545.1). GTDB lineage: Bacteria > Actinomycetota > Actinomycetes > Mycobacteriales > Mycobacteriaceae > Nocardia > Nocardia wallacei_A. The sequence continues at coordinate 2,484 of NZ_JARWQD010000120.1, read as the reverse complement.
GTTCTCCGAGGAGGCCGCCCGCATCCACGGCCGCTACCAGACCGCGCCGACCGGCACCGGCCGGATCGTGGTGCACAAGCAGCCGGTCGGCCCGTGCCTGGCGATCACGCCGTGGAACTTCCCCCTCGCCATGGGCACCCGCAAGATCGGCCCGGCGCTGGCGGCGGGCTGCACCATGATCGTCAAACCCGCGTCGGCGACCCCGCTGACCATGCTGCTGCTGGCCCGGCTGTGCACCGAGGCGGGCCTGCCCGACGGGGTGCTGTCGGTCATCACCAGCCGCCGCTCCGGTGCGGTCACCGAGCCCCTGCTCAACGATCCGCGCCTGCGCAAGCTCACCTTCACCGGCTCCACCGAGGTCGGCAGGACGCTGGTCGAGAAGTCCGCGCACGGGCTGCTGCGCACCTCGATGGAGCTGGGCGGCAACGCCCCGTTCGTGGTGTTCGAGGACGCCGATGTCGACGCCGCGGTCACCGGCGCCATGCTGGCCAAGCTGCGCAACGGCGGCGAGGCGTGCACCGCCGCCAACCGCTTCCACGTGCACAACTCCGTCCGCGCGGAATTCACCGACAAGTTCGCCGCGGCGATGGCCGACGTGCAGCTCGGCCCCGGCAGCGACCCGGCGACCACGCTCGGACCACTGATCAACCAGGACCAGCTCGACACCGTCACCGAACTCGTCGACGATGCGGTCGCCAAGGGCGCCCAGGTTCGCATCGGTGGCAAGGCCCCCGGCGGTCCGGGTTATTACTACCCGGCGACGATCCTGTCCGACGTCCCCGCCGACGCCCGCATCCTGCGCGAGGAGGTGTTCGGCCCGGTCGCCCCGATCGTCGGATTCGATACCGAGGAGGAGGGCCTGGCCGCGGCCAACGACACCGAATACGGCCTGGTCGCCTACGCCTACACCCAGAACCTGGACCGCGCCCTGCGCATCGCCGAGGGCCTGGAGTCCGGCATGGTCGGCATCAACCGGGGTGTCATCTCCGACCCCGCCGCGCCCTTCGGCGGCGTCAAGGCCTCCGGCTTCGGCCGCGAGGGCGGCTTCGAGGGCATCGACGAATACCTGTCCACCAAATACATCGCCCTGCCGTAGGACAGGAAAAGCCGCCCCGGGGTGAAGTCACCCGGGGCGGCCTGGGGGCGCGGTGCTCATCGAACGCCGCGTGGTCTGGGGTCGGTCAGTGACCGAGGCGGCCGCGGCCGAGGCGCAGCAGCAGCATGGCGAGGGTGTGGCCCTCCTGGCCCAGTTCGCTGAACCGCTCCAGGACCTTCATCTCGCGCGAATGCACCAGGCGCGGGCCGCCGTTGGCCATCCGGGTGCGGCCGATGATCCGCGAGACCTCGGTGCGGCGCTTGATCGCGGCGAGGATCTCGGCGTCGAGCCGGTCGATCTCCTTGCGGAGCTTGTCGATCTCCGCCTCGCTGCTGGGCAGCGCGTCGGACCCGGTCTCCGTCGTAGAGGTGCTCATAACTTCTCTCCTCGTGTCAGAACCAGGATCGGCAGGCGGCCCCACCCCGTTACCGTCCGGTTCTTTCACCATGAAACAGACCCTGTGGGTCTTTCACTGTCCCCCGTCGAGTATCCGCGCTCAGGTGCAAGGTCGGTGACCACGATAGCCAGTGATCAGCCGAGCAGCAGAGGTCGCGAGCGCGCAGGTCATGTGGTCAGTCTGCCACGGGCCCGGAGGGGAGCCAAACGGTTCGTGTTCCCAGGACCGCACAGACCAGGTGGGGCTACAGGATGTCGGTGCCCGCCGGTAGCGTGGATGGACGATGGAGACGACGGTGGCTGACGAGACGCGCTCGAATTCGGGACCGGCCGGTTCGGAACATGCGGAGCGGACCCGGGGGGACAGGCAGTCGGCAGGCGAGCGGCAGCGCGCCGACGGGGCCGAGCAGGCCGAACGCCTGCTGGAGGGGCTGAATCCGCAGCAGCGGGCGGCGGTGACGCACACCGGTTCGCCGCTGCTGATCGTCGCCGGCGCCGGCTCGGGCAAGACGGCCGTGCTCACCCGCCGCATCGCCTATCTGCTCGCCGCCCGCGGCGTGACACCGGGCCAGATCCTCGCGATCACGTTCACCAACAAGGCCGCCGCCGAGATGCGCGAGCGGGTGATCGGTCTGGTCGGCCCGCGCGCGACCACCATGTGGGTGTCGACGTTCCACGCCAGCTGCGTGCGCATCCTGCGCACCCAGGCCGCCCTGGTGCCGGGCCTGAACTCCAACTTCTCCATCTACGACGCCGACGACTCGCGCCGCCTGCTGGCCATGATCGGGCGCGACCTGAATCTCGACCCCAAGAAGTACTCGCCGCGCCTGCTGGCCACCGCCATCTCGAACCTCAAGAACGAGCTCACCGACCCCGAAACCGCCACGGCCGAGGGGGAATACGACGAGAGCGAGCTGCCCCCCATAGTCGCCGAGGTCTAACCCGAAAACCAGCCGCGGCTGCGCGCGGCCAACCCCCTGGACTTAGACGAT
>NZ_JARWQD010000119.1 GCF_029869545.1 Nocardia wallacei | reverse complement strand
CCGCCGCCACCGCGCAACGCCGCCGGGCCCGCCGCCTCGCAGACCGGCGCGGCGCGCGTGCTGCCGCCCGCGGGTCCGACCGCCGTGCTCCCCCGCGGCGATTACGACGACGCCACCCTGCGCTATTCGACGCCGACCTCCGGGCGGCCGCAGGCGCTCGGCGGGACGGCCGCCATCCCCGGGCACCCGCCCGAGGACGAGCGCAAGGGGCGGTTCACCACCGGGCAGAAGGCGCTCGCGGGTCTCGGCATCGGCGCGCTGGCGCTGGGCGGAATCGCCGCGTGGGTGCTGCTGAGCGGCGATCCTCCGGAACCCACGCCGCAGAAGGCGCCCACCTCGGTCGTCGCGCCGCCCCCGCCGCCGCCGACCACCACCACCACCGAACCGCCGACCACCACCCGGTACCAGCCGCCACCACCGGTCACCACGACGACCGAGGCGCCGACGACCACCACCGAACCGCCGACGACCACGCCCGCGCCGACGACCACCACGCGACCGCAACGACCGACCACCGCGCCGACGACCACGGGTCGCATACCGCGGCCGTCTCTGGAAATACCATTGCCGGGGATCCCCGGTGTCGAGGGCACCACCGGCACCAACGGGCGCCACGGCACCAACGGATTCCACGGTACGAACAGCAACGGCACCACCGACAGCAGTAGTTCCCCGGCCACAGAACCGCAAGGACTGCCATGACGACCCCGAAGAATCTCTCCTCTCGCTACGAGCTGGGCGAGATCATCGGGTTCGGCGGCATGTCCGAGGTGCACAAGGCACGCGACCTGCGGCTGGGTCGCGACGTGGCGATCAAGGTGTTGCGGGCGGACCTGGCCCGCGACCCGACCTTCTATCTGCGGTTCAAGCGGGAGGCGCAGAACGCGGCCGCGCTGAATCATCCGGCGATCGTCGCGGTCTACGACACCGGCGAGGCCGAGGTCGACGGCGGGCCGCTGCCCTACATCGTGATGGAGTACGTCGACGGCGAAACCCTGCGCGATATCGTGCGCGGCAAGGGTCCGCTGCCGCCGCGGCGCGCGATGGAGGTCATCGCCGACGTCTGCGCCGCACTGGATTTCAGCCACAAGAACGGCATCGTGCATCGCGACATGAAGCCGGCCAACATCATGATCAACCGCCAGGGCGCGGTGAAGGTGATGGACTTCGGCATCGCCCGTGCGATCGCCGACAGCTCCAATCCGATGACCCAGACGGCCGCGGTGATCGGCACCGCGCAGTATCTGTCGCCCGAGCAGGCCCGCGGCGAGCAGGTCGACGCGCGCTCCGACGTCTATTCCGTCGGCTGCGTGCTCTACGAAATCCTCACCGGCGAGCCACCTTTCACCGGCGACTCCCCCGTGGCCGTCGCCTACCAGCACGTGCGCGAGGATCCGCGGCTGCCCTCGCTGGTGCATCCCGGCGTGCCACGCGAGCTGGACTCGGTCGTGCTCAAGGCGATGAGCAAGAATCCGGCCAACCGCTACCAGACGGCCGCGGAGATGCGCGCCGACCTGATCCGGGTGCTCGGCGGGCAGAAGCCGCACGCGCCGATGGTGATGACCGACGAGGACCGCACCACCATCCTCGGCAGCATGGATTCGGCGCCGCGCACCTACCGCACCGTGGAGCGCGACGATATCGAGGAGCCCGAACCCGACGAACCACGCCGCCGCACCGCCCTGATCGCGGCGGGCGCGCTGGGCGCGCTGGCGGTGATATTCGCGCTGTTCTGGTTTCTGATCGGCCCCGGCAGCAGCCCGGAGATGGTGGCCGTGCCCGATGTGTCGAACAAATCGTCGCAGCAGGCGCAGAACGATCTGAGAAACGCCGGCTTCAACGTGTCCACCCAGGACAAGGCGGACAGCAAGATCGCCATCGGCAACGTCATCGGCACGCAGCCGATCGGCGGCTCGCGTGCGGAAAAGGGCAGCACCGTCACCGTTCTGGTGTCCAAGGGCCCCGAACAGGTACCCGTGCCGCAGCTGGCGCAACAGACCCTGCAGCAGGCCGAACAACAGCTGAAGGCATCCAACCTGCGACTGGACTCCGAGGTCCAGCGCGACTGGTCCAGCACCGAAGACAAAGACAAGGTGATCAAACAGGACCCGACCCCAGGCTCGAGAATAGACGTCGGCAGCACCGTCAAGATCACCTTGGGCAAGGGCCCGGAGCAGGTACGCGTCCCCGATGTCGTCGGCCAGCAGATCGAAGTCGCCCAAGCGAACCTGGAGAATCCTGGCGGTTTCAAGGTCGTCGTCCAGAAGGTTCCGTCGTCACGTCCGAGTGGCGAGGTGCTTGCAACGGACCCCTCGGGTGGATCCGCAGCAGACAAGGGCTCGACGATCACCGTGCAGGTGTCGAGCGACCAGATCCAGATGCCGACGTTGGTCGGAGCGACCCCATCGCAGGCCGTAGACCGGCTACGCGCTGCGGGTTGGGTCGGCGGAGCCAATCAGATCATCCAGAACTCTCAGGGCACCTTCGACGCCAGCAGCATCGGCCGTGTGGTTGATCAGCAGCCGAAGGCAGGCTCATCGATGTCGAAGAACGCCACGATCACGATCATCGTCGGGGTCTTGGCCCCACCGTGATCCTTTGATGGACACGGCCACATGCGTGGGGCCGTCGTATCAACGACGGCCCCAGCCTCAGCCGACTACTACGCCGACATCGAACTCTTGGGACCACCGATGCTGGTGTAGAAGTTGTCCGACACCACGAAGCTGTCACCGGTGCAATCCGACCCGCTCCACAGCGTAATCGCGCGACCGGAGACATTGGCAGCGGATTGAATTGTCGGGATGGTGACGCAGCCTCCAGCGTCGGGCGGCGCCGAATCCAGCACACGACCATCCCCGTAGAACGTGCCCGCCCACCCGCAGATGCGACCGTCCGTGCAGCTGGAATCCGGACCAGCCTGCGCGTATGCCGTACCCAGCATGGCCATTACGGGCACAGACGCGCACACGAATAGCAACTTTGCGAACTTCATAATCCCTCCCAATCATTCGATGGCTTCTGCCATCACTGATTGAGACGCATTGAAGATGCAAAGGCGTTCCGTTCAGCCGGAATGCCGTACATCACAAATTCAGGTGGCGGTTCATGGACATGGCCTCGGTGGCCATGTCCGGGAGTTCGATCACCTCGACGCCCTGGTCGCGTAGTTTCTCCACGCCCACGCAGTTGGCTACGAAGGTGGGCGGTTCGCGCCAGGCGATGACCACCCGCGCGATACCGGCCGCCAGGATGCGGTCGGTGCAGGGCGCCCGGTCCGGGGAGGCGCGCTGCGAGCAGGGCTCCAGGGTGCTGTAGAGGGTGGCGCGGGCCAGCCGCGAGTCCTCGCCGAGCTTGTTCAGCGCGGACTCCTCCGCGTGCACCTTCTCGTCGGTTTCGCGCGAAAAGCCGTGTGCCAGTTCGACTCCGTCGGCGTCGACGACGACCGCGCCGACCGAGAAGGCGGTCGGGCTGACGGGGCACAGGCGGGCCAGACCGATCGCGTGATGCATCCAGAACCGGTGTGTCTTACGGTTTTCCGCGCCCAGGTCGGCGAAATGCGATGTCACTGCGGGGATTCCATAACGTGCGGCCCTCCGTCGGTCGGTGCCTCGGTCCGTGTGGGCAGATAGCGCAGCAGCGCGACATCGCCGATGCGGGTGACATCCGCCAAGACCATTCTGCGCCCGGAGCCGCCGGGGAAGTCGGCGGGATTCAGAAATCGCGGTGCGTCCGGATCGCCGACCAGTACCGGCGCCACGGCCAGCAGCAGCTCGTCGGCCAGGCCGTTCGCCAGGAAGGCGGTGTGGATGTGGCCGCCGCCCTCCACCATCAGCCGGGCGGTGCCGCGCCGCCCGAGGTCGTCGAGCAGTGCGCCGAAATCCACCGTGGTCCCGAGGGATACGACCTCGGCCAGGCCTGCGAGGCGCGCACCGAGGCACGCGGCTCCGGCGTCGGTGGTGTAGACCAGCTTGTCCCCGCCGGTGTGGAAGAAGCGCAGACCGGGTTCGAGGTCGCCGCCCGCGCTGACGGTGACCTTGAGCGGATACTCCGGCTTGCCCGCGGCCACCCGCCGGGCCCGGCGTTCCGCGCTGCCGACCAGCAGGCGCGGGTTGTCGCGGCGCAGCGTCCGGGCCCCGACGAGGATGGCGTCGCTGTCGGCACGCACCGCATCGACCCGGTCGAAGTCCTCAGGATTCGACAGCAGCAGTCGTTCGGGACCGGCGTCGTCGATGTAGCCGTCGATGCTCACCGCGACCGAGAGCAGCACGTGGGGACGATCGCTGTCGCTCATGGGTGCATCCTCCCGGACACCTCTCAGACCAGCGCCGCGACCTCCGACTCGAGCTGCCGGACCAGGGCCTCGGCCGGGCGTTCCCCGCAGACCTCCAGCCAGTTGGCCAGCATCCGATGCCCGCCCTGGGTGAGGACCGACTCCGGATGGAACTGCACGCCGTGGATCGGCAGCGTGCGGTGCCGCATCGCCATGACGACGCCGGACTCGGTCCGGCCGAGCACCTCGAGTTCGGCGGGCAGGGTGTCCTCGAGCACGGTCAGCGAGTGGTAGCGGGTGGCGGTGAACGGATCGGGCAACCCGGCCAGCACACCGGCGCCGAGATGGAAGACCGAACTGGTCTTGCCGTGCAGCAGTTCCGGCGCACGGGTGACGGTGGCACCGAAGGCCGCGCCGATGGCCTGATGCCCCAGGCAGACGCCGAGCAGCGGGGTGCGCTGCCGACCGCACGCGTGCACCAGCTCGATACTGGCGCCCGCCCGGTCGGGAGTCCCCGGTCCCGGGCTGACCAGCACGCCGTCGAATCCGGTGACGACCTCGTCGAGAGGTTGGAGCCGCGGGTCGTCGTTGCGCCAGACGGTGGCCTCGGCACCCAACTGGCCCAGATACTGCACCAGGTTGAACACGAAGCTGTCGTAATTGTCGACGACCAGTACACGCATGGTTCGAGACTACGTGGCGGGCGATTCACCGTCGCGGGAATACCTGGCGGGCCCGCCGACAACAGTCCGGGCCCCGGGTGTACACCCAGCTGGGATAGCCTTTAGTCAGACCGGCAGGTGCGAGCGGCACTCCCCCGCCGGTACGACCTGTACGCCGAATACGAGGACGTCATGCCCAAGTCGAAGGTCCGCCGCAAGAAGACCGACTATACGATCAATCCCGCCAGCCGCACGCCGGTGAAGGTGAAGGGCGGCCCCTCGCCGGTCTGGTACGTCACCATCATGCTCGGCTTCATGCTCGCCGGGCTGGTGTGGTTGCTGGTGTACTACCTGGCCAACGACAAGATCGAGTGGATGGCCAACCTCAATGCCTGGAACTTCCTGATCGGCTTCGGGCTCATGGTGATCGGCCTGATCATGACGATGCGGTGGCGCTGACCCGGCCGTGAATCCCCCTGTCACGGCGCTACATCCGTGTCATTCATTCACACTTGTGGATGATTCTGTGGACAACTCGAGGAGCGTTTGGGGACCGTGACCGCATCCGACTCGGAGACCCGGCTGAGCTGGTCCACGCCGCCCGCCGCACTCGCGGCGACGGCGCTGGGCGGGGTGGCCCTGGCCGTCGCCGCCGTCTTCGCCTCCGACGCGCCGAGCCGCCTGCTGATCGGGCTCGCGGCGGTGCTGCTGCTGGGGCTGGCCGCCCTGGGCCTGCGTCAGCGGCCGCGGTTGACCGTGGTCACCGGCGATTCACCGGTCCTGGTCGTGCGCGGACTGCTGGGGCCCGTGGCGTACCGGCCCGAGCAGATCCTGAAGGCCCGGGTGGTCGGTTTCCGGCGGCTCGGGCGCCGGGTGCCGAACCTCGAGCTCGACGTCCGGCACGACGGCGACGACCGGCTGCTGATCTTCGGCCGCTGGGACCTGGGCACGCATCCCCAGGATGTGCTCGACGCGATGACCGTGCACGGGCTCGTCCGCGACTGATCAGGCCAGCGACGCCGCGGCGCCGCCGATGAGCGCGAGGCTGATCACCATCACCGCCGCCACGGCCACCCATCCGATCGTGCGCGCCACCTCCGGGTTCTTGGCCTTCGACCACTGCGGGAGGAACAGGATGCCGCCCGTGGCGAGGGTCCCGGCGGCGAGCCCGCCGAGGTGGCCCCACAGCGAGATACCGGGCAGCGACACGCTGATGATCACGTTGATCACGATCAGCACCAGCATCTGCGTCGGACTCTGCCGCAGCCGCAGCAGGATCACCGTCATCGCGCCGAACAGGCCGTAGATCGCGCCGGACGCGCCCGCGGTCGCCGAATCCTGGGCCAGCCACATCACCGCCGCCGATCCGCCGAGCAGCGAGGCCGCGTAGACCGCGACGAACCGCAGTCGGCCCAGCACCATCTCGCAGTCACGGCCCAGGATGTACAGCGCGAACATATTGACCAGCAGGTGCACCGGTCCGTAATGCAGGAAGCCGGAACCGAGTACCCGAATCCACTGCCCGTCGGCGACGGCCGGGGGAACGAGCACCCAATCGAAGAACAGCTGCGACCGCTGATTGTCGGCAACGCTGTTCGCCTGCGCGGCCGTGATCGCGTAGATGGCGACATTGAGTGCGATCAGGGCGTAGGTCACGTAGGGAACGGCCCGCCGCGCCGCGGGAGCACCCGCGACGGTCCGCACCGGTCGCACATCGGCCTGCCCTTGGCGCAGGCACTCCACGCAGTGCTGACCGACCGAGGCCGGGCGCAGGCAGTCCGGACAGGCCGACCGCCCGCACCGAGTGCATGCCAGGCCGGTGGGCCGATCGGGATGGCGGAAGCAGGTCGGCGCGGGCGGGTGGGGATTCACGGAACTCCGATGAGACTCAGGCGATGGTGACGGAGGAGATGACGACCGGCTCCTTCGGGCGATCGTTGCGGTCGGTCGCGGTGGTGGCGATGGCGTCGACCACCTTGCGCGAATCCGGGTCCACCACCTCGCCGAAAATGGTGTGGCGGCGGTTCAGGTGCGGCTGCGGGCCGACGGTGATGAAGAACTGCGAACCGTTGGTGCCCGGCCCGGCGTTGGCCATGGCCAGCAGGTACGGGCGGTCGAAGCGCAGTTCGGGATGGAACTCGTCACCGAACTCGTAGCCGGGTCCGCCGCGTCCCGTGCCGGTCGGGTCACCACCTTGGATCATGAACCCGTCCATCACACGGTGAAAAGTGCAGCCGTCGTAGAACGGGCCGGACGTACCGCCGCTCGCGTTCTGCGTCGTGTACGACGCCGACCCGTCGGCGAGGCCGACGAAGTTCCGCACCGTTTTCGGGGCGTGGTTACCGAAGAGCGAGATCTTGATGTCGCCGTGGTTGGTGTGCAGCGTTGCCACGGCGGTCTGATTCGGTGAGGTCACGCCCATCATCGTGCCACGCAGACCGTGAACCGCATTGCATCCCACCGTCTTCGGGCCGCGCCGCCGCGTGCTAGGGCAACCGGGCGGCTTCCGGCGGTGTGGACCCGTTGGTCGAGTAGCCGAGGCGCGGCGGTTCGGCGGCGGGTTCCGGAAGCTGCGGGCGGCGGCGGGCCGCCAGCCACGCGGCACTGCCCGCGAATCCGACGAGGGCGGCGGCGATGAGCCGGTTGCGCAACCGGCCGGATTTTCCCGAACTCCCCAACTGCATGCGACCACTGTGGCACAGCAACACATTTCGCGCAGGAAAGGCTGGTCACAGTGGTCGCATCGCATGGGTCAGCGGCTGACCGAGCGCTTGAACTGGCGCACCGCCAGCGGCACGAACACCGCCAGAATGACCACCACCCAGATGAGCGTCGTCGCCACCGGGTGCTGAATCGGCCAGGCGTCGCCCGGGGGCGCCATCGGGCTCGTGTTACCGAACAGGTCGCGGGTCGCCTGGGTGACCGCCGATACGGGGTTCCATTCGGCGAAGACGCGCAGCGGCCCCGGCAGGTTGTTCAGCGGCACAAAGGTATTCGCCAGGAAGGTCAGCGGGAAGATGACCATGAAGCTGGCATTGTTGAACACCTCGGGCGCCCGCACGATCAGACCGACCACGGCCATGATCCACGAGATCGCGTAGGCGAACAGCAGCAGCAGGACATAGGCCAGCACCGCGTCGAGCAGCGATCCGCGGATCCGCCAGCCGACCACCAGGCCGGTCAGCGACATGACGACCAGGCTCACCACGTTGATCACGACATCGGCGGCGGTGCGGCCGATGAGCACGGCGACCGGCGCCATCGGCAGCGAGCGGAACCGGTCGATGATGCCCTTCTGCATATCCTCCGCCAGGCTCAGCCCCGTGAACGTGGCACCGAAGACCGAGGTCTGCGCGAAGATGCCCGCGATCAGGAACTCCCGGTAGCCGCCCGCCATGCCGGGCACCTGGATGGCGGTGCCGAAGATGTAGGCGAACAGCAGGACGAACATGATCGGCGACAGCGTCGAGAAGATCAGCACGTCCGGGACGCGCCTGATCTTGATGACGTTGCGCTTGGTGATCGTCAGGCTGTCGCTGACCACCATCGACATCCGCTGCCCGAAGGAGGGCAGGTCGGCGAGCGCCGTTGCGGTGCTCATCGGGTTTTTCCTTCCGTTGCTTCGACTCGATCGGCGGCGCGCTTACCGTTGGCACTGCCGTTCTCGCTGACCAGCTCCTCGGCCTCATGGCCGGTCAGGGTGAGGAACACGTCGTCGAGCGAGGGGCGGCGCAGGCCGACGTCGTGGATTCGGACCTGGTGCTCGGCCAGCTTGCCGATCGCGTTCACCAGCGCCTGCGAGCCCTCGCTGACGGGCACCGTGATGCGGCGCAGCCCGGGCTCGAGATGCATCTCGCCGACCGCGAGCCCCGCCAGCGCCTGTTGGGCCACCGCGAGGCTGTCGGCGTGGTCGACGGTCAGCTCGATGCGGTCGCCGCCGACCATGGTCTTCAGCTCGTCGGCCGTGCCGCGGGCGATGACCTTGCCGTGGTCGATGACGGCGATGGCGTCGGCCAGCCGGTCGGCCTCCTCCATGTACTGGGTGGTCAGCAGCAGCGTGGTGCCGCCGGCGACCAATTCCTCGATGACATCCCACAGGTCCAGGCGGGCCCGCGGGTCCAGGCCCGTGGTCGGCTCGTCCAGGAACAGCACCGGTGGGTTGGCGACCAGCGCGCCGGCCAGGTCGAGGCGGCGGCGCATACCGCCGGAGTAGCCCTTCACCGGGCGGTCGGCGGCGTCGGCGAGCCGGAACCGCTCCAGCAGCTCCCGCGCGCGCTCCTTACTGCGCTGCACGCCCATGTGGTACAGCCGCCCCACCATCTCCAGATTCTCGAAGCCGGTGAGGTATTCGTCGACGGCGGCGTACTGACCGGAGGCGCCGATGTGCGCACGCAGCCGCTGCGGCTCCCGCAGCACGTCGATACCGGCCACGGTGGCGTGACCCGAGTCCGGGATGAGCAATGTGGTCAGCACGCGGACCGTGGTGGTCTTGCCCGCGCCGTTGGGGCCGAGCAGCGCGGTGACCGTCCCCTCCGGCACCGTGAGATCGAGATGGTCGAGGGCGGTCAGCTTTCCGTATGTCTTGACCAGACCCTCGGCGATTATGGCGTCGGGCATGATGCTCCTGACGTTTGTAATGGATATGCAGTGACCTGAGCGACACTGCAGCCAAGTATTGCCCACGGCACCGACAAGTTCATGCGATTAACGCGGTGCCCCGGTCGGCGCGCCCGGCGGCCTGTGGCCGCGCACGAAGCCCGGACAGCAGGAGGCCGCATCCCGGGGATCCGGCGGTGCTCGGGGGTGCCGGCGGGATGCGGCCGACTACATGGTCGCCCGCCGGACCGGGCCGGGTCCCGAGTAGTGGGCTACCTGTTCTCGGTCGCGCACCGGTACTCGGCCGACCCGATCGACACGCCCGGAAATCCGGGCAATACGGACCGTCGCTACCGAACCGGGCGGATGCGCACCGCCCGATCCGGCGTACCGGCGCCCGCGGTCGGCCCGGGAACCCACGCCGTTCGACCCCCGTAATCCGCTGTACCCCAACACATTTGAGCGACGAAGCGGACACATGACGCACCACGAGAACCGTCGGGATCCGGCATCGAGATCCCGCCGATCAAAAACTTTCCGAAAGTGGCGGCCCTCATACACCCACAACCGTGGATCGTCGCGTAGGATCATTCACGTCGGCCCCTCCCCCCCGGGCCGACCTTACGCGGGCCTCGGCTAACTCCCCCCCTTCGCCGAGGCCCGCTCCTAATTTTCCGGCACGTTTCGCCGCGCCGACGCCTGTCAGGCGCGGCGCAGCACGTGCGAACGCAGGCGATTGAAGCCGCGCACCCGCACACTGCGCAGATGCCGCAGCACGAACTCCGGTTCACCGGCCAGCTGCGCCGCCGCGGCGTCATCGATCAGCACCGTCCCGGGCCGCGCCACGCCGGTCAGGCGCGCGGCCATGTTCACCACCGACCCGTACAGGTCGCCGAACCGCTGCAGCACCTCCCCGTAGGCCAGCCCCACCCGCAGCTCCGGCGTGGTGCCCGCGGACAGCGTGGCCTCCTGGATCTCCAGCGCGATGCGTGCGCCCACGACCGCCGACTCCGCCGCGAACATGACCTCGTCGCCGACGTTCTTGATAACCCACCCGCCGTTGCCGGTGATCGCGTCGGTGGTGATGGTCTCGAACGACTCCAGCAGCCGGGTCAGCTCCTCCGGATCGAGATGACGGGTCAGGCGGGTGTAGCCGACCATATCGGCGAAGCCCACGGCCTGCTCGCGCATCGTCTCGCCCCCGGTGCCGTCACCGTTGAGCGAGCGCGCCAGCGCGGCCGCCAGATGCCGCCGCCACGCGTAGGCCTGCAGCTGCTGCAGTGTCGAGACGACCTCCTCGGTCGCCTCCTGCGCGACGGCCACCTCGTCCGCATCCGGATCGGCGGCGGTGATCGCCCGGATCCGGTCCACGATCTCCTCGGCGACCAGGTCCACCTGCCATTCGGCCAGCCGCGCCATCGACTGGCCGAGGGTCCGCGCGGCCCCGGACTGCTGCCGCACATCGGTCGAGGCCAGCGCGGCCAGGCTCTGGAAGTTGTTGACCGCCTCCACATCCGCGTCGGTGTACTCGATCGCGTGGTCGTCCGGATTGGCGGGGAATCCGAGCGAGATCCACAACCGGCGGGTCAGCTCCGAGGGCACCCCGGACTGCCGCGACACGTCCTCCCGGGTGTAGCGGCGCGGACCGTGCAGCAGATACGGCTCGACAACCGATTGCACCAGCTTGGACAACTCCGGCGAGGTCATATTTCGACCTTACGGGCCGCCCCACCACCCGCCGGCGCAGTAGTGATCAGTCACAGCCCGTGTCCCCGCCCGCGATCGTCTCGGCAGACGCCGGCGTATGTTCGCGATCGTCTGAACCATGTTCCGCCGGGGCGATCGCGGATGTACTGGATTCATGACCACATCGAACAACCCCGTACTCGTACTCGGTGGCACCGGCAGGACCGGTAGCCGCGTGGCCGCCTCGCTCCGGGCGCTGTCGGTCCCGGTTCGGATCGGATCCCGGTCGGCGACACCGTCTTTCGACTGGACGGATCGACAGACCTGGGATGCGGCCCTGACCGGTGTTTCCGCCGTGTACATCTCCTACCAGCCGGATCTGGCGGCGCCCGGAGCGCCGCAGGACATGCACGCGCTGACCGCCGCCGCCCGACGGCACGGGATCGGCAAGCTCGTGCTGCTGTCCGGCCGCGGCGAGCCGGAGGCGGCGGAATGCGAGGAGATCGTGCGGAATTCCGGTGTCCCCTGGACGATCCTGCGCTGCAGCTGGTTCGCCCAGAATTTCAGCGAGGGCGCGTTCACCGACTACGTCCGGGCGGGCGAGGTAGCCCTGCCGGCCGGTGAGATCCCGGAGCCCTTCATCGACGCGGACGACATCGCCGCCGTCGCGGTCGCGGCGCTCACCGACGAGCGCCACGCGGGGGCGGTCTACGAGCTGACCGGCCCCCGCGCGCTGACCTTCTCCGAGGCGATCGCGGAGATCGCGCACACCACGGGACGCGACATCGCCTTCGTTCCGATCACCCGGGCGGCTTTCGTCGCGGCCCTGACCACCTACGACGTCCCCGCCGAGGAGATCGGACTGCTGGACTACCTGTTCGGCACCGTCCTCGACGGCCGCAACTCGGCCACCGCCGACGGTGTGCAGCGGGCGCTGGGCCGCAAGCCCAGGGATTTCACCGATTACGTGCGGCAGACGGCGGCGACGGGGGTGTGGGCGGCGGCTTGACCTGGGACTCAGAACATTCCGTGAGGATGCGGCAGCGTCCCGGGCACCGGCTGGACGACATCCCAATGCTCGGCGACGAGCCCGTCCCGCAGGCGGAACAGATCCACGATCGCGGTCTCGCCGCTGGCGGCGGTCAACCGGATGTGCACGGCGACAAGGTCGTCGCCGGCAACGACGCGCACCACATCCTGGGTGGCCGCGGCCAGCGCCCGTCCGGCCGGAGTCGTGAAGAAGTCCCGGAACGCCCGCTTGCCCGTGGCGGTCGCCGGATCGTGCGGCACCCGCGGATTGTGGGTGACGAAGTCGTCGTGCAGCAGCGCGAACGCGCCCTCCGGATCACCGGCGCCGAACCGGCGGTAGAGCTCGAGCACCACCGCGCGATTCGCCTCGGAGCGGGTGGGTCGGTTGTCGACGGTCATGGGAATCGGTCCTTCCTGCAGCGGGTTTCGCCTGTGCAGGAAGGACGGATCCCGGGGGTGTCCGCGTCACGCGTGACGCACGACCGGCCCGCCACGTCGTACAGGTATGGGTGTGCATTTCGAAGAGCATCGCGCGGAGCTGTTCGCGGCGGCCTACCGCATGCTCGGCAGCCGCACCGAGGCCGAGGATGTGCTGCAGGAGGCGTGGCTGCGCTGGCGGGGCGTCGACCACGACGCCGTGGCGCAACCGCGCGCCTACCTGTTCCGGCTGGTCTCCCGGCTCGCCATCGATCAGCTGCGCAGGGCCCGGGCGCGGCGCGAGACCTACATCGGGCCGTGGCTGCCCGAGCCGCTGCTCACCGGCCCCGACACCAATACCGAACTGGCCGAATCGGTCTCGATGGCGCTGCTGGTGGTGCTGGAATCGCTGGACCCCGCGGAACGGGTCGTCTTCGTGCTGCACGAGATCTTCGGATTCGAGCACGCCGAGATCGCCGAACTGCTCGGCCGCACCGAGCGCGCCACCCGGCAGCTCGGCTACCGTGCCCGGCGCCATGTCGACGCCCGGCGCCCGCGGCATCGACCGGCACCGCGCGAGCACCGCGAGCTCACCGAGCGCTTCCTCGCGGCCGCGGCCGGTGGTGATCTGACCGCCCTCACCCGGCTGCTCGCCCCGGACGTCGTCTTCTACGCCGACGCCGACGGCAAGTCCGAGACCCCCCGGGTTCCGGTGTCGGGCCTGACCGCGGTCGCGGGCTACCTGTGCGCGGTCACCTGGGCGTGGCCGCGTGACCTCGCCTGGCGTCCGGCCGAGGTCAATTCCGGACCGGGCGCGGTGCTGACCGCAGCGGGCACCACGTACGGCGTACTCGCGCTGGATACGAACGGCCACAACCGAATCCGCGTCGTCCGGCTGGTGCTGAACCCCGACAAGCTCATCGGAATACCGCCGTTGTCCGCATGATCACACCGACACTATATCGGTACATTATGTACCGTTATAGGCATGACAACGACACAATGGCCCGCCGGACTCGATGTGGCACAGGTGCGCATCGCCCGGCCGACAGACAAGCTGGCCGAGGTCGAGGAGTTCTACACCCGGATCATCGGGCTGCGGGTCCTCTACCGATTCAACGATCACGCGGGCTACGACGGGGTGATGCTCGGCCTGCCGGGCACCGAGTACCACCTGGAATTCACCACGCACGCCGACGGCAGCCCGGGCCCCGCCCCGACCGCGGAGAATCTGCTCGTCCTCTACTTCCACGGCGATGCCCGGATGTACGAGGTGGTGGAGCGGCTGGCGGACGCCGGACACGAGCCGGTCGCGGCCGAGAATCCGTACTGGGCCGGGGTCGGCGCGCTGACCTTCGAGGATCCGGACGGCTGGCGCGTCGTGCTGGTCCCCAAGCCGGTTTTCTAGAGTTGCGCGTGTGGTACGCACCAGAGACGCCAGGATCGACGATGCGGTCCTGACCGCGGCGGTCGAACTGCTGAGCACGGCCGGATATCAGCGGCTCACCATGGGTGCGGTGGCCGCCGCGGCCGGCGTCCACCGTCCCGCGGTGTATCGGCGCTGGCCGTCGAAACGGCACCTGGTCGTCGATGCCATGGCCCGGCAGCTCGGTGTCACGCCGACGCCCGATACCGGAGATCTGCGCGCGGACCTGGTCACGGGAATGACGACGCTGGTGCGCTCGCTGGCGGGCACCGCCCTCGGCCGCGCCCTGCCCGCGCTGATCGGCGATCTCGCCGCCGATCCCGAACTGGCCGCCGATTTCCGTCGCCGCATCTTCGACGCACGGCGCGAAACCACCGCCGCCACACTGCGTTCCGCGATCGACCGCGGCGAGATACGGCCCGATATCGACATGGAATTCGTCCTCGATGCGCTGGCCGCGCCGCTCTACTACCGCGTGCTGTTCGGCCACGGGCCCCTCACCGATCGGCTGGCCGAGCAGTCCGTCGACAGCGTCCTGGCCGCGATAATGGAGAAATGAAACGCGACGTTTCCGCCCGTCTCGACGTCGAGGTCCATGCCCCGACGGTGCTGGAGTTCCAGATCGCCGTCGCCCGGCTGCCGGGAATCGACCTGACGGAGTCGGTGGATTTCGTCCTCGACGGCCGCAGCATCCCGGCCCGGGAGGTGTACGGCCCGCACGGCACCAGAATTCACGTATTCGATTCGCCCGCAGGCAATCTGCGCGCCAACTACAGCGCGACGGTGCTGGGTTGCGCTGCGCCGCAACCGGCCTCGGACTACGACTTGGCCGTCTATCTGCGACCGAGCCGGTTCGCCGAATCCGATAAGCTCCTCGGCTTCGCGGCCACCGAATTCGGTTGCGGCGTCGACGATCCGGACCTGCCCGCCCGGATCTCGAGCTGGGTCGGCCGCCGGGTGAGCTACGTCGCGGGCAGCAGCGACCCCAGCGACGGGGCGGTGGAAACGCTGTTGTCGGGCAACGGTGTCTGCCGGGACTACGCGCACCTGGTGGTGGCGCTGCTGCGGGCGGTCGGCGTACCGGCCCGAATCGCCTCGGTCTACGCGCCCGGATGCATTCCGATGGACTTCCACTGCGTCGCGGAGGCATACGTGCGCGGGACGTGGCAGGCGTTCGACCCGTCCCTGCTAGCCCCGCGATCGAGCCTGGTCCGCATCGCCACCGGCCGCGACGCCTCCGATATCGCCTTCCTCGACAACCACGGCGGCGCCATCACCGTCAACGACCTGTCGGTGAGTGCCTTCGTCGACGGGCCCCTGCCGGTCGACGACATCACCCGGCCGGTGTCGATCTCCTGACTCAGCGGGTGGTCACCTCGTGCCACAGATCCGCATCGTTGCGCTGACGGAGCTTGCTGACGGCAACGACAACTGCGGCAACGACACCGACCGTGAGGAGAAGTTTCATACCCCCACCCTACTGCGCCACCCAGGAGTGGGTAGGACGAGGTGCAGGCCGTGGTTCGGCCGTTCCCCTCCGAAGGGCCGACGCCACCGCCTGACCTCGAGCCGCGCACCTCGTCACGAAAATGCTAGGGAGAGAGGGAGATTCGGATCTACCGGATTCGCACAGACTCGTGTACGGATTTGCACGGTGCCGACGATCGGGCCCGGCTCTTGACTTCGCCCGGATGCTCGCCGAACTCCCGCACGAACGCCTCGTTGAAGGTGCTGAGCGAATTGAACCCGGACTCGCTGGCGATCTCGCCGACGGTCCTGGTGTTGGTCGGATCCTCGAGCCGCGCCCGGGCCCGCCGCAGCCGGGTCTCGCGCAACAGCGCCGCCGGGGTCGTCCGCCTGACGGTGACCATCGCGAATTCGAGCTGGCGGCGGGTCTTTCCGAGACGATCCGCCAGGGTCTTCACACTGAGCCGCGGATCATCGGAATACATGTCGATGTGCAGACAGGCATCGGCCACCACCCGCGCCATCCGATCCGCACCCGGCGCCCGTAGTTCGTCCACGGCGGAGGCCAGCAGGTCCACCAGGGCCGCGTACAGCGCGACGAACTGCCGCGCCGACAGGGCCTCGTGCTCGCGGGTCAGATTCGTGGCCAGGTCACGCACCGAACCCAGCACCGCGTTGCGCGAATCCAGAAGCAGCGGTGGACGATTCCTGATCGGCGCGGGCAGGGCGTTCGACGGGATGGTCAGGATGCGGGCGCGAGCGCCGGCGTCGTGCGCCAGCGTCATTTCCCGGCCCCAGTGCACCAGCCCCATCCGGCCCGGGGTCAGCACGGCCCGGTCACCGGCCTGGGCCAGCCGGATCCGGCCCTCCTGCGGGATGACGAGCCTGGCACTGCGATCGTGATCCTTGTCCGCCGCGTCGGCGCGGCGGTAGTACTCGATGGCGCCGGACTCGAACTCGATCGCCTGGTAGTCACCGAGCCGGTAGTCGCTGAGGCGGTGGACGTTGGTCATCCCGTGGAAATCGCCGGTGTCGCGGAACCTGAAATCGATGCCGCCGCCGTGGTTTCCGCGGACGTGATCGACCCACAGCTCCGGACGCTCGCGCACGGGGACGTCGTCGGTGGTGGAGAAACCGAGCCGGTGGTAGCGCACCCCCGATTCCCCCGAATCGCTGCTCCCCGCCGCGCCCCCCCGGCACATCGACCACCTACCTCGCCGTCCGTGCAGATTCGCCTACGAGTATGTGGCATGTCATCGGTGCTGCGTAGGGCGATGGCCTGCGGGCGAACGGGAAGCGTTGCGGACGGGGGCGTTGCGGAGCGGGCGGTTTGTTTGTTTTTGGAAGGATGTCAAGGGCTCTGCCTGCTATTTCGGGCCGCCACGTCGGTTAGCCTGCGGGATGCTGTGCGGGTGACTAAACTGTGGCGCTGTTGCCCGAAAGAAACTCTCCGGCAACAAGTTTGCTCAGTTCGGCGTGACCTGCAAGAGGCCGATGGCTACATCGTGTCTTGTCTACGTCTGGAGATCAGTTGTGACCACACCCCCTCGGGCGCCAGGGGCGACACAGTCGGCACCCGGCAGCTGCCCTGTCGCGCAGGGCTCACCGATCCGTCCCGACGTCCCCCATTTCCTGCTGCACAGCGACCAGTTCGCGGCCGACCCGCACGCCGCGTACAGCGAGATGCGTGGCCATCACCGCTCGCTGGTCCCCGTCGAACTGGCTCCGGACGTGCCGGCCACGCTGGTGATCGGCTACCGCATGGCGGTGCAGATCCTGCACGATCACGAGCACTTCTCCTCCGATCCGCGCACCTGGCAGCAGGGCGTGGCCGAGGACTGCCCGGTGCTGCCGATGCTCGCATGGCGGCCCAATGCCCTGTTCAACACCGGCTCGGCCCACGAGCGCTACCGCGAGCCGTCGGTCGCGGCCATCGAGAGCGTGGATCTGTACGCGATGCACGGTGTCGTCGAGCGGATCGCCGTCCCGCTGATCAACACCTTCTGCGGATTCGGCGAGGCCGACCTCCTCGAGCACTACATCCGCCCGCTGGTGCGCCACACGCTCGACCACATGCTCGGCTGCACCCCCGAGATCGGCGAGCGCGTCTCGCGCGGGGCCGCCATGATGTTCGACGCGCAGGGCAATGCGGAGGTGGGCAACAAGGTGCTGCTCGACGCGCTGCGCGAGCACGTCGCGTTCCGGCGCATCGAGACCGGCAGCGACATCACCAGCGAATTACTCTCGCACCCAGTGGGTTTGGACGACGAGGAGATCGTGCACCAGCTGGCCACCATGTACGCCACGGGGCAGGAACCCGGCGTGAACCTCATCGCCAACACGCTGCGGTACATGCTCACCGACGACAAATTCGCCGACGATCTGCTCAGCGGCAGCCTCGCCACGCGGGACGCGCTGGACACCGTCCTGTCCACCGATCCGCCGCTGGCCAACTACTGCGTCACGTATCCGCGGCAGTCGATGCTGATGAACGACGAGGTCTGGCTGCCCGCCCACCAACCGGTGATGATCAGCATGGCCGCGGCGGGCAACGACCCCGCCGTCAGCACCGACGACCGCACCGGCAACCGATCCCACCTGGCGTGGGGTGCCGGGCCGCACATGTGCCCCGCGAAGTCGGTGGCCTACCTGGTGGCGCAGGACGCCATCGACCAACTGCTCGATGCCCTGCCGGAGATCCAGCTCGCGGTGCCCGCGGAGGAATTGGTATGGCGCCCAGGCCCGTTCCACCGCTCGCTGGCCGAACTGCCGGTGATTTTCCCCAAGTCCCCGCCGCTGACCGTAATCGGCTGACCGGCCCGGCGTAATGGTGGAGCCTAGGGGAATCGAACCCCTAACCCCTGCCTTGCAAAGGCAGTGCTCTGCCAATTGAGCTAAGGCCCCTCGATGTCGCCGGTGCGACGCATGAATCCCGGTTCGGGAGTGGGTCTAGGAGGACTTGAACCTCCGACCTCTTCGTTATCAGCGAAGCGCTCTAACCGCCTGAGCTATAGACCCGAGTTGTGTTCGACTCAGGATGCCCGAGCCGAGAGCAAAGATTACCGGACGGCGGCGGTAACGACAAAACGGCTGGTAGAGCGGGGGGGGGGGGGGGGGGGGGGCGGGGGGGGCGCCGCGGCGGAGGGGCCCATGGCGGCTACGTGGGTGATGTCGGGGTGGGTGAGGGGCATCGGGTATTCGATGAGGTGGCTGTCCAGGCGGTCGAATCGGGCGGACAGGGCATCGGCGAGGCGGGCGTCCTTGGCCGTGTCCACGCGCACCATATCCAGCGGGGCGATCAGTTCGGACAGGTGCCGGGCGGTGGGGGTGACGACGACGAACAGGCCGCCGGGCGCGAGCACGCGCGCCACCTCGTCGGGATTGCGGGGAGCGAATACCGACAGCACATGGGTCAGCGCGGCGTCGCGGATCGGCAGCCCGCGCCAGGCGTCGGCCAGCACCGAGGCGGCGCGGACGTGGGCGCGGGCACCGCGCCGGGCCGCGGGTTTGGATACGTCCAGGGCGATCCCGTGCGCCGCCGGCGCCGCCTCGAGCGCCGCGGCGAGGTAGTAGCCCGTGCCCGCGCCGATCTCCAGTATTGTGCGCGGCGGGCGCGCGGTGACCGCCGCGGCCACGGCATCGGCGATCGGAGCGAAATGGCGGGCGCGCTGGAAGGCGGCACGGGCGTCCAACATGTCCGCGGTGTCGCCGGTCATCTTGGTCGACGCACCCGTCAGGAGGCTGACGTAGCCCTGCCGGGCCATATCGAAGCTGTGCCCGCGGGCACAGGCGAGCGAGCGGTCACGCACGATCATGGCGTCGCCGCATTCGGGGCAAGCCAGAGACCGCGCGACCGCGGCGAGCGGTGACGCGGTGTCCGCTCGCGCCGGGTTCACCGGCATGAGACGGATCGAGTGACTAGCTGCTGGTGACTTCGGTGAGCTCTTTGCCGAGGGCCGCGGCCTCGTCCGGCGTGAGCTCGACGACCAGACGCCCGCCACCCTCGAGTGGAACCCGCATGACGATTCCACGCCCTTCCTTGGTTGCCTCGAGGGGACCGTCCCCGGTGCGGGGCTTCATGGCCGCCATCCTCTGCTCCCTCCAGATCCGCGCGGTCTGCTGCGCACTTTCTTGGAACTCGTGTTGTCACCAACAGGTAGCCCGCGCGCACGGCCGGGCCGGGCCCGCGGGGCTACACCACGCCTATTCTTCCTCATCACGGAACTGGGCGGGTACCTGAGTTCGAAAACCGACCGGCGTGGCGCGGCCTCACCCGCGCACATCGACCCAGCAATCGGCCAGATGATCGTTCACCATACCGGTCGCCTGCATCAGGGCATACGCCGTCGTGGGGCCCACGAATCGGAACCCGCGCCGCTTGAGTTCCTTTGCGAGAGCAACCGATTCGGGTGTGGTGGCGGGAACGTCGCCGAGGGTCTCGGGGCGCGGGCGTGGCGTCGGGGCGAACGACCAGAGCAGCTCGTCCAGCCCCGTACCGAGCTCGCGAGCAACCTTGGCGTTGGCGATGCAGGACTCGATCTTGGCGCGATTGCGCACTATGCCCGGATCGGCCAGCAGCCGCTCCACGTCGGCGTCGGTGAACCGGGCCACCCGGTCGATGACGAACCCGTCGAAGGCCGCCCGGAAGGCCGGGCGCTTGCGCAGGATGGTGATCCACGACAGCCCCGACTGGAACGCCTCGAGGCACATACGTTCGAACAGCGCGTCGTCGCCGTGCAGGGGACGACCCCACTCCTGATCGTGGTAGTCGCGGTACAGCTGGGACGACTCCGCCCACCCGCACCGGATCTTGCCGTCGGCGGTCACGGCCTCGGCCTGCGGAGCGCTCACTTGTCGTCCTGCAGGCCGGGGGACTGCTCGCCGTCCGTATCCGCCGTCGATGCCCCGCCGTGCCCGCTCGTGGACATATTGAGGGTGTGGGACGGCTGGGACCCCGGGTCGGGGGAGGCGGGCTCCTGGCCGCCCGGCGGGGTGCCCGGTGCGACGGCCGGGATGGTCGCCGGGCGGTTGGTCGGCTGGGTCGTCTCGGGGCCCGGCCACTGCTCGGCTACCGCGCCGGGCCACACCTGTCCGGGTGTCTGCTGCTGCGCGGCCGTGGAGTGGCCGGTCGGCCATTCGCGGGTGCGGGTCCACGGACCGGTCGGTGCGGGAAATGCGCCCGTGCTGCCGTTGCCGGACTGCTCGCCGCGGGCCTGGACCAGCTGGGTCTCGAGTTCGTCGATGCGGGCGGCGAGCCGGGTCAGGGCCCAGTCGACCTCACCGGTCTTGTAGCCGCGGAAGACCTGCTGGAAGCGCAGCGACCGCACATCGCCGCCGCGGATACCGGTGGCCGGTAGCACGGTGGCCGTGGTGCCCTCCGGTAGCGGGCCCAATTCCTCGCCCCGGCCGAATACCGCGCTCGCGACCAGGAACAGCAGCGCGGCCACCAGGCCGACGATCAGCACGTACAACAGCAGCGTGAGCATACCGACGAGGATATGCGGCGGCTCCGACAGCTTCGACGCCCCCGAGGGCGCGCCCGCCCCGCGGATACCGGTCCGCTTCCCCGCATCCGGACCAGTATCCGCGAATCGTCAACCGCCCGTTCACTTTTCCCCGGTGCGGCGGAAACAGTAGGCGGCGGCCGCGAGGTACTGCCGACAGCGACCGCCGTGACCGGCGTGCACGGCGAGGATGAACCGGGCGCGGTCGTAGGTGAGATCGGCCGGTTCGTGTGCGCAGTCGCGGCTGTCCATCAGCCACCTGTCGCGGGCATCCGAGGGCGGTGCGTACATGGTGGTACCTCCAACTGGGTGCGGTGCACCCGGTGCCGCGAAACCGGGGGTCTCAGGATCGCCGCCCTCGGTTTGCGTCATCTCATGCGAAGGATTTTCGCCACGGCACCGGATGCACCTTCAACTTTCGCCGTATTCGCTCCGTTGCGGAATCGCGCAGCGTTGGCGTTGGTGTTGGCTTACTGTTGGCACACGGGCGCGAAACGTGGGAGTAACAATGGTGTTGGGTCGGCCCTGGACCGGATTCGAGGCCGTCGCACTGCAGGAGGCGACGCGAAAATCCGTGCGGGAGTTCGCGGCCCACCTCGGGGTCGAGATGACGACCGTGGCCAACTGGCGGGCGGGCCTCAGCGCGGTGACGCCGCGACCGCTCACTCAGGAACTGCTGGACACGCTGTTGGTACAGGTCGATTCCGAAACGCGGGAGCGATTCGAGACCATCCTCACCGAGGGGGAGCAGGCGCTGGGATCCCGTCGGCTACCGGGGCGCCGCGGCGCGGTGTCGGTGTCGGCGCCGCCCGGTGCGGGCCACGATGTCGCCCTGATGTCCCGGCTCGACGAGGCCCGCGTGGTCATCGACCGCACCCTCGCCAGCGGCACCATCGGACCCGCCATGGTGGAGCTGATGGAGGAACGCACCGCCGGTCGCGTGCTCGCCTACACGCGTACGCCGCCGACCGATGTGCTGTCCACCGTGTTGCCGGATCTGCTGGAGGTGCAGTCGATTTCGACGCAGCGCCAGCCCGCCGCCATTCAGTCCCGGCTGTCCGAGGTCACCGCCGTGCTGGGACTGCTGCTCGCCGACGCGCTGATGAAGCTCGGCCAGATCGAGCGCGCCAACTACTGGTACGGCACCGCCCGCCTGGCCGCCGACGACACCGCCGACCGCCGCCTGCGGGCGCGGGTACGGGCCCAGCACGCGATGCTGCCCTACTACTACGGCAGTCCCGAACAGGCCGTCGTGCTGGCCCGTGCCGCCCAGGCGCAGCTGCCGGAGACCGCCGACGACGCGACCGCGCTGGCGGCCGCCGCGGAGGCGCGGGCCCTGGCCCGGCTCGGCGACGCCGACGGTGCCGATCTGGCGCTGAAGCGGGCCCAGCGGCATATCGAGGAGATCGGCGACGCGGTGACCGACGAGGCGTTCCGATTCAGCGAAAAGCGTTTGCTGCTCTACCAATCCGGCACGCTGACCAATCTGGGCCGCACGGCCGCGGCGCGGCGGGCGCAGGAACGCGGGCTGCAGCTGTATCGGGGCAATCCGGCCGTGGTGGTCGATCCCGCGCTCATCGAACTCGACGCCGCGATCTGCCACGCCCTCGACGGCGCGGTCGACGAGGCCTGCGGCCTGGCCTCGCAGGTGCTGACCAGGCTGCCACCGGAGCACCGCACCACGATCGTGATGACCCGCGCGGCCGCGGTGGTCGAGGCGATCCCCGAACACAGCCGGGGCCGCCGGGTGGTCGACGAACTGCGCCGGGCGGTGGCTGCCGGAGTCGGGGAGCCGCGGTGACCACCACGTTCGAGGCGCGGGTCGGGCGGGCGGCCACCGCCGACTTCACGCCGCAGCGGACCCGCTGGATTCTGGAAACCGCCTGCCGCCGTGGCGGATTCGACCCGTCCGAGGCCGAACTGCTGCGCCATCACACCAACGCCGTGTACCGCCTGGCGAGCGAGCCGATCGTGGTGAAGATCGATCGGCCGTGCGGGGCTGTGGCGCCGATCGATGTCGTCGCCCTGGTGCGCTGGCTGCGCACTCGGCGCGTGCCCGCGGTGCCGCTGGCCGGGGCCGTGCAGCCGGTCGAGATCGACGGGTGCGCGGTCACGTTCTGGCGCTACCTGCCCCAGCAGCGCGAGATCGTCGCCGCGGATCTGGCCGCGCCGCTGGCCCGGCTGCACACGCTGCGCAGCCGCCCGGCGCAGTGGCTGCCGACGCGGCATCTGCGCGACACCTTCGCTCGTATCGCCCGGGCCATCGACGCCAACACGATCCTGCCGCCCAGCGATCGGCGGCTGCTGCGCGCCGAGCGGAACCGCCTGGCGGCGGGCTGGGACGAGATCACCTACGTGCTGCCGCCGGGACTGATCCACGGCGACGCCCACCACCGGAACACCCTGTGGGACAACGTGACCGAGCGCAGCGTGCTGTGCGACTGGGAGAGCGTGACGATCGGTCAGCCCGAGTGGGATCTGGTGACCCTCGAGGTGCACTGCCGTCGCTTCGCCCACCATCCCGCCGAGTACGACACGTTCTGCCGCGACTACGGTTTCGACATCCGCACCTGGCCCGGCTTCGGCTGGCTCCGCGACCTGCGCGAGCTCCGCATGATCACCACCAACGCCTACAAGTCCACCCCCGGATCGCCCAGCGCCCGAGAGGTCCTACGCCGCATAGAGGGCCTCCGCCAGGGCACCCCCCTGGTCTGGAACATCCTCTAGCGCTTGCGTTCCCGCACTTGTTGCATGAGTGGGTGCGGGAAAGGGCTTCGCTACAGGTGGCGGGTGGTGTCGATGCCGAGGGACATGCCTGCGAGGCCGCGGCGGCGGACGGCGAGTTTGTCGGCGATGCTTTGCAGGGCCTGTGCGGCGGGGTCTTCGGGGGCACGGAGCACGATCGGGGTGCCCTCGTCGCCGGATTCGCGCAGTTCCTGGGTGATCGGGATCTGGCCCAGCAGGGGGACCTCGGCGCCGACGGCCTGGGTGAGGCGGTCGGCGCCGGCCTGGCCGCCGCCGGAACCGTAGAGGTCCATGCGGGTGCCGTCGGGCAGGTCCAGCCAGGACATGTTCTCCACCACGCCCGCGATGCGCTGGCGGGTCTGCAACGCGATGGCACCGGCCCGCTCGGCCACCTCGGCGGCGGCGGGCTGTGGCGTGGTGACCACCAGGATCTCGGCGTTGGGGATCAGCTGGGCGATCGAGATCGCGACGTCGCCGGTGCCGGGCGGGAGGTCCAGCAGCAGGACGTCGAGGTCGCCCCAGAACACGTCGGCGAGGAACTGCTGCAGGGCCCGGTGCAGCATCGGCCCGCGCCACACCACGGGCGTGTTGCCCTGGGTGAACATGGCGATCGAGATGACCTTCACGTCGTGTGCGACGGGCGGCATGATCATCCGCTCCACCTGGGTGGGGCGCTGGTCGGTGCCGAGCATGCGCGGGACCGAGTGGCCGTAGATGTCGGCATCGAGGACGCCCACCGACAGTCCGCGCGCGGCCATCGACGCCGCGAGATTGACCGTCACACTGGACTTTCCGACGCCGCCCTTACCCGACGCCACCGCGTACACCCGGGTCATCGAGCCGGGCTGGGCGAACGGGATCACCGGCTCGGCCGAATCGCCGCGCAGCTTCTTGCGCAGTTCGGTGCGCTGCTCGTCGCTCATCACGTCGAGTTCGACGCTGACCGCCCCGGCGCCCGGCACGTCGGCGACGGCCCGGGACACCATATCGGTCAGCGTGGTCCGCAGCGGGCACGCCGCCGTCGTCAGGTAGATCTCGACGTGGACACTGCTGTCGGCGCCGATCGCGACGCTCTTCACCATGCCCAGTTCGGTGATCGGCTTGCGGATCTCCGGGTCGTTCACCTTGGCGAGCGCGCCCCGCACATCCGATTCCGTAACCACTGGCATACGCCCGAGTCTAGTTGCCCACCCCCGGCCAAAAGCACGCCGGGGATGAGGAAGGCCACGCCAGGATGAGGTGAGGGCGCGCCGCGATGCGGAAGGGCAGGCCGGGGACAAGGAAGGGCACGCCGGGATGAGGAAGGCCACGCACGCGGGGTAGAGGTGTCCCTTCAGCATCTCGGGCGGGCGCTTGCCCTCCGTGTTTCCGGCGGGTGCCTACCTTATTCCCGGCGGGCGTTGCCCAGCCTTATTTCCCGGCACGTTCCCGGCGGGCGTTGCCCAGCCTTATTCCCCGGCACGCTTTTGGCCGGGATCAGATGCGGGGGAGTTGGGCTGACTGGGGGGCTATGCCGGTGCGGTAGGCGGCCTCCCAGGCCATGACGTTGGCGACGTAGGCCATGGAGTTGTTGTAGCGCATGATGGCGCGGGACTGTTGGGAGAGGTCGTTCATGTCCAGGTCGCCGGAGCAGAGGTACTTGCCGGCGGTGAGGGCGGCGTCGAACAGGTTCTGCGGGTCGGAGATGCCGTCGGCGTCGCCGTCGGCCGCGTACTTGCGCCAGGTTTCAGGGAGGAACTGCATCGGACCGACGGCGCGGGTGTAGGACTGCATGCCGCCGTCGAGTTCGCCGTCGGTGGCGCGCACGACCTGGTTGCCGCCCAGGCTGCCGTCGAGCACCGGGCCGTAGATCGGGTCGAGCGGGTAGCCCTTGGCGTCGGCCTTGCCGTAGGCGTGGTGCGACTCCACCTGCCCGATGCCCGCGAGCACCGACCACGGCATGTGGCAGTTCGGATTCTCCTGTGCCAGTACGCGTTCGGCGTTCTGGTAGGCGGCCTGCGCGATACCGGGCAGGCCCAGCGGCCCGGCGGGGAGATCGGCCGGGGCCCGGCCGTCCGGCTGCGCAACGGTTTTCACGACCGGCGGCCCGGTGTGCTTGGCCGCCTTGAGAAGTCCGTCGTCCGGCGCGGCCGGCTCGGGTCTGGCGGCCTGGTCGTCGGAATCCGCTTGCAGCGCAGACAATGTCGCGTGCTCGGCGGTGTTCACTTCCGCGGCCGACGCCGCGCTCACGGCGACGACTCCCGCGGGTACGAGCCCAGTCAATGCGATAACAGATCCGCGTCCAACATTCCTAGCAGGTTGTTTGCGGTGACGTCCCACGGTGCGGTGACCCTCCATTGCTCGCTGTGAGCTTTTCGTGACACAACGAGATCAGGTTACCGCATCCGAGACCTTTTCGTTACTGCTTCGTGACCATGTTTCCGGTTTGGCTACGCCCGGACTCCCTAGGCCGCCGGCGGCAGCGGGATGACGATGCCGAAGGGCAAGGTCATGGCCGGTGCCGGGGGCGGCAGCGGGGCGACCGATTCGGCCGGTTCGGTGGGCTCCACCGGGCCGGGTTCCGGTGTCTTCGCCGGGGTTTCGGCCTGTTGCTGCTCCGGTGCCGCGGCCTCCGGCGCGGGTGCCGGGGGCTGTTGCGCGTTCGGCTGTCCGGGCACCGGCTGGCCCTGCGGCTGCGCGCAGGTCGCCGGGCGCGGCTGGGCGTTCGGGTCCAGCGGCGCATTCGGATCGGCGTGCTGCGCGTCGGCGGGCCGGACCGGGTCGCCGGGCGCCCACCGCTGCTGCTCGACCGGCTCGCCCGGCTTCGGCATCGGCGCCGGAACCACCACCTGATCGCACGGCTGCGGCGGAGGCGGCGGGCAGAAGATGCCGCACGGGATCGGCGGCAGGCCCGGGATATTGATCATGACCTGGGTCTGCTGCATCGGCGGCTGCACGGTGGTCGTCGCGGTCTCGGGCGGCGGCGCCTCGCCGCTCGGGGCCGGGACCGTGGAATTGACCGCCATCATGTCCGCCCCGGAGGGCGGCGTCTGCATGGTGCCGGGCGGGATCAGGTCGGGGGAGATGTCGACCCGGGTGGGCGCGCCCCCGGTCTTGTAGGCGTTGGACCAGCTCAGCACGTTCGCCGCGTAGGACAGCGAGTTGTTGTAGCGCAGCACCGAGCGCAGCTCCTGCTGCGGGTCGCGCAGGTCCAGCCCGCCCGAGCACAGATACTTGGCGGCGCCGAGCGAGGCGTCGAAGACGTTGTTCGGATCGGACACGCCGTCGCCGTTGCCGTCGGAGGCGTAGTGCGCCCAGGTGCCCGGTAGGAACTGCATCGGCCCCACCGCGCGCACATAGCCGCCGTCGGCGGCCTTGATGATCTCGTTGCCGGGCAGCGTGCCGTCCAGCGCGGGACCGAAGATGGTGTTGGTGGTGGTCCCGGCGGCATCGGTCTGCCCGTGCCGGGCATGGCCGGATTCGATGCGGCCGATACCGGCGAGCAGATGCCAGCTCAGCCCGCAGTTGGGCGCCGAGGACTGCATCGCCAGCTCGGCATTGCGGTAGGCGGCCAGCACGACCTCCGGGATGCCCAGGGCGCCGCCGCCGGGCAGCGCGATATCGCGCAGCGGAACCGTACCGGCGAACGGCGGCAGGCCGTCGGCGGGCGTGGTCATCGCGCGGAGTTTGCGCGGCGGTTCCGGGGCCGCGGGAACCAGGCCCGCCGATTGGTCGGCGGGGGTACTTCCGGGATCCGTCGGCGCGGTCGCGGCCGCCAGCTGGGCGTCGGCCGCCTTGGGTGCGCTGGTGCGGACGGGCGTGTGCTGCGCCGATCCCGAGGCCATCAACCCCGCAACCACCAACGCCGACACGGTTATCGGACCAGACATTCGCATCGGCACACCAATCCCCTCGTAGCCATTCGGTGACTGAGCCCCTACCCACTGTCTGGGTCAGTCACTTCCCGCAACGTGATCCAGGTTACCCGGCGGTCAGCTTGTTGTTATCGATATTTGCGGTCAGTTGCCATCGATTTGTGGCGAAATAGGTACCCGACCCCTCTTTCGATCGGTAGTCTTCCTCGATTTGGGAGATGGAACAGAATCTTCGTCGTCCATCGAGGCACTGAGCTCGAGGCGCGTCAGCGCGTCCTTGATGTCCTCCAGCTCTCGACGAAGATAGTCGCGCGTGGTGACCTCGCCGACCGCGATCCGCAACGCCGCCAGCTCGCGGGCCAGGAATTCGGTGTCGGCCTTGGTCTGCGCGGCGCGGGCGCGATCCTCCTCCAGTGAGACCCGGTCCCGGTTGTCCTGGCGGTTCTGGGCCAGCAGGATCAGCGGCGCGGCGTACGCGGCCTGGGTCGAGAAGGCCAGATTGAGCAGGATGAACGGGTACGGGTCCCAGCGCAGCCGGATCGCGAAGACGTTGAGCAGGATCCAGACGACCACGATGACCGTCTGCAGCGCCAGATAGCGGCCCGTGCCCAGGAACCGGGCGACCCGTTCGCTGCTGCGCGCCAGCGCCTCGGCGTCGAAATCGAATCGGAACCGATTCTCGACCGGCGTTTCGAGCCGTCCGCGCGGTTTGTCGTTGCGTTCGGTCATGGTGTGTCCTCTCCGGTGGTGAGGCCCTGCCCTCCGGCCGCCGCGTGCGCACCGGAGGAAATCGCGTGCGACTCCTCGTCCCGCTCGCGCCAGTCCTCGGGCAGCAGATGGTCGAGGACGTCGTCCACGGTCACCGCGCCCAAGAGGTGATTCTCCGCATCGACCACCGGCCCGCAGACCAGGTTGTAGGTGGCGAAATAGCGGGTGACCACGCCCAGCGGCGCCTCGGTCTGCAGGCGCGCCAGATCCTTGTCGACCAGCCCGCCGACCAGGGTTGCCGGGGGTTCGCGCAGCAGCTGTTGAATATGGACGCAGCCGAGGTATCGGCCGGTCGGGGTGGACGTGGGCGGGCGGACCACGAACACCATCGACGCCAGCGCCGGTGTCAGGTCCGGATCGCGGACCCGGGCCAGGGCCTCGGCGACCGTGGCGGCCGGGGTGAGCACCACCGGCGCCGGGGTCATCATGCCGCCGGCGGTGTACGGGGAGTATTCGAGCAGGCGGCGCACCGGCTCGGACTCCTCCGGATCCATCAGCGACAGCAGCGCTTCCGCCTCGCCGGTGGGCAGCTCGCCGAGCAGGTCGGCGGCGTCGTCGGGATCCATCGCCTCGAGCACGTCGGCGGCGCGCTCGGTGCCCAGCTGCTGCACCACCTCGATCTGGTCGGCCTCCGGCAGCTCCTGCAGCACGTCGGCGAGGCGTTCGTCGTCGAGGGCCCGGGCCAGTTCGATGCGGCGCTTGGCCGGGAGCTCGCGCAGCAGGTGCGCGACGTCGGCCGGGCGCAGGCCCTCGTACTGTTCGAGCAGCGCGGCGACGCTCTGGCCGGGCATGTTCAGTTCCTGCTGGGTCAGCCCGCGCAGATCGGACCAGTTCACCACGTGCGTGGCGCCGCGGCGGCGCAGCGCGCGGCCCAGACCCCGGCGCTCGCGCACCGCCACCTTCGACACCACCCAGTCGCGGGTGCGGGTCTGCTCGATGCCCAGGTCGATCACGAGTACATCGACGCCCTCCAGATCGGGCAGCTCCGGCTTCTCGACCCGCACGGTGGAGTCGAGAAGCTGTGCCAGGGCCAGCATTTCGCCGTGCCGCTGCTGGAAGCGGCGCAGGCTCACGGTGCCGGTGCTGAGGTTCACCGAACCCGGTTCGATCGCGGTCACCCGGAGCATCGGCACGAAAATCCGCCTGCGCGTGGGCAGTTCCACGAGGAGTCCGAGCACCCGGGGTTGCTGGCGGTCGTAGCGGATGGAGATCACCACGTCCCGGACGCGGCCGATAGACTCCCCGTCCGGACCGAGCACCACCAGGCCCGCCAGCCGGGCGGCAAAGACCTTCGTCGCTGCCATGTTGCAAGGCTATGTGGTGCAGCGCCCGAATCACGAACATCAGGAGCCGTGCATGTCAACTCGCCGTACCGGGCTCACCCCCTCCCGTCGCTCGGTGCTCGCCGTCCCCGGCAGCAACCCCAAGATGATCGAGAAGGCCAAGGGCCTGCCCGCCGACGAGATCTTCCTCGACCTCGAGGACGCGGTGGCCCCGGCCGCCAAGGCGACGGCCCGCGCGAACATCGTCGCGGCGCTCAACGAACCCGGCTGGGGCAGGCAGATTCGCGTGGTGCGGGTCAACGACTGGACCACCCGGTGGACCTACGCCGATGTGATCTCGGTGGTCGACGGCGCGGGTGCGGAACTGGATGCGCTGCTGCTGCCCAAGGTCGCCGACGCGGGTCAGGTGCGGGCGCTGGATCTGCTGCTGACCCAGCTGGAGAAGTCGGGTGGGCTCGAGGTGGGCCGCATCGCCATCGAACCGCAGATCGAGAATGCCCAGGGGTTGCGCAATATCGACGAGATCGCCACGGCCAGCCCGCGGGTGCAGACGCTGGTGTTCGGCCCGGCCGACTTCATGGCCAGCATCAACATGCGCACGCTGGTGGTCGGGGAGCAGCCGGAGGGGTACGACACCGGCGACGCCTACCACCACATCCTGATGACGATCCTGCTCGCCGCGCGCGCCCACGGGCTGCAGGCCATCGACGGCCCCTACCTGCAGGTGCGCGATCTCGACGGCTTCCGCCGGGCCGCGAACCGCACGGCCGCACTGGGTTTCGACGGCAAGTGGGTGCTGCATCCCTCGCAGATCGAGCCCGCCAACGAGATCTTCTCGCCCCGGCAGGCCGACTACGACCGGGCCGAGGAGATCCTCGACGCCTACGCCTTCCACACCTCGGTCGAGGGTGGTGCGCGCGGGGCGGCCATGCTCGGCGACGAGATGATCGACGAGGCGAGCGCGAAGATGGCGCAGGTGATCGCCGACAAGGGCCGCGCGGCGGGGCTGCAGCGCACCACGCGCTTCGTGCCGCCCGCGCGGGAGGACTGAGCCCGTACCGGAACCCCCGCGGAGCGCCTCTCCGGCCGGTCTGCTCGGCC
The DNA here is from genome assembly GCF_029869545.1 of Nocardia wallacei. Lineage (GTDB taxonomy): Bacteria > Actinomycetota > Actinomycetes > Mycobacteriales > Mycobacteriaceae > Nocardia > Nocardia wallacei_A. The sequence goes on along the minus strand of NZ_JARWQD010000119.1, from coordinate 7,108 downwards.
ACGGAGGGCATTTCGCGTGCCCGGAAGGGCGCGAGCGGCTCTGATTCGGACGAGGCGGTAGGTGTGAGCCTGGACTGACACGCGGCGAGTTCGGGGCGTGTGGGTACACGGTCGGCTCCGGAACTAGCATGATGGGGGATATGACCAATCCGTTGGGGAGCTCGAATCGCAACCGGCCGGGTCTGCCGACACCCCCGTCCGGCTGGCCGGTCGGGTCGTATCCGACCTACGCCGAGGCGCAGAAGGCGGTCGACTACCTGGCCGACAATCACTTCGCGGTGGAGAACGTGACGATCGTCGGCGTCGACCTGATGCAGGTCGAGCGGGTGCTGTACCGGCTGACCTGGGGCAAGGTCATCGGCGGGGGCATGGTGTCGGGTGCCTGGCTGGGGTTGTTCCTGGGTCTGCTGCTGAGCCTGTTCACCACCGGCGGCGCCCTCGGGCCGCTCGCGGTCGGCCTGGTGGGCGGTGTCATCTTCGGCGTCATCTCGACCTCGATCCCCTACGCCGCCACCCGCGGTCAGCGCGACTTCGCTTCCACCATGCAGCTGGTGGCCGGGCGCTACGACGTGCTGTGCGAGCCGAAGGCGGCCGAGCAGGCCCGCGACATGCTGGCGCGGCTGGCGCTGTAGCCGATGGATGTTCTCGGCAAGGTCCGAGCCGCGGCGCTCGGGCATTTCGATGTGCCCACCGCCGATTCGGCATCTGTGACGTTCCTGGGGCTGGAGCCGATCGAGATCCTGCGCATCCCCGACGGCGAGTTCGTGCACTACGTGACGGTGGGCGGGGCCCGGCACCCGATGACCGATCCCGCGTCCGAGCTGGCCGATCCGCTGCGGGGCCCGCGCGCGGAACTGGTGCTGACCCTGCGCGGCGGCGTGGGTGGCCATGCCGGGCTGACCCGCGGCCTCGGCGTGCTCATCGCCTCGCCCGCGGTGGAAGGCGTTGTGCTGCAAGAGGATGCGCTGCTGGATCTGGGAGAACCGTTGTGGCACAACGCACCTTTCACCGCGGCGCTGCTGAGCCCGGCCGAACTCCCTCCGGTCGATCTGCCCGAACCCGCTGAGCCCGTACGTTTTCTGTCCGTCGCGCCGATCACGGCGACCGAGGCGGCGTGGGTGCGAGTGCGCGGTGCGGCGGCGCTGCGGGAGGCGTGGGCCGAGGCGGGGATCGATGTGCGGGACCCCGAACGCGGGGCAGCGAGCCTGTAGCGCAACGCTTTTCGCGTCGCGGTTCCTACAGCCAGTGGTTGCGGCGCAACGCGTAGAGCAGGCCGCCGCAGACGGTGAGAATGATGATCCAGACCATCAGGTAGCCGTACTTCCAGTGCAGCTCCGGCATGAAATCGAAGTTCATGCCGTAGATTCCGGCGGTCATCGTCGGCACGGCCGCGATCGCCACCCACGACGAGATCCTGCGCATATCGGTGTTCTGCTGCACGGTCACCTTCGCCAGCGCCGCGTTGATCAGCGAACTCAGCGCGTCGTCGAAGTCGCTGATGCGCTCGGCGACCGCGGTGTGGTGGTCGGCGACGTCGCGCAGGTAGCGCCGCACCTCCTTGGGCACCGGCACATCCGTGCCGCGCGAGAGCACCTGCAGCGGGAGCGCCAGCGGATTGACCGCCCGCCGCAGCTCGACGACCTCGCGCTTGAGCTGGTAGATCGACTCCACGGAGAGGCGGCTGCGGGGCGTGAACACCTCCTCCTCCATCTCCTCTACGTCGGACTCGACCTCCTGGGTGACCGAGATGTAGGAGTCGACGACGTGGTCGGCGATCGAATGCAGCACCGCACCCGGTCCGAGGGCGAGCTGCTGCGGGTCGGCCTCCAGCTCGCGCCGGACCCCTGTCAGTCCGGTGTGTTCGCCGTGCCGCACCGTGACGACGAAATCGCGGCCGACGAAGACCATGATCTCGCCGGTCTCGACGATCTCGCTGACCGCGTGCAGGTCGTGCTCGACGTATTTCACGGTGCGCAACACCAGGAACAGATCGTCGTCGTAACGCTCCAGCTTCGGCCGCTGGTGGGCGTGCACGGCATCCTCGGCGGCCAGGTGGTGCAGCCCGAATATCCCTGCTATCTCGGCCATCTGGTGCTCGTCGGGCGCGTGCAGCCCGACCCACACGAATCCGGCCTTGCGCTCGCGGACCTCGGCGAGGCCGTCGGCGGGGGTGATGCGGCCGGGCAGCCGGTGCCCGTCCACGTAGACCGCGCAGTCGACGATGGCCCGCGCGGTCGGCACGGGTATCCGTGGCACCGGGCCGTCTGTCTTCCCACGTCCACGGAACGACGGCATGGGTGGAATCTGCGGCATTGGGTGGATGGTAGTCGGCCCCGATCGCAGCGACCGCCGACCGAGCGGCCGGACCATGTCGCGTGCCGCGGGCGGCCCGATCGCGGCGGCACCGCACCGTGATCGCCGGGGCCGAAACGAACTTCGGCAAGATGGACAGGGTGCGCATCGACCTGCATACCCACTCCACCGCCTCCGACGGCACCGATACCCCCGCGGAACTGGTTCGCCACGCCGCCGCGGCCGGTCTCGACGTCGTGGCGATCACCGACCACGACACCACCTCCGGCTGGGCCCAGGCCGCCGAGGCACTGCCGCGCGGGACGACCCTGGTGCGGGGCATGGAGATGTCGTGCGTGGGCCTGGGGGAGGACGGCTGGCCGGTGCCGGTGCATCTGCTGGCCTACCTGTTCGATCCCGGCGACGCCGCGTTCGCTCGGGAGCGGGAGCGGCTGCGGGCCGAGCGGGTCGCGCGGGTGCGCTCGATGGCGGAAAAGATGGCGGCCGACGGCCTTCCGGTCGATCCGGAGCAGGTGCTGGCCTCGGCGGGACCGTCCGCGGGGCGGCCGCACCTGGCGCGGGCCCTGGTGGCGGCCGGGGTGGTGCCGACGGTGGACGCGGCGTTCGTGGACCTGCTGGCGCCGCGCGGCCGCTATTACGTGGAGAAGGCCGACACCCCGCTGCGCCGTGCGGTGGAGATGGTCGCCGCCGCGGGCGGCGTCACCGTGGTCGCGCACGCGCGGGCCCGCAAGCGCGGCCGGATGCTCGCCGTCGACGACATCCGGGAGCTGGCGACCCTGGGCCTGGGCGGGCTGGAGGTCGACCATCCCGACCACAGCGCGGCCGACCGTGCGGTGCTGCGCGACCTGGCCGCCGAACTGGGCCTGATCACCACCGGCTCGTCGGACTACCACGGCACCAACAAGACCATCCGGCTGGGCGAATTCACCACCGCCCCGGACCAATTCGAGGAGCTGGTGGGCAAGGCGTCGGGGGTGCCGGTGATCGCGTCGTGAGCGCGGAGTAGGGCATGAGACTGCTTCGCGCACTGAGCGGGATCGTTGCCGGTGGTCTGGTGGTGTTGACCGCCGTGTTGATCGGGGCCGAGTTCGTGGGTCAGCGGCGCGGGTTCCCGGGACCCGGCACGGCGACGCTGGCGTGGCATATCGCGCTGTCGGCGGTGGCCGTGGCGGCGCAGATTTTCGCCGACCGGCGTCGAGGTTTTGCGGCCTTTTCCGGGTCGGTAGTCGTTTTTGTGGCGGCGGGTTATCTGTTGGTTACGCAATGGTGGAATTGAGCCTCGCGTAACGGTTGCGGTCGGATGAATTGTGGCCGAATATTTTTCTTTGTGAGCGACACAGCGGCCGATGTACTGGTGCTGGGTGGCGGTCCCGCCGGGGCCTGGGCCGCCCTCGCCGCCGCACACGCCGGTGCGCGTGTGGTGCTGGTCGACAAGGGTCGCTGCGGCAGTAGTGGCCCGACCGCGAAAGGGTCTGTCGCCCTGTGGAATATCCCGCCCGGACGGGCGCGCGAGGAGGCGGTGGAGCGAAGCTTCCGCCACGGCGGCGAGCTGGGCGATCCGGAGTGGATGCACCGGGTGCTGGAGGAGACGCACCGCCGGGTGGAGCAGTTGGTCCGCTGGGGTTATCAATTTCCGGGAGAACGGGCGGGCCGCCCCGCCCGGGTGCGCCTGGACGGCGCGCGATATCTGGGCCGGATGCGCCGCAGCCTGATCGTGGCGGGGGTGCGCATTCTCGACCATCATCCGGCGCTGCAATTACTCGTCGATTCCGACGGCGTCGTATCCGGTGCCGCGGGGGTGCGGGCGCGTAACGGATTCGACTCCTGGACCGTGCGGGCCGGGGCGGTGGTGCTCGCGACCGGCGGCTGCGCGTTCCTGTCCGGGGGCGCGGGCAGCGACGTCGACACCGGCGACGGCCTGCTGATGGCCGCCGAGGTCGGCGGGGAACTGTCCGGCATGGAGTTCTCCAACGCCTACGCCCTGACGCCGGTGGGCGACCGGCGCTGTGCCGCGGTGGCCGACGAGGTGCCGGGGCCGAATATGGCGCCGGCGCCCGACCTCGCGCTGCATTTCGCCACCCTCTACGACGAATCCGGGACCGCGCTGGGCGGCGCCGGATTCGGATCCCGGGCCGAGGCCTTCGCCGCCCTCGCCGACGGCCGCCGGGTCTACGCGGCGCTGGACGAGATCCCCGGCCCGCTGCGCAAGCAGCTGGCGCGCACCCCGCTGTTCGCCGCGCCGGGTTCCGCGCGGGTGCCGCTGCGCGCGGTCCTGGAGGGCACGGTGCGCGGCACCGGCGGCGTCCGGTTGGCCGGATTCGACTGTGCCACTACGGTTCCCGGGCTGTTCGGCGCAGGCGACGTGACCACGCGCGAGCCCGTCACCGGCGCGGTCGGAGGGTTCGGCGGCCAGGGCGGGGCGTGGGCGATCTCGTCGGGGGTGTGGGCGGGTGCGGGCGCGGCCGGATTCGCGGGGCGTCGTCCGCGGGTGGGCAAGGCTCGTCCCGCACCCGGTGCGGGGCTCAACGCCACGGCCGGGATCGATCCGCGCGCGGTGGTCGGCCTGGTGCAGGAGCACACGCTGCCGCTGCGCCGCAGTTACTGGCGCAGCGCGGGCAGCCTGCGCGACAGCATCGCCGAACTCGACGGCATGTGGCCGGTGACCGAGGCCGACCTCGGCGGCACGGGGCCGGACCGGCTGCGCGCCCGGCAGGCGGCGGCACTGCTGGCCGTGGCGCGCTGGACCAAATACAGCGCGCTGGCCCGCGCCGAGACCCGCGGCATGCACCGCCGCACCGACCACCCCGGCCCGGCCAGCGACTGGCGGGTCCGCCTGCGCGCGGGCGGCGTGGAATCGGTCTGGGTCCGTCCGGAGCAGTGCGACCCGGGGGAGACGCCCCAGCACGCGGACCTCACGCCCGCCTAACCGCCCTCCTTTTCCGGCATGCTATTGGCCGGAACCGGATCGGCGACCGGAACTCCTCACATGCGGAACGCCACGGCCGGTGCGACAGTTCGCATTCACCACCTGCCGAGCTGCGAGTTTCCGCTTACGCAGGGGTAATTCGGGGCCGCTACCCTCGGGAGATGACAGCACGTACCGCGAGGCGATTTGGCAAGGCCCCGCCTCAGCTGGCAGAATGTTGCGGATTCCCGGCCGACGCCACCGCCCGGTCGGGGACGGTTGGTGACCTACGCTTCGTGACGCACGGCTCCGGATCGCGGATCACCCCACAGCATTGCCCGGGCCCACCCGTCCGGTTCTCGCTCGACAGCTCTGTGCAGCGATACGCAAACCGTATGCCGTAATGCCCCGTATCACTCGTCGCGATATAACCGGCGCGGGGTGTTTCGCGCCATGCTCGCGCGTGGTCCGCACACCCTGTCCGTAACCCGAAAAACCCCTAATCCTGATACCCGGCGGTAACCGCAGGCCGGGCTAGCCACCACCGAGCAGGAGTGAGATCGTGTCACCCGTGACTGACGCACCGAACGCCGCCACGGCGAGCCGTGAGAATGATGCGGCCAGCCTGTCCGCTATTACGCACGAAGAGATTTTCGCGGGACACCTCGGAGGCAAGCTCTCGGTGGAACTTGCGGCCCCGCTCGAGACCCAGCGTGATCTGTCCATCGCCTACACCCCGGGTGTCGCGCAGGTCAGCCGGGCCATCGCCAAGGACGAGGCGCTGGCCAAGCGCTACACCTGGACCGACCGGCTGGTCGTGGTGGTCAGCGACGGCACCGCCGTGCTGGGCCTGGGCGATATCGGCCCGCGCGCCTCGCTGCCGGTGATGGAGGGCAAGGCCGCGCTGTTCAAGAAGTTCGCGGGGCTGGACTCGATTCCGATCGTGCTCGACACCAAGGATGTCGACGAGATCGTGGAGACGCTGGTCCGGCTGCGCCCGAGCTTCGGCGCGGTGAACCTGGAGGACATCTCGGCGCCGCGCTGCTTCGAGATCGAGAAGCGGGTCATCGAGGCGCTGGACTGCCCCGTGATGCACGACGATCAGCACGGCACCGCCATCGTGGTGCTGGCGGCGCTCAACGGTGCCGCCAAGGTGCTCGGACGCGATATCTCGGGCATGAAGGTCGTGGTGTCGGGCGCCGGTGCCGCCGGTGTCGCCTGCACCAATATCCTGCTGGCCGCGGGTGTTTCGGACATCGTGGTGCTCGACTCGCGCGGCATCGTGGGCCGCGAGCGCGCCGACCTCAACGACATCAAGGCCGAGCTGGCCCAGCGCACCAACCCGCGCGGCCTCAGCGGTGGCGCCGCCGAGGCGATGGCCGGTGCCGATGTGTTCCTGGGCCTGTCGGCCGGGACCATCGCCGAGGACCTGATCGCGTCGATGGCGCCGGAGTCGATCGTGTTCGCGATGTCGAATCCGGATCCGGAGATCCACCCCGAGGTGGCGCACAAGTACGCCGCGGTCGTGGCCACCGGTCGCAGCGACTTCCCGAACCAGATCAACAATGTGCTCGCGTTCCCCGGCGTGTTCAAGGGTGCGCTGGATGCGGGGGCGCGCCGCATCACCGAGGGCATGAAGGTGGCCGCCGCCAACGCGATCTTCAGCGTGCTGGGCGACGAGCTGTCCCGGGACAAGATCATCCCGAGCCCCCTGGACCCGCGGGTCGCCCCCGCCGTGGCCGAGGCCGTGGCCTCCACCGCGCGTGCGGAAGGCGTTGCGTAACAGGCTGTTTGGATGACGAAGGCGCCGCGTTCAATGGTGAGCGAGGCGCCTTTCGCATGTCCGGACGGCATTGCCTGAAGTGTCGTCGGCCGCTAGTCGCCGACGGT
>NZ_JARWQD010000118.1 GCF_029869545.1 Nocardia wallacei | reverse complement strand
CGCGCCTTCCCCCCGGGCTCGGGGGCTGGGCTCCCTCCCGGCGTCGGGGCGGCCTGTCTTTCTGGGTGGCTGGGCGGGGCCTGGTTGTCGGCGTGTGTGCGTGGCCTGGTTGTCGGCGTGTGTGCGTGGCCTGCTTCTCGGCGTGTGTGTGCGCGACCTACTCTCCCGCGCGTGCGTGCGCGACCTACTTTCCCGGCGCGCTTGCGCGATCTACTTCCCGCCCCATACGCGTGTGAGCCCTACGTCCTCAGTGTGTTCGTGCGCGGCCTACCTCCGGGCACGCGCGTGCAGCTCCATATCCCGGTGTGCTCGTGCGGCGTCATCTTCCGGTGTGCTCGTGCATGTCATCTTCCGGTGTGCTCGTGCACGTCATTTTCCGGTGTGCTCGTGCGCGTCATTTTCCGGTGTGCTCGTGCACTTCCCGTTTCCCGGCGTGCTTTTGGCCGGGATCAGTCGGTGGGTTGGACCGGGGCCATGCCTGCGGAGCCTGAATTGGCTTTCGGGAGTACGGAGGGGCGGTTGGGGGTGGGGGTGGGGGACGCACCCTGGGGGATGGAGGTTTCGGGCGTGGTGGTGCCCATCAGCGGGCCGAACAGGCGTGGCAGGTCGGGCAGGGGGATCTGCGGCAGGTTCGGGTCCGGGCGCAGCTGCGGCGCGGTGGTGGTGGTGGACGAGGGCGCCTGGTTGGCGGTGGTTGTCGACGGCTGGCCGGATTCCGACGGGGACACGGGGGCGGAACTGCTCGCGGGTTGCCGCCCGGGCTGGGTCCGGCCCGGCTGGGTCTGCCCGGCGGTGGTGGTGGAGCCGCTCGGCGTGGGCGACGGCGTCGCCGTGGTGGTGAGCTGCGCGGTATCGCTGGTGCCCACGGGGCTGACGTCGTGGCCGTCGGCGGGCACCAGCTCCTTGATGCCGTAGCCGACCACCAACCCCACCACGACGACCGCCCCGGCCAGGGTGCCGACCAGCTTGGTGAAGGTGCCGGTGGAGGCGTCGGAGCCCAGGCTGATCACCGGGAAGGCGGACGGCTGCGCCGAATCCGCCACCAGCGCGGCACCCTTCGCCGTCGCGGCCTCGGGCTCCGGCACGGTGAGCACCGGGACGTCGAGCAGCTCGTCGAGACCGGCGACAACGGTCGGGATATTGGCGCCGCCGCCGATCACCGCGACCGCCTCGGGCAGCTTCGGCGCGCGGGAGAACACCGCGGCGGCGAACACCGCGGCCTCGCGCACCAGGTCCGCGATCAACTCCTCGAAGTCGGCGCGGGTCAGCTTCAGCGGCTGACCGGCCACGTGGTCGATGGTCACGGCCGGGGCGATGGACAGGTGCTCCTTGGCCGCGCGGCTGCGGTTGATGAGCATGCCGCGGTTGGGGCGGGTGCCGCGGCGAGCGAAATGGCAGTCCAGCAGGTGGTGGTAGATGAGTTCGTCGACGGCGGTGCCGCTGACGGCGGTCGTGCGCTCGGAGCGCAGCGCGGTGTCGTCGGCCAGGTCCGCCACGGTGACCGTCATGCCCGAGGCGCCCAGGTCGACGATCGCGACCGTCTCGTACCGGTCGAGCAGGCCGGTGTGGCGCAGGTAGGTGAGGGCGGCGGTGCTCTCGGGGATGAGCTGGACATCGCGGCGCTGGCGGCCGATCGCCGATCGGATCGCGACGGCCTGTTCCCGGTCGCGGTAGGCGACCGCGATCGCGCCCGGCGGCCCGGCGGCGGTCTCGGGGTGCAGGGCCGGGAGCCCGGCGGTGTGCGCGCCGACGGGGTGTACGACGTCGCGGGTGGGCATCTGGGTCGTCATCAGTTCGATCGACGACGCCACCAGATCACCGAGATCGGAATGTGCGGCGTCCGCCGACACGACCCGATAGTCGAAGCTTTGAGCGCCGTTCGGAGCGGTGGCGACAAGTGCCGAGCACACCACTTCGTTCCCGGCGGAGATGCCGAGGGATGTTCGCATGTTCACCTCCCTTCGAGCGGATGGTCACGGTGTCGCCGACCATCTCGAACGGACAGCGCGGGCGTCCGCATGGATGGCGGCCGGCCCGAGCAGTGCATCCGGCCGGGCCCTTGTCCGTTCGGGTGTCGGGACCGGCCAACGATCACTTGCGGTCTTGCTCTCGTCTCAGGCGTGCGCGATGGTCGTCGCGCGGGTGGGTGAAGCAGTTGTGTAATGCTCGACGGATCACGTGACAGAGCACCAACTGGCACGGTGTGGGGTCGGCGGGCGCAACATCACAGAGCCGTCGTCCATACTGTCACAATCCGTTATCCGAACGTTACAGATTTCGGCGATCAATTGCCACGGCTTCGGGCGTGTCGAATAGGTCGCGTTCGTAACAGCACTCGGCACTACCCAGCCTTGAGCGCTGGCACTCACGTGTATAGAGTGCTAGGTGGCACTGCGGATGTTGCTCAGGTGCCAGCTACGACTGCTGAGCAGGGGTCCCGGCACCCGCGACGACGGGGCTATGCACAGGGTCGACACCGTGACCGAAACCGTGAGTCCGGGGAACCGCCCCGGACGCGACGAATCCCCTGAAAGTGGAGGGCTCAACGTGGCGAGCGTGAACATCAAGCCGCTCGAGGACAAGATCCTCGTCCAGGCCAACGAGGCCGAGACGACGACCGCCTCCGGCCTGGTCATCCCCGACACGGCGAAGGAAAAGCCCCAGGAGGGCACCGTCGTCGCCGTCGGCCCCGGCCGGTGGGACGAGGACGGCGAGAAGCGCATTCCGCTGGACGTCAAGGAAGGCGACGTCGTCATCTACTCGAAGTACGGCGGCACCGAGATCAAGTACAACAACGAGGAGTACCTGATCCTGTCGGCGCGCGACCTGCTGGCCGTCGTCGACAAGTGACCGCGCTTCGCGCGGTCATCCCGGCGCAGGCCGGGATCGAGACGTAACGACAGTGCCCCGGTCCCCTCGAGCGGGGGCCGGGGCTACGTCGTTTCCGCCTGGAATCCAAGGAAAAGGACTTATGGCAAAGCAGATCGAGTTCGACGAGAAGGCTCGCCGGGCGATGGAGCGCGGTGTCGACAAGCTTGCCGACGCCGTGAAGGTCACGCTGGGCCCGCGTGGCCGGCATGTGGTGCTGGCCAAGGCGTTCGGCGGTCCGACGGTCACCAACGACGGCGTCACCATCGCCCGCGACATCGATCTCGAGGACCCCTTCGAGAACCTCGGTGCGCAGCTGGTCAAGAGCGTCGCCACCAAGACCAACGACGTCGCCGGCGACGGCACCACCACCGCCACCGTGCTGGCGCAGGCCCTGGTCAAGGGCGGCCTGAAGAACATCGCCGCCGGCGCCAACCCGATCGCCCTGGGCGCGGGTATCAGCAAGGCCGCCGACGCGGTCTCCGAGGCGTTGCTGGCGGCCGCCAAGCCGGTCTCCGGCGAGTCGGCCATCGCGCAGGTCGCCACCGTGTCCTCGCGCGACGAGGAGATCGGCGAGATGGTCGGCAAGGCGCTGACCACGGTCGGCAAGGACGGCGTGGTCACCGTGGAGGAGTCCTCCATGGTGAGCACCGACCTCGTGGTCACCGAGGGCGTGCAGTTCGACAAGGGTTACCTGTCGGGCTACTTCGTCACCGACCACGACAAGCAGGAGGCGGTGTTCGAGGACGCCCTGATCCTGCTGCACCGGGAGAAGATCTCCTCGCTGCCGGACTTCCTGCCGCTGCTGGAGAAGATCGCCGAAACCGGCAAGCCGGTCGTCATCATCGCCGAGGACGTCGAGGGCGAGCCGCTGTCGACCCTGGTGGTCAACGCGATCCGCAAGACGCTCAAGGTCGTCGCGGTCAAGGCGCCGTTCTTCGGCGACCGCCGCAAGGCGTTCCTGGACGATCTGGCCACCGTCACCGGCGGCACCGTGATCAACCCGGATCTGGGCATCAGCCTGCGCGAGGCCGGTCTGGACCTGCTCGGCAAGGCGCGGCGCGTGGTCGTGTCCAAGGAGGAGACCACGATCGTCGACGGTGCGGGCACCCAGGACGCCATCGACGCCCGCGTCGCCCAGCTGCGGGCCGAGATCGAGGCGACCGATTCCGACTGGGATCGCGAGAAGCTGGAGGAGCGGCTGGCCAAGCTGTCCGGCGGCGTCGCGGTGATCCGGGTCGGTGCGGCCACCGAGACCGCGCTCAAGGAGCGCAAGTACCGCGTCGAGGATGCGGTGAACGCGGCCAAGGCCGCCATCGAGGAGGGCATCGTCCCCGGCGGTGGCTCCGCGCTGGTGCAGGCGGCGGCCAAGCTGGTGGAGCTGCGCGACTCGCTGTCGGGTGACCAGGCCATCGGTGTCGAGGTGGTGCGCAAGGCACTGCAGGCGCCGCTGTACTGGATCGCCAGCAACGCCGGTGTCGACGGTGCGGTCGTGGTCAGCAAGGTCTCCGAGGGCAAGGACGGCTTCAACGCCGCCACCCTCACCTACGGCGACCTGGTGACCGACGGTGTCGTGGACCCGGTGAAGGTGACCCGCTCGGCGGTGCTGAACGCCGCGTCGGTCGCGCGCATGGTGCTCACCACCGAGAGCGCCGTGGTCGACAAGCCTGCCGAGGAGGACGAGGGCGACCACCACGGTCACGCTCACTGAGCAGGCGAACGAGCGACGGGCCGTTCACATCCCTCGGATGTGAACGGCCCGTTCGTTGTTGCGGCTGTCCGGCCATCGACTGTTCATCCGGATTCCGGCACGAGAGTCCGCGCGGAGTTCACAGATGGGCGGTGGAATCGGTCCCGTCGTGATGGCGGGTGACCCGGTGGGGGTGGCGGGCGGCCGCCGCGGGAGCCTGGTCCTCGGCGATGGCGGCCAGCAGACGATCACGGAGCGAGGCGGGCGGCTGGTCGGCCGACGCCGAGGAGAACACGGTGAGAGCTTCTCTGGTCAGCTGCACTTCCCTGTTGAAGTCCGCGCGCAGCCGCTCGTCACCCGAGTCGAGTAGCTGCTGCACTGCGCGCTGGTCCTCGTCGCCGATCGATCCGAGCGCGACCGCGTGCGCGAGATCGATCTGGCTTTCGTTCATCTCACGTCACTCCCAAACTCTTCTTCAGTCTTGTCAACCCATCGCGGATACGAGACTTAACGGTCGGTAACCCTACGCCGAGATACTCCGCTACTTCCGCATAGGTCCGGCCGCCGAAATAGGCGAGCGAGATGGCCTCTCGCTGCGTCTGCGTCAGGGTGGCCAGACCCTCCAGTACCGCCTGCTGGTCGAGTCTTCGTCCTACTTCTTCGGTGACCTCGTCGAATTCGTTACCGAGAGTGCTTGCGCCGTAAGCGACCTCGCGCTGGGCGTGTGCCTGCTCGGCACGGACGCGGTCGACCGCCCGGCGGTGGGCGAGCGTCATCAGCCACGTGACCGCCGACCCCTTGGCGGCGTCGAAGTTGGCTGCGGTGCGCCAGATTTGGAGGTAGACCTCCTGGGTCGTCTCCTCCGCGTAGCCGGGATCGTGTAGGACACGCAGCACCAGGCCGAATACCCGGGCGCACGTTCGGTCGTACAGCTCGGCGAACGCCTGCTGATCGGATCGGCCGCAGCGCACGAGAAGTGCGGCTAGTTCGATACTTTCGGCTGCGCGTGCCGTCACCGCAGAGTCTGTGCGGGGTGTCTCCACCCGCTCGTCCCCGTCCCCGACTGCTTGCTGGAACGAGTCGCCCTCTGCGGCCGGCGGCCGCGTTGTCACAACGCTCCATTCTGTGTCATCGGCCACTACCGTAGCGTGCCGCTATGACCTCCTCTCGGGTGGGGTATCGGCAAACCGACTGTGGCTCAGCGGTTTTCGGACATTCCCCGACACGCCGGAGGGTCTTTAGTGCGACACGCCGTGACACGCCGGGGAATCTGCGAAACGCTGTGTCCAATTCCGCGTACACGGGGCCCTTGTAGATGAACAGAATGCCTCCATCGGGCCGGGCCGTGTACACCGGGGCCACAGGTGGCAAGGCTTCTGGCCATCTCGCGGCAGGCTGATCGGCGGTGACCGGACGGGCCTGCGCGCCTGTAGTCGGTGTTCACCGGCCGGTAGCTCAGTGGCCGGGTGTTTGCTAGGCATTCGGCGCCCCGGGCGTTTCGGATGGGAGGAATTTCGGCGTCCGCCCGTCCGGACCGGGAGGGCGGTCGGTTCAGACGGTCACCCGGCGGCGGTTGCGCCGCGCGTGCATCTCGCGCTCGGTCTCCGACATCCCGCCCCAGATCCCGTACGGCTCGCTGACCTTCAGCGCATGGCTACGGCACTGCATGAGGACCGGGCAGGTGCGGCAGATCTCCTTGGCGCGCATCTCGCGTTGCGTGCGCGCGCGGCCGCGCTCACCATCGGGATGGAAGAAGACGGCGGAGTCCACTCCGCGGCACGAGCCGCGCATCTGCCAATCCCAGATGTCGGCGTTCGGTCCGGGGAGGTGAGTGGGCATGGGCATGGTGAACTCCTAGTGGTGCGAGCTCGTCGGCGTTGTCGAGCGGTGCTTGTCAGCAGCGGTCTGTCCGGACCCGGGCGCGGCGTGGCCGGATGAGACCTCGCCGAGATCGGGCTCGGACCGTGTCGCCGGAGCCCCGGCGATCGCAGTTCGTGGTCGCCGCAATTTCGCACGGCGCCGACGACGGCGATGACGTACGTTAGGACGCGCGGCGAAATCCAGTCAATAGTTTGTCCGTCGCCGATTTCAATACCGGCAGCTCTCAGATTTAACCTTCCTGCTATTTACATCGGGGACACCGATAGCGATACTGTTCGGTTGGCCAAGTTGCCCGGTATCCCGGCGAAAGTTGTGAGATCTCATAAATTGGCAGGTCATACCGCATTTCATTGTAAGAATGGGGTGTCCGGCCCGTTCCCCGCCGCGGGTGTGGTATGTGACGGGTGACACGGTTTCGATGAATGTTCACGAACCCGGATGGCCGTGCCGAGGCGTCCAGGTTAATTATCCGAAAAGCATACGAATTCCTAACGTACGTGCTGGCTGATAGCCGGTCCCAGTTTTACGAGATGGAAACATCGGCGTGGCTTTCTTCATGCTGAACGGTTGCCCGCGGTTCGTTGCGGCGCCGCGGCCGGGTCGGTGCGCGGCCGGATAGGGTGCGTCGGTGGAACAGTTTTCCGCGGTCCCGCGGCGGTGGCCGTCCGTGCGCGACACGGTGTTCGCCGAGGCCGCCTTCGGTGCCCGTCCCGGTATCGCCGCTGCCGAATTGCCCACCGCCGCCGATGCCCCCGAATCCTGGCTGCGCGCGGTCGTCCTGGGTGGCCAGGGCCGCTATGCCGCCGCCCGCGCCGAACTGCGGCGCACCCACCGCGCCACCGGTGACCCGGTGCTGCGCTCGCTGGCCGCCAGCGCCGAGGCCTCGCTGCTGCGCCAGCTCGGGTGGCATACGCGGGCCGCCGTCGCGGACGGCCGGGCGGTGGCGCTGCTGGCGCCCGGCCGCGCGGCGGTGCCCGAGCCGGTGCGCGCGGAGGCGATTTGCGACGCGTTGACCGGGTTGGCTGCCGATGCGCTGGGGACGGCCCGGCCGGATCTGGCGGCGCGACTGCTGGATCGTTGCCAGGCGTATCTTCCCGCCCGTTCCGAGGGGCAGCGCCCGCTGCTGCGCTGGCATTGGGTGGCGGCCGAGACCGCCCTGGCGGCACCGGGTTCGGGCCTGGTCGCCGAGCCGGCGCTGCGGCATGCCGAGACCGCGCTGGCGATCGCCGAGGCCGGTCCGTCGATCCGGCACCGAGTCAAGTCCCGTCTACTGGTCGCCGCGTCGGCGGCGGCCGCCGGTGATCTCGACCGGTCGCGCGACGTGGCCGCGACGGTGTCCGAACAATGCCGCGAATACGAACTGCTGCCGCTGCGGTGGGCCTGCGCGATGCTGCGTTCGGGAGTGGACGCGGGCGCCGCGGCCGAGCGGGCGGCGGCCGAGGCGAGGGCCTGCGCCGGCGACCTCGCTGGTCGAGGCGGTCTGCTGCGCTAGGGCGGATGTTCCGGGCGGCTGCTGATCCCCGTGTTGCCCGGTGCACAAAGGGAAGCCGCTATTGTTGGACGCGTTCCGCCGACCGGCGGAAGCACTGGTCACGAACCGACCGTGCCACTTGTAACGCCAGGAATATCTCTGACGATGACGAACACGGGCGAGGAGTTGGACGCCGCCGTCGCTGCCGCAGGGCAGGGCGATCGTTCGGCTTTAGCCCAGGTACTGGAGATCATCCGCCCACTGGTAGTGCGCTACTGCCGTGCGCGGATCGGATCCGCGGAGCGTGGGCAGCTCTCCGCGGACGACGTTGCGCAGGAGGTCTGTCTGGCCGTGATGACCGCCCTGCCTCGTTATCAGGATCAGGGTCGGCCGTTCATGGCTTTCGTGTACGGAATCGCTTCGCACAAGGTCGCCGACGCCCATCGTAATGCCGCCCGTAACAAGGCGGATGCGATGGCCGAAGTACCAGATGTCATATCCACCGACCAGGGGCCGGAGCAGCGCGCTCTCGATTCCGAAACGAGCCGGCAGATGAACAGTTTGCTGGCCACGCTTCCGGAGAAGCATCGAGAGATCCTGATCCTGCGTTTGGTCATGGGTCTGTCAGCAGAAGAAACTGCTGTCGCCGTGGGCAGTACGGCGGGAGCTATACGGGTAGCCCAGCACCGGGCGCTCGCGAAACTGAAGTCACAAGTGGCGAGGGCAGGTGAAATGTATGGCTAGGGATGGCGAGCGCGGTCGGGGCGACTGGAAGGCGCGACTTGGATCGCACGACAGCGATCCCTACGCCGAGGCATCCGGTGAGACGGGGCCGGTCGACATCGCCGCGGTACGCCGCGACGATGCGCTGATCGACGCCATCGCCGGCGATGGCACCGTAACGACGGACAGCACCGAGGAATATCAGCTCGCGACCCTGCTCGCGAACTGGCGGGCGGAGATCGTCGAGGAGCCGTTACCGGCCGGGCCGGACCTGGATGCTGTTGTCGCGTCGGTCAATCAAGAGATCGGTGCGCGGCAGGCGAGGGTTAACGGCAATCGGCGAAGTCATCTGCGGCTGATCCGCCCCATCATGGGTGCGGCCGCCGCACTCGCCCTGATCATGGGCGGAATGACGGCCTTCTCCTACAGCGCGCAGCCGGGAGATCCGCTGTGGCGGGTCAAGGAGGTGGTCTTCAGCCAGCAGGCGCAGACCACCATCGCTCAGCGCGCCGACGACGATATGACCAAGGCCGCGGCCCTCATGGATCAGGGCCGCCCGGAACAGGCCAAGGCGCTGCTGGCGAGCGCGAGCAACACCGCCACCCAGGTGAGCGACGACCAGCGCAAGAACGAGCTGGACAAACGCTGGAACGAGCTGTGGGCCCAGCTGAATACGGTCGCACCCGATATCGCCGCGTCGCTGACGCCGCCCAATCCGCCGAAGGCGACCGGCCGTCCGAGCCCGACGACCGAGGTGCCGACCACCGGCTGGCCGACGGGCGGCGCGACGACCAAACCCGGTACGACCGTGGATCCGCGCATGGGCCCCGCTCCCGAGACGGACGAGACGACGCCGGGCGGGCCGGGCGGTACCAAACCCGGTACGACCCTGCCCACCACGCCGTCCCTGCCGACCACGGGGCGGCCGACCACCCTGCCGCAGGAACCACCGACCATCGAGCCCACCGTCGCGCCGAGTACCATCGGCTCGACGGGGGCGTCGATCCCGGATCTCCCGACGCAGCGCCCCGGCACCCTGCCGGACGGGCCCACCTTCCGCCCGACGCAGCCGTCGGCCGGGTCGCCCAGCATCGGATCGCCGAGCATCGGCATCGCGCCGCCCGGGGGTTCGCTGCCCGGCAGCATCCGGTAGCGGATTCACATGCTCACGGCCGGTAACCGGCCGTAGCCGAGTCTCCTCCTCGCATCTCCTCGCATCGTGCATGAGCCGTGCGGGCGTGAACCGTGCATGAGCCGTGCGGGCGTGAACACACAACGCATCGACCGATCGCCGACCGGCGGTCGGCTTCTTTCATCTACGCGCCGGAGTCAGGCGTATGCCTGCCTACCGGAATCAGGCCTCGAAGCCCTCGAACCCGTCGCCGTGCAGCGCCTCGTTCATCGACGCGTCGGCGTACCCGCGGCAGTAGTCCCACGTGACGTAGGCCTCCGGCGTCGGGTCGTACGCGGGCTCGTGCGGGCGCACCGTGCCGTCGACCAGCAGCTGAAGCAGGTTGGCGCGCAACATATCCCAATCGTGGTAATGATCCTGCCGACAGTCCTCACAGCTGACCACGAGTCCGCGGATACCGCGGTGCGCCAGTAGCGCCTCGTAGACCGCGAGGTCGGCGAGATCCTCTTCGACCGCTAGCCGCTCGTGAGGATCCAGCGGCTCCCCCGGCTCGATGGCATCGAGCGCGGCCGACGGGTCGGAGGGGTCTCCGGCGAACGGATCCGGCGGCAGGCCAGGTGGTAGATGGTCACGCACAATCCCACGGTACGCAGAACAGGGGTGCCTGCGCCAGCGCTGGGATGAAGTTTTGGCCGTGTTCGATGACGCCGCCTCCGATGTCTCCGGCCTACGTTGCCTGGAAGGCTCCGTTTTTCGCAACCCGCGGTGGTGCGCGGACCGCAACCGCACGGCGTTCGCCGGTTGCTCGAGATTGTCGGCGTGTCGCGCCGGGCGGGTGTGGCGGAGATAACTGCGCCGAGTCGCGTGGCCGTTCGATTTGCGCGGTCGATACCATGGACGGAACAGGTGCCGGGTATCGATCTTCGGCTCCGCCATTCCGCCAGCTGTTCGCGATCCGGGTGGTTCCCCGGTTCGTTGCTTTCGAGGTCCAGGAGGGGTCGATCCGATGAGTAGTCCCGTGATGGGCGAACGCGCCGCCCGTCCGAGCGGTCAGGCCCCGGAGGAGGCAGCTGGCGTAACCACGCAGGGGCCCCGCTCGGGCGGCATCGGATACGGCCCTCATACGGGTGGTGATGATCCGAACAAGATCGCCATGCTCGGCCTCACGTTCGACGACGTGCTGTTGCTGCCGGCCGCTTCGGATCTCATCCCCAGCTCGGTGGAGACCTCCAGCCGGCTGACCCGCGAGATCACGCTGCGCACCCCGCTGGTGAGCTCGGCGATGGACACCGTCACCGAGGCCCGCATGGCGATCGCGATGGCCCGCTCCGGCGGCATGGGCGTGCTGCACCGCAATCTCGCCGCCGTCGACCAGGCCGCCGCGGTGGAGACCGTGAAGCGGTCCGAGGCGGGCATGGTGACCAATCCGGTGACCTGCCGCCCCGGCGATACGCTCGCCGAGGTCGACGCCATGTGCGCGCGCTACCGCATCTCCGGTCTGCCGGTGGTGGACGAGACCGGCGAGCTGGTGGGCATCATCACCAACCGCGATATGCGCTTCGAGGTCGACCAGGACCGCCGCGTCGAAGAGGTGATGACCAAGGCGCCGCTGATCACCGCGCAGGAGGGTGTCACCGCCGAGGCCGCGCTGGGCCTGCTGCGGCGGCACAAGGTGGAGAAGCTGCCGATCGTGGACGGCAACGGCCGGCTGCGCGGGCTCATCACCGTCAAGGACTTCGTCAAGACCGACCAGTACCCGAACGCCACCAAGGACCGCGACGGCCGCCTGCTCGTCGGCGCGGCGGTCGGCGTCGGCGAGGATTCCTGGTCGCGCGCGATGACCCTGCGCGATGCCGGGGTGGACGTGCTGATCGTCGACACCGCGCACGGCCACCAGGCCCAGGTGCTGCAGATGGTCGCCAAGCTCAAGACCGAGGTCGGCGACCGCATCCAGGTGGTCGGCGGCAACGTCGCCACCCGTGAGGGCGCGGCCGCGCTGGTGGAGGCCGGTGTCGACGCGGTGAAGGTGGGCGTCGGGCCGGGCTCCATCTGCACCACCCGCGTGGTCGCCGGAGTGGGCGCGCCGCAGATCACCGCGATCCTCGAGGCCGTCGCCGCGTGCAAACCGGCGGGCGTTCCGGTGATCGCCGACGGCGGCATCCAGTTCTCCGGCGATGTCGCCAAGGCCATCGCGGCGGGCGCGTCGACCGTGATGCTGGGCTCGCTGCTGGCGGGTACGGCCGAATCTCCCGGCGAGCTGATCCTGGTGGGCGGCAAGCAGTTCAAGAGCTACCGCGGCATGGGCTCGCTGGGCGCCATGCAGGGCCGCGGCCAGGGCAAGTCCTACTCCAAGGACCGCTACTTCCAGGACGACGTGCTGGCCGAGGACAAGCTGGTGCCCGAGGGCATCGAGGGCCGGGTCCCCTTCCGCGGTCCCGTCAACCAGGTGATTCACCAGCTCGTCGGCGGCCTGCGCGCCGCCATGGGCTACACCGGCTCCCAGTCCATCGCCGATCTGCAACGCGCCCAGTTCGTCCAGATCACCGCGGCGGGCCTGAAGGAAAGCCACCCCCACGACATCACCATGACGGTCGAGGCCCCGAACTACACGGGTCGCGGCAAAGGCTGACCCTGCCGCCTTGCCAACCCCGGCCGCGAAGCGATAGCCGAGCAACAACACCCGGGAGGTTTTCGGCGCGTCTCGAGTTTCAGAGGCCGGAGCGAAGCGGAGGCCAAAATACAGCGTGCCCCCGAAGCTGTGGCTTGTTACGGGAACTGGGAGTATGGGACCGTCCGCCGGTGGGAATACTGGTCAGGGCACCGTGATGTGCCGTGCCCGGGGCATGGCATTACACACATAAAGGAGAACATCCAGTGCGCGACATGGTCGAGATCGGCATGGGCCGGACCGCCCGGCGTACCTACGAACTGGACGATGTCGACATCGTGCCGTCGCGGCGCACCCGCTCGTCGAAGCAGGTGTCGCTGGCCTGGCAGCTCGACGCCTACCGATTCGACATCCCGCTGGTGGCCCACCCCACCGATGCGCTGGTGTCCCCGGAGTTCGCCATCGAGCTCGGCCGCCTGGGCGGGCTCGGCGTGATCAACGGCGAGGGGCTGTGGGCGCGGCACGCGGATGTGGCCGCGCGCATCGATCAGCTGCTCGAGGTCTCGGAGAAGGAGGGCACCGAGGCCGCGGTCGCGCTGCTGCAGCAGCTGCACGCCGCGCCGATGCAGCCGGATCTGCTGGCCGCCGCGGTGGCGCAGGTGCGGGCCGCGGGCGTGACGGTGGCGGTGCGGGTGAGCCCGCAGAACGCGCGCGCGCTGACCCCCGCCCTGGTGCAGGCGGGGATCGACCTGCTGGTCGTGCACGGCACCATCATCTCCGCCGAGCACGTCGGCGATGGCGAACCGCTGAACCTCAAGACCTTCATCGCCGAACTCGACGTGCCCGTGGTGGCCGGCGGGGTCAGCGATCATCGCACCGCGCTGCACCTGATGCGGACCGGTGCCGCCGGTGTGATCGTCGGCTACGGCTCCACGCCGGGCGCGACCACCACCGGCGAGGTGCTCGGCATCGGCGTGCCGCTGGCGACCGCGATCGCCGACGCCGCCGCCGCGCGCCGCGACTATCTCGACGAGACCGGCGGCCGCTACGTGCACGTCATCGCCGACGGTGACATCGTCTCCTCGGGGCAGCTGGCCAAGGCCATCGCCTGCGGCGCCGACGCGGCCATGTTGGGCGTGCCGCTGGCGCTTGCCCAGGAGGCGCCCGGTCGCGGCTGGTACTGGCCGTCGGCGGCCGCGCATCCCTCGGTCCCGCGCGGCGCGCTGCTCAAGTTCGCCGACGAGGACGAGCGGCCCACCTTGCAGCAGGTGCTCTACGGGCCCTCCAGCGACCCGTGGGGCTCGGTGAATCTCGTCGGTGGCCTGCGCCGCTCCATGGCCAAGGCCGGGTACTGCGAGCTCAAGGAGTTCCAGCGGGTCGGCCTGACCGTGCGCTGAGGGACTCAGCCGGTGCGGGAGACGACCGTATCGCGCAGGAATCCGCGGATGGCGGTGTTCACCTGGACCGAATGGGTCATGTTGACCGCCTGGCGGGCGCCCTCGATCTCCAGATAGCGCGAATTCGCCAGTCGGCGGGCCATATCCGCCGCGTGGGCGCGGGGGATACCGGCGCGCAGGGGATGGATCACCAGCGCCGGGCAGGTGATCTCGGGTAGTCGCTCCAGGATCGAATCGCGGCCGAGCAGGCAACCGGCGGCCACCTCGGTGGCGTGCGGATCGCGGGCCAGCCAGCGCTTGGTCCACACCGCGCGGTACCAGGGGTCGTCGCCGATCAGCCACTGCGCCAGATGGTCTGCCAGCGCCCGCCGCACGCCGGGTTCGTACCACCGGTCCAGGAATCGGCGGGAGGTCTCCAGCTCCTGCGGGGTCGGGCCGTGCGCCTCGGTGGAGATGAGGATCAGCGCCGACACCCGCTCGGGGGCCAGCAGCGCGGTCCGCATGGCGCTGAATCCGCCCTGCGAGGTGCCGCCGACGACGGCCCGCTCGATGCCGAGCTGGTCCAGCACGGTCAGGGCGTCGCGGGCGGCGGTCCAGTAGGTGAACGGCAGTCCCTTGTCGCGGGTGCGGCCGTGCCCGCGCGCGTCCCACGCGACGATGCGGAACTCCGGGGCCAGTGCGGCAACCTGCGACGCGAACATCGTTCGGTCCATGAAGAATTCGTGCCCGAGGAGTACCACCGGGCCGTCGCCGCCACTGTCCTCGTAATGGATCTCGGCATCGATCGCACGGGCGAATGGCACGAGCACGAGGATAGCTGGATCGGCCCCGGCGCAGTGCCGGGTTGCGGTCGCAGTTCCGCGGCGCTCGGTGATCTTTGCGAATACCCGAGGTGCTGCCGGTTCGCCGGGCAGCGACGTTGTGGCGCATGAGGATTCGTGGAGTCGCCAACCCATGTCCCGGACGCGGCGACCTGCTCACTAAACTGTGCGGGTGGCAGAAACCCAGCGACCGGTCCTCGTTGTCGACTTCGGAGCGCAGTACGCGCAGCTGATCGCCCGGCGGGTGCGCGAATCCAGCGTGTACTCCGAGGTGGTTCCGCACACCATGACCGTCGAGGAGATCGCCGAGCGGCAGCCGCTGGCGGTCATCCTGTCGGGCGGCCCGGCCAGTGTGTACGCCGAGGGGGCGCCGCAACTGGATGCGCGGCTGTTCGACCTGAACGTGCCCGTATTCGGCATCTGCTACGGATTCCAGGCGATGGTGCGGGCGCTCGGCGGCACGGTGGCACACACCGGCACCAGCGAGTACGGGCGTACCGAACTGAGCATCGACGGCGGCCTGCTGCACGACGGCCTGCCCACCCGCCAGCCGGTCTGGATGAGCCACGGCGACGCGGTGACCGATGCGCCCGCGGGGTTCGAGGTCACCGGCACCACCTCGCGCTCGCCGGTGGCGGCATTCGAGGACCGGGAGCGCCGGTTGGCCGGTGTGCAGTACCACCCCGAGGTGCTGCATTCGCCGCACGGGCAGCAGGTGCTGAGCCGGTTCCTGCACGAGATGGCGGGCATTCCGGGCTCGTGGACCTCGGCGAATATCGTCGACCTGCTGGTGACGCAGGTGCGCGAGCAGATCGGCGACGGCCACGCCATCTGCGCGCTGTCGGGCGGCGTGGACTCGGCCGTTGCCGGCGCACTGGTGCAGCGGGCCATCGGCGACAGGCTGACCTGTGTGTTCGTCGATCACGGCCTGCTGCGGGCCGGGGAGCGCGAGCAGGTGCAGCGCGACTTCGTCGCGGCGACCGGGGCGAAGCTGATGACCGTCGACGCCGTGGACAAGTTCCTCGGTGAGCTGAAGGGCGCCACCGACCCGGAGGACAAGCGCAAGATCATCGGGCGCGAATTCATCCGCTCCTTCGAGGACGCGGTGGCACAGATCGTCGAGGAGACCTCCGCGGAGGCCGGGACGGGGCCCACCCCCGCCGTGGAATACCTGGTGCAGGGCACCCTCTACCCCGACGTGGTGGAGTCCGGCGGCGGCACCGGCACCGCGAATATCAAGAGCCACCACAATGTCGGCGGCCTGCCCGAGGATCTGGAGTTCGAACTCGTCGAGCCGCTGCGCCTGCTGTTCAAGGACGAGGTGCGTGCGGTCGGGCGCGAACTCGGGCTGCCCGAGGAAATCGTTGCGCGCCAGCCGTTCCCGGGTCCGGGGCTGGCCATCCGCATCGTCGGCGAGGTCACCCGCGACCGGCTCGACACGCTGCGCCAGGCCGATGCCATCGCGCGCGAGGAGCTGACCGCGGCCGGGCTGGACAAGCAGATCTGGCAGTGCCCGGTGGTGCTGCTGGCGGATGTGCGCAGCGTGGGCGTGCAGGGCGACGGGCGCACCTACGGCCACCCGATCGTGCTGCGTCCGGTGACCAGCGAGGACGCCATGACCGCCGACTGGACCCGCCTGCCCTACGAGGTGCTCGAGCGGATCTCCACCCGCATCACCAACGAGGTGGCCGAGATCAACCGCGTCGTCCTGGACGTCACCAGCAAGCCCCCGGGGACCATCGAGTGGGAGTAGGGGCCGTGCCCGCCGCTGGCGCCGGAGGCCGACGCCACGCTGCGGTGTAGTCCGAGAGATCGCCACCGACAAACCAGGTCCGCTACGCGAACGGTAATGGGCGAGGTTGTGGCCGTTGTGGATTCGTATCAGCACCGGAGAAGCTTCCGGCCGCCTGCAGTTGCCACCCCGGGTGGGCCGTCATGATATGGCGCGCCGAAAACTCCGAATTTGGTGGGAACCGTCCGGGACCACGGCACGTCATACCTAATGTCCGACCAAGAAGGGGTAGGGAGCGGAGCAGTTCGCCGGAGTGGACGACCGGCGCTCCGTCCTCGACCCACTAGTCGATATTGGAACCTCTTGTACCCCAACCGAACTGGGGATGGCCCGACGCTGCGTGGACGCCGACGAGAATCGGCGGCCTCGTCGGGTCCGGAAGGCGGTAATCATGATAGCGATCGATACGGTGCTGGTACAAAGCATTGCGGCGGATCTGGTCACCTCCGGCCAGAACGTTCTGGAACTGGCTTCGACGGTGAGATCTACTGCTGCGCAGGTCAATCCGTCCAAGGTGGGGCAGAACTACCGAGAATTCGGAGACCGGCTCTCGCTCGCCTGTACCGACACCGCAGCCGTTCTGACGCGGTGGGGCGCCAGCATCGATGACTGCGCGAGCGCGCTGAACCGCAGCGTCGGCGCCTACCGGACCCAGGAGCGGGACAACACGGCCTCCATTGCGGGCACGAGACTGAATATAGCTGCGTGATGGATACTTTCGAGTTGAACGTCGAGACCATGCTCGACCGCGGTGAATCCGGTCTGCAACGGCTGCAACTCTTCCTCGAGTCGTACACCGGCTGGACCGGCCGCAACCCTGCGGGCTATGACCTCACCACACTTCGCGAGCAGTACGACGCCGAACGCGGGATGGACCTCACCGATCTGTCCACCTTCGGCACCGCTCTGCAGACCCAGCTGACCACCGCGCAGGACGAAGCACGCGGCCAGTCGAACCGGACCGGTCAGATCGGGTCGGCTTGGCCGGAAGGTGCCGGTGTCGACGCATCTGCGCTGCTCTCACAGGTTTCCGCGCGCGTCGGCACCGATGTCGAGGCACTGGCCGGGGTGGCCACCGCGATTACCACCGCGACGACAGAAATCGCGGCGAGCCTTCAGCAGAAGGTCGAGACCAGTGAAACCGTCTACGGCGCTCTCACGGTCGGCGGCAAGACACCCGAAGAGGTCGAGCAGATCGTCGAGTACGCCAACGGCAACTTCGGCCTCGTGGATGACGACGCCAAGCGCAAGCTGGTCCGGGAAGTCCTGCCGGACCTGCCCGACGGCACCGACCCCAGGTCTTACTGCACCGACTGGCTCGACGACACCTTCGTTCCCGAATTCGATACCAGCGTCAGCGAATTCGTCGCCTTGAACCAGAACACGCAGTCCGCCATCAGCAATCAGTACAGCCAGTTGCTGACGGTGTTCGGCGGTCTCGATCAGAGCCCCTATCCGTCGTCGGCGACAACGGGTGATCCCACCGTCGCCGCATCGACATCGAGCACCTTGAACCTCCACTCCGACACTTCGCAAGGTGATGCCACAGTGTCGGCGGCCGCCACATCGCAACCGACAGTCACCGCAACGGATTCGGCGAAGGTGAGCCCGACCGACAATGGTCGGCAAACCGGCGATTCGCCCGCCGGCACGGTCACCACCGTCTCGAACCAGCAGCCGCAGAACACTCAGCAAACAACGAAACAGAAGGACGAACAGTCACCAGACGACGCCGGTTCAGGAGATGGTGGCGGCTCCGGAGACGGAGGGGCATCGGAGGATGGCGGCGGCACCGGCGATGGTGGCGGGTCGGGTGACACAGCATCGGTGAACAGTCAGATTACAGAGACCGCCCAAACGGTGAGCACCGCCACCTCTGCGATCAGCTCGGTCGTGGACTTGGGCGTGAAGATCGCCGAACTTCCGTTGACTCTCATCGATAAGGTCATCGAGACCGCAAGCAACGCAGCCAATCTCGCGGACACGATCACCAATGCATCCTCGCCCGATGTCGGCGAACAGCCCGGAGCCGACGATCCGAAGGGGACCGGCGATCCCCGGGGAAGCGGCGGCCCAACCGACACCGGTCGGCCGGTGGATACCGGTGCCGAGGACCAAGCCGGGCCCTCCGGAACCGAGGCCAACGACCAAACCGGGGCCGGTAATCCGAGCGGAACCCCGTCCCCGGCCGATCCGAAAGTCGAATCCCCGGCGGGCACTCCCAGTCGGCCGGCATCGGCCGATGTTGCGGGCACCACCGCCGGGCCGACCGACGGTGCCAGATCGACATCCGCTTTCGGGTTGCCGATGTGGTCGCCGACAGCGGGCAGTCGGGGCGCCGATACGGAGCACGTCAGCACGATTGCACCGCATCCGCGAAAGGACGACGAGGAAGAAGACGCCGAGCCGAGGGAAACTCCCGCGGCGGCCACCGACGAGGCCGGGTCGGCCGAGAATTGACAACAGCAGCACCGATCGCTGAGCCCCAGCGAGCGCACGAGATCGATCGAAGGTTGCAGGTAACCATGACTGATCCGAGTCAGGTAGACCGTGGCGAACGAGGCGTTGCGCGGATGCTGCCGAGGATGCTGGACGATACCGAAACGTCCTCCAGCCCAGGAATATTCGCGCATCAAAGCCTGCGCGATTACGTGGCATCGGTGGATGGTCTGTGGCGGAGGCTTTTCAGTACACCGCTGCGTGCCGAGTTCGCCCACTACGACGAATTGAACTCGCGGCCCGGCGTGGACGGCACGCCGATCATGCTGCCGGTCAACTCCGAGTACCAAGCCGAGGCATTGCACACGGTGCGGGCGCGTCACACCCTGAGCTTCATCGTTGCGGTCACGAACGACGTCACCGGCCACTCGACGTATTCCGCGATCCGTTCCGGGGCAAACCTCGTGATCAACATCGCGATATCCGGTGCGCGGCAAGCCGAGATTCTCCGTGCACACCTCGACGAATATGTGCGATCGGACCGAACTGCAGCGGCTCCACGGCTCCGGAAGGACGGCCACCGCACGCTGAACGATTCCGACGAGCGGTTGTTACAGATGCTGTGCTCGTCGATGACGGTTGCCGAAATCGCCCGCCAGAACAACATGTCCGAGCGTTCGATGTACCGACGTATTCGGACTCTGTACGACACGCTGGGAGTGGACAGCCGTGCAGAGCTGATCAGTTCGACGAAACAGGACGGCCTCGGCCCGCCCCTCACCGCCGTGCCGGTGTGATCACCGATCCCCGGGACACACCGGGAGAGCCAAATCAGATGGGCACCAAAGGAATATGATCCGGCGGTGACAAACGAGAAAACGCCGAAGCAAGCGCCCAATCGTCGTTCGGTCATCGTGGGATCCACGGCTGCCGTCGCAGGTCTCGGAATCGGGGTTGCCGCAGCGAAGATCGGCGACACGGACGACCCTGCGCCGACCACCGAAGGTTCCTTCACGGTTGTCGACAACCGTGGCAAACAACGATTCCTACTTGCAACGGCGAAGCCACCGATCATCCTCGGGGGCAAGACGTATCCCGCGCAGACACGGCAGGGACCGGAAGCCTCATACCTGCTGTTCAACGATGAGAACGGCAACGAGAAGGGTGGTATCGTCGCCTCCGGCAGTGGCGCCCAAATCTCATTCGACTATCCGAACGGAGACGCCATTCATTTGGGTGCCAATTGGGAAGGCGAGCCGGCGGGCGCTGCGCTGACGATGAAGAACATGGGCGACCCGAACACGTCGCCAGAGGAAGCGAATCATCCCATGGGAGTGCGGTTGTTCGCTGACACCCGGAACGGAACTGGGCTCACACTGTGCGATCCGCAAGGGCGACCGCGCATATCGTTGCGAGTGGCTCCGGACGGCACCCCGTCGATTGCGATCCTCGATGAGCATGGGGCCATTATCAGGCAACTCTGACCGCAGTGTGTGCCTGTCGGACAACCGGTTTGCCGTCGTGCTCACCACCCAGGCAATATCCAGGGCTACCCATTGCCCCCGCAATTGCCTGGCCGCCACCGGCCCGACACATTTGATGGGTGACGTCTTCGTTGCCGATGGCGTCGATGGCGGCCAGGGCAGGTAGGGCAATCCAGGCCGGCACGACTGCCATCAAAATGTACTTGGTCACGGCTTTACTCCTCGAGATTATGCGTCGGAAATATCCGACGGTGTGCATCAGGCTATTGCTCGGGGAGCGGTACGTCTAGGTGATGTCATTCTTCTGGCAGAACTATGGCAGCCCGCCACTTCCGGGCGCTTCCACCACGGTCTCCAGGCAGTCAGGCCGATGGCAGACCGATTTCGTTGACACTCCATGTCTGTCGATGAAAACTTGATCATGTCGATAGAACGCATTGAGTATCAGCCCGAGGAGTCGATTTGCGGTTCGAAAGTTACTGTATTCGCGATCGCGAATTCTTCAGCGAATCTTCGCCTCCAGCTGATACCGGCTCGGCATGGCCTACATGGGAGATGCCGGGATACGTGGTGGAGAACGACGGCTATTGGACGCATTTGCTGCCGAAATCCAGTCGCCGATTGGAAGATCAAGGTTGGAAGATCCATCTGAGCTCGGCGTTCGGAAGCGAGCAGCAGGTGATCCGAGCGGCAGTAAAGATTTGCGGAGATCTGGCCCTGCCCTTCAAGTATGTTTCCGCGCCGGGCCTCTACCGGTTGGCCAACTCCAAGAATGCCGATCGGACTACCGCAGGAAAACTTGTCACGATCTATCCGCCGGCCGTACATCTGCAACAGACACTGGACCGACTCGAGGAAGAGCTCGGCGACATCGCCGGGCCGCACATATTGACTGATGTGCGCTGGAGAAACGGGCCGATATTTGTTCGGTACGGAGCGTTCATAGAGATGCGGAACGACGGCAGATATTGCATACGTAACCCGGAGGGCTCGTGGGAAGAAGACGTGCGTCAGCCGTGGTTCACATGTCCGGAATGGGTCGATATACCTCCATTCTTGCGACCGTCTGTCGAACGGAGGAACCTTCACGCGGTTCCGTTATCGATACATGCGGCAGTAAAGCATTCGAATGCCGGTGGGATATATCTGGCCGAGTGGCTCGAAACCGGCCTGGAGATCCTGGTGAAGGAAGGGCGCCGATATACCGGATACACGAGCGACGGTGCCGACGGATACAATCGGATTTCCAGCGAAGCGCGAGTTCTCCGTGAACTGAACGGAGTGGGGGCCGGCCCACGGCTCATGTGGGACGGCGAACTTTCCGGACACTACTTCATCGCAATCACTAGGCATCCCGGCATCACGTTGCAGCGATGGATGGCAAGTAACATGCCCATATACGACGATAGTCGACAGGCATGGGAAGAATATGCCACAGACTGTGAGCTTATCGTAGCGGGATTGATAGCGGCAGTTTCAGAACTGTCAGAGGCGGGATTCGTTCACGGGGACCTCCATCCGCAAAATATTATGGTAGATCCGGAGACGATGACGATCGGACTGGTCGACTTCGAAACAGCGGTGCCGATCGGGAGCGGTGCGGCACGCGGCATAAATGCACCCGGATACTCGGTACCGGAGGGAATGGACCCACAGTATATCGACCGCTTCGCTGTTACGACGATCGTCACCGATATGTTGACTGGTCGTGTGGAGCACGAAGATATCACCGCCGAGCGGTACAATTGGTCGCTATCGGCGTTGCTTGATCGGCTGGAATCCCGTGATGGCTCGATTCCGCCGGCAGTGCATCGGCTCATCTCGCTCAGGCGGGAGATGCTACGCAACATGCGGCAGTCCGAAAATGGTGCCGAGCCGCCGACCGATTTCCTTGCGAGGTTGCGAGAAGATCTACCCGCGGTCGCCGTAACCGCTCGTCAGCGGATCGGCCATCTGCCGGTGCACTACGAGGCGCTCGAGGACGAACTGTGCGGCCTCGGTCTGGGTGCGGCGGGACACGCGCTGGCATATGTCGAGGACCCGCACGACGTGGTTGTTCGAGATCTCGTACAGGAAGCCGAGAGGAGCCGACGCGCTGGCTTGTTCGACGGATTGTGCGGGTCGGTCTACGCCTTGCTGTCGTTGGGCGCCGAAAAGGAAGCGCGCGCGTTGCTGAGCGATGGGAATCTGATAGGTCGCGCGCCGGGTCTTCGGGTCTTCGATGGTGTAGCCGGAATCCTTCTGGCCGCACTGAAGATGGAATCCTATCCGATGATCGTCAAGCACATTACCGATGACATCGAGAACGATATTGCGATTTTCGCTCGTGAGTATCTGACGGGTTCGGACTGGAATCCCTCTGTTTCTGCGGTCCGTACCAACCGATTCGCGGCGCAGTCGTCCGGACTCGTCTACGGAGATCTGGGAATGGCCTGGCTATTTTCGGCAGCGTACCGGCGATATGGGAAGATCCTGTTCCTGGACGCCATGAACCGAGCGCTGCTGGCGGAGCTCCGTCGCTATGAGCTGGATTCACGAGGGGGGTTGCAGTTCAAGGACAATGGGCGTCTACTTCCCTACTTGGCAACCGGGTCCGCCGGCTTCGGTGTTGTCCTCCATGATCTCGACACCGATGTGGTGGACCCTGTGGTCGTCGATGCCGTCGACGACCTAATTGTGGCCGGTTCGCCGACCATGTCTACCGGCTGTGGTCTGTTCAACGGATACACCGGACTGTTCTACGGTGCAAACGGCCTGCGGAAGTTCGTCGGCAAGCCATGCCGACCGCTCACCGATCTGGAAACCGTAGTACGAGGTATGGCGGTCCCGATGTCCTTCGGCAGATGGGCCGTACCCGGTGACGAAAATCTACGAATTACGACAGACCTGGCGACCGGTGTGAGTGGAATAGTCCACGCGGTAAATATGATCTGCCAGGACTTTTACGGGCTGATTCGCCCACTGTAGACGTGGCGCGCCGAACGCGCCATGAGTCTCGCCCCGCGAGGCACGAAAATCACAATGAGAAGGATGGAACAAATGTCGCACCTTGATGTGCTCGATCTTCAGAAAGTGACAGCTCAGACCGGCGGTGAATATCAGACCGTCACCAGCACGATCAGCTGGTCTCGTTGCGGCGGTGTCAGCGCACTGAGCCACAACAAGTGCGGATGGGACTGATCCACAGGCGTGATCGGCCGTAGCAGTGTGCCGCCTGGGCTTCTCCCTTTCGGCGCCTGCTACGGCAGGTCCTGTCAATCGTCAGAATTAGACCGTACGAAATACGGGGATACCGTCATGAGAATGGCACGAGTGGCAGGCGAGGAACCCCATCGGGACGCCCGGTTGCTGGTTGCGCTGGACAATCTGACCGAACCGGACTGGGTCGGAGATCGGCGAGATGTCGCGGAGGCGGGCACACTGACAAATTTGCGGAAGCTTCCGAAACTGATCGGCGCCACGGTTGTCGCCGGGTGGCGAACCGCACCTGGATTGGTGATCGCGGCTGGCTTGATCAGTGTGGTCGGCGGGTGCCTCACGGCATTCGGGCTGCTGGCCACCGCGGATGCCCTCGGCGTGGTGATGAAGTCCGTTGTGACACCGGAACACCTACTCGATTCGACGGATGAGATCGCTGTCGTGATCGTTGTCTTTGCTGCACGAGCAGGAATTGACAGCCTGCATAAAGTGATCGAGGCGTGCTTACGTCCACACATTGCGCATGCAGCCGAGAATCGCATTGCCGGTGCGGTTTCCCGTACAGACCTGATTGCCTTCGAAGACGCGAGCTTTCGTGAGCTCGCAAGGCAGGGTGGCCAGCTTGGGGTGCGAGCACTCGCAAATGGTGTGGCACCTCTGCTGGGGACGGTGTCCTCGTTGGTTACGGTGGCCGCGTCGGTAGTAACATCCTCCATCTTTCACCCCACCATGGCGGTGGGCCTCCTCGTTGCATGTGTCCCGTCGGCATGGGCCGCGGCCAGAAGCAGTCGATTGAATAATTCGTACATGCTCGAGTCGGTGTCCGATCATATGAAGAAATCCATTCTCGGAGATGTTACTACCGACCGTTCGTTCTCGCTCGAGAGGACTGCATTTTCGCTACGTACGAGATTGCTCGATGAATTGCAGATCGTGTCTACTCGGTTGCGGCGGAGGGAAATCGAGTCCGCCGTTCGCCGTGCTCGTATTCAGCTGGTTGGCAGGGCATTGGTCGGCTTGTCGGCAGGATGTGCGTTCGGACTTCTGTTCGCATTGGTCTATTTCGGCAGGATGGATATTGCCGTAGCGGGCGCGGCCCGAGGAGGAAATACCCATTACAAAGCAATTGTTGCACCGACGGGCACCAACCAGTTTAAATTAAAGGTGTATGGAGATGGGATTTAAAAAAAAGCCGAGCGACGAA
>NZ_JARWQD010000117.1 GCF_029869545.1 Nocardia wallacei | reverse complement strand
CATGTACGGCCCGTCGGAGGCCACGGTCGCGGCCACCGCGACCGGCCCGATGGCCGCCGGTCGGCCCGTGCCCATCGGCCTGCCGGTGCGCGGGATGCGGTTGTTCGTGCTCGACGGCCGCCTGCACCCGGTGCCCGCCCGCAGCTCTGATCGTTGTCGGAAAGTGTTGTCGCCCCGCCGGTTTCGGCGGCCTACCGGTCCGTCTGCTCGTCGTCGTCCTCCTCGGGACGCGCATGATCGGGAACGCCGGGGTTGGGATCCCGGGTGAGATCGATCAGCGGATGCACGCCCGCGCCCTCCGGCGCCGCATGTTTGCCCTGGCTCGTCGACTGCTGCGTATCCCCGTCGTTGGTCACGCCCCGCATGTTAACGGAGCCCGATGCTCCGGTTGCGCGCGCCACGCGCGATGGGCCGCCGCTCACCGCCACACCAGCTTCAACACCGCGGGCGTCAGCAGCATGCGGATCACGGTGGCGTCGAGCACCAGTGCCGCGATCATGCCGTAGGCGATGTATTTCATCAGCACCAGATCCGAGAACCCGAACGCGCCGGTGACCACGATGAGGATCGCGGCCGCCGAGGTGATCACGCCGCCGGTGTGGGCGATGCCGTAGCGGATGGCCTCCTCGGGCGGCGCACCCCCCGCGCGGGCCTCGGCCATCCGCGACTGCAGGAACACCTCGTAGTCGGTGGACAGCCCGAACAGCACCGTCACGATCAGCACGAGCACGGCGAACATCAGCGGTCCGGGCGTGAACCGGAACAGCCCCGCGCCGTGCCCCTCGACGAAGATCCAGGTGAGGATCCCGAGGGTGGCGCCGAGGCTCAGCGCGCTCATCACCACCGCCTTCACCGCCAGCACCAGCGACCGGAACGCCGCGTACATCAGCGCCACCGCGGCCAGCACCAGGATCGACGCCAGCAGCGGCAGCCCGTCGATGAGCCCGCGGATCGCGTCGCGTTCGAGCGCGGGCACCCCCGCCACCATCACCCGCACTCCCGGCGGCTCCGGGATGGCACGCAGCGCATCGATCGCCGCGTCCGCGTCGCGCTCGTCGACCAGCCCGGTCGACAGCACGTTCACCCCGCCCGTGGTCGGCGCCGACGCCTCGAACGGACCGGTCAGCCCGGGCGAGAAGTTGGCCTGAAACCGGATGTCGGACAGCTGTTGCGGAGTCGCGCCCGCCACCACCAGCTTCAGCGGTTCGGTGCGGAACTCGGGGAACAGGGCATCGAACCGCTCCTGCGCCACCCGCGCCGGATTGTCCTCGGCCAGATATCGTTCGCTCAGACCGCCGAATTCGATGTGGCGGAACGGGATCAGCAGCGCCAGCAGGCCCAGCACCACCGGCACGATCACCCGCGCCGGGCGGCGCATCGCGAATTGCGCGAGCCGGGAGAAGAATCCGCGATCGATCTGCTCGGCGGTGCGGATGCTGGCGAACCGGCCCCACCCCCACAGATCGATGCGCCGCCCCACGATGCTCAGCGCCGCGGGCAGCGCGGTCACCGACAGCACCGCGGCCAGCAGCACCGCGCTGATCCCGCCGTAGGGCACCGACCGCAGCACCCCGTTGGGATAGATGAACAGCGCGCCCAGGCTCACCGCGATGATCGCCGCCGAGAACAGCACCGTGCGCCCGGCGGTGGCGACCGTGCGCGCGGTCGCGTCCTCGACGCTGCGCCCGGCCGCCAGCTCCTCCCGGAACCGGGTCACCGCGAACAATCCGTAGTCGATCGCCAGGCCCAGGCTCACCAGCGTCACCACCGCGCTGGCGAACACGTTGACCTCGATGTAATCGGTCAGCAGCCGCATCATGCCCTGGGTGCCCAGGATCGTCATGCCGCCGATCAGCACCGGCAGCAGCGCCCCCACCACGCCGCCGAACACGAAATACAGCAGGATCGCCACCAGCGGCAGCGCGATCAGCTCGGCGCGCTGGATGTCGTGCTGCATGCCGATGTTGATGCCCTCGACCACCGGTTGCAGCCCGGCCAGCTGCACCGTCGTGCCGCCCGGGCCCTGTCCCGGCGCGTCCGCGCCCAGCTCCCCCTTGATGGCGAGATAGTTGTTCACCGATTCGGTGTCCTCGCCGCGCAGGCCGATGCTGGCGAAGGCGTGGGTGCGCGAGGCGTCGGCGAACTGGCCCATCATCGGGCCGTCGAAGTAGCTGTCGATCTTCTGGACGCGGTCGGGGAATTCGGTGCGCACCCGGGTCAGGGCCGCGGTCACCGCCTCGCGCACCGGCGGATCGTCGACGGTGCTGCCCGGTGGGGCGGTGTAGAGCACGATGACGTCGGCGTCGCGGTCGCGGCCGAAGGTCTCGTCCGCGAGCTTGGACGCCACCACCGATTCGCTGCGTTCGTCGAACCAGCCGCCCTGGGTCAGCCGCGGCCCCAGGTCGCGGCCGTAGAACCCCGACAGCGCGACGATTCCGACGAACACCGCGAGCACCAGGTACCGGTGGCGGTGCACGAACCGGCCCCACCGCAGCGAATATTCCTGCGCCATACGGGAATTCAGCCGCAGGCCGCGGTCTTGTAGTCGGCCGAGCGCAGGATCCCGCACAGGTCGGCGCGCGAGATCTTCCAGGTGCCGCCGATATCGACGAAGTGCACGATCGTGGTGCGCACGTTGGTGCCGGTGCCGTCCTTGTCCAGGCGCATGGTGGCGGTCAGGGTGCCGTCGCGGTTGTCGAACACCGGATCGGTGACGCCGTAGACGGCGTGCGGATTGTCCTGCATCGCCCGGTACATGTCGGGGATGGCGTCGCGGAAGGCATCCCCGTCCTCGATCAGGGCGGTGCGCTCGCTGTCGGGCAGCGACGGGTCCAGCGCGCGTTTGATCTGCGCGTCGAGTTCGGCGGCGGTCGGCAGCGGCGGACGGTGGGCGCTGCTGACGGCGGCGGCCTGTGAGGACGACGACATCGCGGCATAGGCCGACGAGCGCGCCGCGGCCACCGAGTCCTCGTCCTCCCCGCCGCCGCACGCCGCCGCCAGCACGGCCAGTGCCGCCAGCGGCAGCGCGATGCGGGCCGATCCTCGCAATGCCATCTGCATCCTCACCCGTCGTCGGAAGTAACCGGTCATTCTCCTACAGTCTGTCACGTGTGGCGCCGAGCACGGCGCATGCGCGCGTTGCCGCCGGAAACCGGTGCGGCACAAGGTCTCACCAGCGCACGAGCCGCGGCGGAGCTAGCGGCCCTCGATCACCGAGCCGAGCCTGCCGAGCAGCGCGCGCACGATGGTGGTCTCGCGGCCGGGGTCCCCGGCGGGGTCCGCCGCCGTGGCGGCCGCGATCAGATCGCGCACCGCCGCGGTCACGCTGCGCTCGTCGTCGAGGTCGATATCGGTGACGCGGGCCTCGGCGACGGCGACCACGTCCTCCGGGCCGGGCACGGCGGTGCCGGTGGTGTCGATATCGGCGCGGTAGATCTCGAGGGTGAGCATGGAACGCACGGTGCGGAAGGCGAACGAGCGTCCGTCTCCGGTGGCGCCGAACCCGTGAGCGAACGGACCGACGGTAATGTCTTCGACGATGAATTCAGACGTATGGTCTGTTTTCAACCCGGTCTCCCTGAATCGGCGGCGGTTCACCATCAACGGTAACCCCCGGCACCGACACGACGGGGAGCGCCGATCCGCGGTGTGGCCGAACGCGACACGGCCGGGATGCCGGAACGACCCCGGCACACGGCCCCCGTCCGCGACCATGGTCAGATGAAAAGGTACGCATGAGTCGTCGGCGGTAGTGAGGAGTTCGGTGCATGCACGGTCGCACGCGGAGGGCGCGACGGACCGCGGCGGGACGGCGGGGGTGGCCCCTGGCCCTCGCCGCGGCCGCCACGGTGGCGCTCGGCACGGGATGTTCGTCCTCGGACGGCGATAAGGACCCCGCCCCGGCCGCCGCCCCCGCCCACGCCGCCGCGGCCCCCGTCCCGGCCGCCGCCCCCGCCGGATCGGTGACCGCCGCCGGACCCGTCGCCGCGCTGCTGAGCGAGCCTTCCGGCGGGCGGCTGGTCCTGCTCGACCCCGACGGGGTGACCGTGCGGATCACCGACCCCGGCGGCACCGAACCGGCCCGCACACTCACCCTGCCCGCCCCCGCGGCGGCGCTCGCGCCCGGCGC
>NZ_JARWQD010000116.1 GCF_029869545.1 Nocardia wallacei | reverse complement strand
TAGTATACCTGCTTGCTACTCCTGTTAGTCTCCCTGGTTGCTACCGCTGTTCGGTTCCCTGGATTCTACAGCTGATCCTTTCCCTGCATGCTCCAGCTCTTAGTATCCCGGCATGCTCCAGCTGTTCCTATCCCGGCATGCTCCAGCTGTTCCTATCCCGGGCTGCTCCAGCTATTTGTATCCCCGGCATGCTCCAGCTATTTGTATCCCCGGCATGCTTTTGGCCGGGGCCCTCAGGCTCCCGGGTCCCGCTGGCCGCCCGTCCGCGATTCCTTCTCCGCGACCAAGAGATACGCCACCATCAGGCGCTTGAGTTCGGTGACCGCGGCGTCGTGGCTGAGCCCGTCCTGCACCGAGAAATTCATCATCGAATACACCATGTGCACCAGCACCTGCGCCATCATCGAGCGGCGGGCGCGGGGGGTGCGCGGCATCAGCGGGCGCAGCATCTGCTGCACCACCTCGGCGAATTCCTTCTCGTGGATGACGCCGGTGGCCCGCGTGGAGGGCGTGGACTGCATGGCCAGCCATACCTCGCGCCGCGACGGATCGGTCATCCACAGGTCGGCCAGGTGGTCGACGAATTTGTTCATATGCCGCAGCCAGTCCATCGACGGGATCTCGCCGTGGAAATCGGCCAGCTCCCGCGACACCGCCACCAGATCCTGGCGATTGAGCTCGCACACGATGACGTATTTGTTGGCGAAGAACTGATACAGCGTGCCGATCGGCACCTCCGCGCGACCCGCGACCTCCTCGCAGGTGAACGATTCGAAACCGACCTCGACCAGCAATTCCCGGGAGGCCTGCAGCAGGGCGTCGAACTTGCGTTTGCTGCGCTCCTGGGTCGGGCGCCGTCGCGGCATCAGTTCCTGCGGGTCGTCCTGCAACTCCAATGCGGGGTCCGGACGACGGTTCGACCTCGATGCCGTGCGCGCTTCCACCACCTCCCCAGGCTAGCGGTAGCGACACGCGGATGACACGCGGCGGCGCCGACTGTGTCCGGTTTGGTCGTCACTCATAACCCATCCACGTCCGATGTGGTGACGAACACATAACCAAGTATGGCGTACCTCGATATGTCGGAAGGCTGATCAGTGGTAGCTCGATCTGTGGTGACATTCGGCGTTTCCACCGAGCGCGGCGCCGTCCAGGCGGTGGCGCTCCTCGCCGACGCGGACAATCTGCCCGAGCGGATACTGCATCATCGGACGCAGCAGATTCGCGGCGACGGCAAACCGGATCTGGCGCGGGCGGTGGAAACCGCGCTGGACGACCTGGCCGCCGAGATCGGCGCGGACTACGAGGACGCCGGGGCGGCGGTGACCTATCGCGATGCGGCCGAGCGCCGCGCGATCGTCACCGGGCTGGCGTCCGGGCCGTGGCGCACGGCGTCACTGGTCTCCGCCAAGTCCGCGCATCTGGCACTGGCCCGGGCGATGACCTGGGTGGCCGAATTCGATCACCTGGTGATCTGCGACGTGGTGCCCGGCTATCAGGGCTTCTCGCTGATCTCCCCCGATCGCGACCGCGTGATGGCGGGCTTCACCACGGCGGGCGGCACGATCTCGAAGGAGACGATGCGCCCGGCGGTCACGGCCGCGTGGGATCAGTTCGACGCCGCCGGGGTCCGCCCGGACGCGGTCGTGCTGATCGGTTCCGCGGCCGGTGATCCCGCGGTCTCGTCCGCGCTCGGAACGGGATTCGGCGCCTCCGTGGTCCCGTGCAAGGTGGCGGCGGCCGGAGCGGCGATCGGCGCCGCCCTGGTGGTGCAGCCGGAGACGCAGGACGCCGCGCCGGGTGAGCAGGCGCGGCGCACCCGCGGCACGACGGCCGTCTTCGCGGCGGCGAGCGTACTGGCGGGCGGGCTGGTGGTCGGCGGTGTCTATCAGGTCGCCGGGAAGTCGCGAACGGACTCCGCGACGACGTTGACCAATGCGCAGCGCTCCGCCGAGACGCAGCGGACGTACCCGATCGGGGATCCCGCGGACCGGCCGGGCCTCGTGGCCGAGACGGAGGCGGGGTCCGGCGAGACGCCCGCCGCGGCGGAACCGGATGCCGCGACCGGCGACGCGCCCACCGAGATCGTCACCATCGATCCCGCGACGGTGCGCTGGGGGCAGCCGGAGTCCGAGCGGCTCGGGGCGCGGCAGTTCGATTCCGCCCCTGGCGATTCCGGGGCCGCGCGGCCGCTGGAACCGCATTCCGAGGCGGAACCGGTCCCGGCCGCGCAGTCGTCGGTGATCCCCGCCCCCACCGTGCCCGTGGGCGCGCCGAACGGGTCGATGCTGTTCCCGGGCGAGGCCGCGCCGCCGCCGGTCGGCACGGCCGAATTCGGCCCGTGGTGGGACAATCACTGGCGGATGATGGTGCAGTGGGCGGCGCAGCTGATGCCCCGCGCCTGACAGGCTAGACCGACAGATCGCGGCGCAGCTTGGCCACGTGGCCGGTCGCGCGCACGTTGTACTGGGCCAGCTCGATCCTGCCCTGCTCGTCGACCAGGAAGGTGGAGCGGATCACGCCGGTGATCTTCTTGCCGTACATCATCTTCTCGCCGTAGGCGCCCCACGCGGTGAGGACCTCGCGCTCGGGGTCCGACAGCAGCGGGAAGGTGAGCTTCTCGTTGTCGCGGAACTTGGCCAGCTTCGCGGGCTTGTCGGGGGAGATGCCGATGACCTCGAGCCCGGCGCCGCTGAGTTCGGCCAGATTGTCGCGGAAGTCGCAGGCCTGCTTGGTGCAGCCCGGCGTGCTGGCGGCCGGGTAGAAGTACACGATCACCTTCCGGCCGCGGTAGTCGGCGAGGGACACCTCCTTGCCGTCGGCATCGGGAAGTGTGAACTCCGGCGCGGTGTCGCCGGGACTGAGTCGGTTCTCGGTCATTCCAAGCACGGTAATCGACGGCGACGACATCGGCGACGACCACCGGGCGGCGGATAGACTCGACCACTAGCGACGCACGCCCACCGACGACAGAACTTCAGGAGATGAACGTGGCTAAGGGTACCGAGGACATCGAGCGGGAGATCGAAGCCGCGCGCAACCGGCTTGCGAACACACTCGACGAACTCGCGGTGCGGGCCGATCCGCAGCGGATCGCCGACAACACCAAGAACGCGGTGGTCGCGAAGGTCAACGAGCCCAAGGTCAAATACAGCCTGATCGGCGGCGGCGTGCTGATCCTGCTACTGGTGCTGCTGAGGATCTTCCGCCGCTGAGCGTGAATACAGAACACCCGGTGTGGCGTTGCGCCGCACCGGGTGTCGCTGTTCGTGGACCGGTCAGACGGTCGGGCAGGCCATTCCGGTGCCGTCGGGGTCCAGGTGGGGGGAGTAGCCGGGCTCGCCGCGGAACAGCGGCGCACGGCCCGCGGCCCGGGCCTCGTCGCAGTTCTTGAACGTGCCGCCCGCCGAACCGGTCTGGGCCAG
This sequence comes from Nocardia wallacei, assembly GCF_029869545.1. Lineage (GTDB taxonomy): Bacteria > Actinomycetota > Actinomycetes > Mycobacteriales > Mycobacteriaceae > Nocardia > Nocardia wallacei_A. The sequence continues at coordinate 137,606 of NZ_JARWQD010000116.1, read as the reverse complement.
ACCGGCCGAACCGGTGGCCCCGATGGCATCGTCGATGCCCGAGGAGCCGGTACCGGCCGAGCCGGAGGGGACGTAATCTGCGTGAGCCGGTGCGGACAGCGTGATCGGGGCTGCGAGGGTGATCAAGCCCGCGCCGGCGGTCACGATTAGCCTGCGAACGTTCATGTATTCCTCGATGTCTACTGGGTTGACTACGACGGTCCGGCCGCACTCCCCGCGGTGGCAGGGCCGGGACGCGCCGAGTCTACTGTTCTGATGCCCGGCCCGGTTGTCAACCGGGCGGCCGAGAGCCGCGCACGACGCCCTATTCGCCCAGGCGCTTCCCGGACAGGTGCTCGGCCGGGATGCGGCCCATCCGCCCGGCCTCGAAATCCTCGATGGCCTCGATGATTTCGTGCCGGGAGTTCATCACGAACGGCCCGTACTGCACGACGGGTTCGCGGATCGGCTCGCCGCCGAGCAGCAGCACCTCCATATCACCGGAGGGTGTGTGCTGGTGATCGTCGGCGGTCACGGTGATCGCGTCGCCCGGACCGAACACCGCGAGCTGCCCCTCGCCCAGCGGGCGGCCCTCCGCCCCGGCGGTCCCGCTGCCCGACAGCACGTAGGCCATGGCCGAGAACCGTTGCGGCCACGGCGTTTCCAGGCGGCCGCCGGGGCTGATCGAGGCGTGGGCGTAGGCGATCGGGGTATAGGTCGATCCCGGCCCGGCGAATCCGCCGACATCCCCGGCGATGAGGCGCAGCAGCGCCCCGCCGTCGTGCGAACTCACCAGCGTCAGTTCGCTCGCCCGCAGATCCTGGTAGCGCGGCGGCGCCATCTTCTGCGCGCGCGGCAGGTTCACCCACAGCTGGATGCCGTGGAACAGCCCGCCGGAGATCACCAGCTCCTCGGCGGGGAGTTCGTCGTGCAGGATGCCGGATCCGGCCGTCATCCACTGCGTGTCGCCCTCGGCGATGACGCCGCCGCCGTCGTTGGAGTCGTGGTGGACCATGGTGCCGTCGAGCATGTAGGTGACGGTCTCGAAGCCGCGGTGCGGATGCCACGGTGCGCCCTTGGCCTCGTACGGCTCGTAGGCCACCGGGCCCATCTGGTCGAGCAGGATGAACGGATCGGCGGAGCGCAGGTCCACGCTGGGAAACGGGCGGCGCACTTCGAACCCCGCGCCTTCGAGCTGGGGGTGGGCGGTGGTGACGGAGCGGACCGGCCGCTGCCGCGCGGCGGCGTCGGGACGCGGCAGCCGCGGCAGCACCAGGATGTTGTCGACGGTGACGGCGGGCATCGGGACCTCCTCGAACGGGTTGGTGTCCATGTCAACCAAATCGCGGCTAGGATCATTCCCATGGTGCGGTGGCTCGGCGAACAGGAGCAGCGGACGTGGTCGGCCTACATCCGGATGCGGCAGCGGCTGGATGCGGCGATGGCGGCCGGGCTCGCCCGCGACGGGCTGTCGATGTCCGACTACGAGATCCTGGTGGCGCTGTCGGCGGCGCCCGGCGGCCGCCTGCGGGCCAAGGAACTGGCCGCGGAGATCTGCTGGGACAAGAGCCGGTTGTCGAAGCACCTGGCGCGCATGGACAAGCGGGGCCTGGTCTCGCGCACCCCGGCGGCCGACGATGCGCGGGGGATCCTGGTGCGGTTGACGGGTGCGGGTCGCCGGGCGCTGGAACAGGCCGCGCCCCATCACGTGGAGCTGGTGCGGCGCTTGTTCATCGATGACATGACCGAAGACGAAGCCAAAGCCGTGCGGTCCCTGGCGGACCGGGTGGTGGCTGCGGCTGAGCGCACCACGGATATCGACCTCGGCTGACCCTCCGGAAATGCGAGGGGCCTATTCCGTTGTCTCCGAACCCTTCTCGAACTGTGCTCGTTTCCAGTCGCCGAAGGGTTCGTCTCGTTCGCGGACGGCCTCGCGGAAACCGGTGGTGGCGGAGCGCAATTGGAAGGCGTAGCCCTCGCGGGTGTGGCGGGAGACGCCGTCGAACACGGTGCTGACCATGCCCGAATTCGCCACGCCCTGCGCCAGCAGCGAACTGTTGAGCGCCAGCTTCGCCATGATCAGCTGGTTGATCGGCACCTGCGAAATGCGGTGCAGCAGTTGCTCGGTGCGCTCGTCGAGCTCCTCGGCGGGGCAGGATTCGACGGCGAGGCCCCACTGCTCCGCCTGCTTGCCGGTCAGGCAGTCGCCGGTGAACAGCAGCCGCTTGGCGCGCTGATCGCCGAGCCGGTGCGCCCACATGCCCGCGGCCGGAATGCCCCACACCCGCGTGGGCGGGTAGCCGATCTTGGTGTCGTCGGCGCAGATGATCTGGTCGGCGAACAGCGCGATATCGGTGCCACCGGCGATGGCGAAGCCGTGCAGTTTCGCCACCGTCGGCTTGTTCGCGTGCAGCAGGCTGGAGAAGCCGCGGTTGAACCGGCTCATCATCTGGTAGTCGACCATGGGATCCCAAGTGCCCCAGGGGTTGTGGTTGGCGGCCTGGACCGCCGGGTCGAGCACGGTGCCCTCGGTGGGCTGTGCCGATGCGGCGGGACCGAAGCCGCCCTCGGCGAAGATCGACAGATCGTAGCCGCCGCAGAAGCCCTTGCCGCGCCCGGACACCACCATGACGTGCACCCGCGGGTCCAGATCCGCGCGCTCGACGGCATGCGCCAGCTCGATCGGCGTGTCCGCGGTGATCGCGTTGCCGCGCTCGGGGCGGTCGAAGGTGATCCGCGCGATTCGCCCGGTCACCTCGTAGGTCAGTGTGCGATAGGCGATATCGGCGTCCGGCTCGGGACGTCCCGCGAAGGGCGAATCGTCGCCGGCGGTCGCGTCCTCGCGCCACGCCGCCGGGCGGGTGCCGGAATGGTGCTCGTAGTCGGGGGCCACACCAAGAAGTGAACCCCTATTCATTTCTTGCTGTCAAGAGTCCCCGGTCCACGGTTTGACCGGTGGCTTCACCCACAGGATCTTCTCGTCGAGGTGATCGCGTTGGGCCGCAGGGTGATTCGGGTGCCGGGCGGCCCAGGTGTCCTTCTCGTCGAGCAGCCGCGCGACCAGTGCCCAGGTCTCGTCGGTGCTCGGCGGGTTGGTGTCCGCGGCGCGGGCGAGTTTGCGCCGCGCGGCCGCGGGCAGCGCCAGCAGTTCACCGCCGGTGATACCGCGCTGCCAGACGTAGGCGGCCAGGCGGCGGGCCTTCTCGGCGCGGCCCTTGGAGGCGTGATCGGTATGTGCGTAATCGGTCATGGGGAACTCGGTATCGCGCTGGGGGTGGCGTCGAGCCTAGCGGCTCACCGCGGCGCGGGCCGCGCCCCGCCGGGGCGTCACCATCCCGGCGAGGGCCTCGCGCAGGCCGGACGCCCGCTGCTCGCCGAGCCCGGCCACCCAGCGCGCGGTGAACTCGGCCGCCGCGGCCTCGGTGGCGCGGGCGGCGGCCCGGCCGCGATCGGTCAGGGTGATCAATCGGGCGCGGGCGTCGTGCGGATGCGGATTCCGTTGCGCGTAGCCCCGCAGCACCAGATCTTCCACCAACTGGCTCGCGGCCTGCTTGGTGACACCGAGATGCGCGGCGATCTCGCCGACCGTGGCGCCCCCGGCCGCCATGCGCGCGAAGGCGAACCCGTGGGCAGGCCGCACATCGGCGAATCCGGCCGCCGCGACCCCGGCCCGCAGGGCGTCGGTGACGTCCGCGGCGGCCGCCAGCAGCAGCGTCGGCAGGTCCGGGGGCGGGGTGGGATTGGGCATGCAGGCATCTTGGCATCCGAGACCCCGTGGGCGCCGCAGGTCAGGCGATGCCGCCGCGGACGAATGTGGTGATCTCACCGCAGATGTCGTCGAGGGTGAGCGCGCGCTCCGCGTCCCCGTCGCCGCGGGCGAGTTCCTGCGCGAGCGAGTTCACCGCCCCGATGACCGCGATGGCGAACAGGCTGTAGTCGCGCGGCCGGGCGGCGCCGCGCAGCACCGCCCGCTCGGCCTCGCGCTGCAGCAGCGCGCCCATGCGCGCGCGCCATCCCTCGCGCCACTGTTCGACGACGGTGCTGACCCCGACCACCTCGATGTAGCAGACCCGCGCGGACTGCGGCGTCCGGCAGGTCACCGCCAGGTAGGCGCGGAAGCCGCGGGCGATTCGCTCGGCGGTCGGGAGTTCGGCGCTCTCGCCGAGGCTGGCCAGGGCGGCGGCGGCCGCCTGCCCGGTGATGTGGTCGGCGAGGGCGATCAGCAGGTTCTCCCGACTGCCCATCTCCTCGTAGAAGCTACGCGTGGAAATGCTTGCCGCGGAACATAATTGCTCGATACTCGTGGCTGTGAATCCCTGGGTTCCGTACAGTTCCAGCGCTGCCTGCAGCAAACGCGCCCGCCGTTGCCCGGCTCGCTCCTCGGCGGTGCGACCGCCGTAGTGGCGCCTGGCCTTGGCGCTGTCCTTCGTAGCCACCGGCGCGAGATTACTCGAGCGCCGGAGACCGGGTCAAACTGTGATGCACACCACCTATGTCGCCAGGTCGCGGGTGGCTTCGCGGGGGCGAAAAGGCCCGGGGGCGGCCGGAATTCACCCCGGAGGTCCGCCGAGTGCCCGGGCCGGATCTGCCGCGGAGTCCGAGATCACGTGCGGGCGACGACGAGCAGCGGCCACCGCTGGGTTACAGTGGTGGACGGTGAGTAGCGATCTTGCTTACTCTGCTCCGTCGTGGATGTCTTCGTCTCGCGTCGGCCACCCAGCGGTCACCACCCTGCGGGCGAGAGCCCCCCGCACGCCGCTGCGGTTCAACCCTGATGCTCGAAAGGCACCCTGACCTCTCATGACGACTCGTTCATCGAGCCCTGCCACGTCCTTCGCCGCCCTCGGCGTGCGCAAGCGGCTGGCCGACACCCTCACCGCGAACGGCATCACCGCGCCGTTCCCCATCCAGGCCGCCACCCTGCCCGACACCCTCGCGGGCCGCGATGTGCTGGCCCGCGGCAAGACCGGCAGCGGCAAGACGCTGGCCTTCGCCATCCCCATGGTCGACCGCCTCGCCGACGGTCCGCGCAGCCGCCCGGGTCGTCCGGTCGGCCTGATCCTCGCTCCCACACGGGAACTCGCCACGCAGATCGCCGCCGCCCTCGAACCCCTGGCGGCCGCCGCGTCGCTGCACGTGACGACGATCTTCGGCGGTGTCCCGCAGAACCGCCAGGTGCGGGCGCTGAAGGCGGGTGCCGACATCGTGGTCGCCTGCCCCGGACGCCTGGAGGACCTGATGCAGCAGGGCCTCGTCGCGCTGGACGCGGTGCGGATCACCGTGCTCGACGAGGCGGACCACATGGCCGATCTCGGCTTCCTGCCCGGCGTCACCCGGATCCTCGCCGCGACGCCCGCGGGCGGGCAGCGGCTGCTGTTCTCCGCCACCCTGGACAACGGGGTCAACAAGCTCGTGCAGCGCTTCCTGCGGAATCCGCTGTCGCACAGCGTCGATGAGGCGACCTCTCCCGTTCCGGCAATGACCCACCACGTGTTCGAGATCGGGCAGGCCGAGGCCAAGCGCGAACTCGTGCACACCCTGGCGTCCGGCACCGGCCGCCGAATCCTGTTCATGCGCACCAAACATCACGCGCGCCGACTCGCCAAACAGCTGACCACGGCGGGGATTCCGGCGATCGACCTGCACGGCAACCTGTCGCAGGCGGCGCGCGACCGCAATCTGGCCGCCTTCGCCGACGGCACCGCCCGGGTGCTCGTCGCCACCGATATCGCCGCGCGCGGCGTGCACGTCGACGACGTGGAACTGGTCGTCCATGTCGACCCGCCCGCCGAGCACAAGGCATACCTGCACCGTTCGGGCCGCACGGCCCGCGCGGGCAGCGCCGGGGACGTGGTCACCGTCGTGCTGCCCGATCAGCGCAAGGATGTGGCGGCGCTGCTGCGCAAGGCCGGTCTGAACGTCACGCCCGAGCGGGTCACCGCGAACTCGGCCGCGGTGACGGCGCTGGTGGGTACCGTGGCGCCGCTCGTCACGCCCCGAACCCCCGCCGCCGCACCGAAATCCGAGCCGCGGAAACAGCCCGCCCAGCGCGAAGGGAGGCCGGGCGCACCCGGTCGTAAGGCGCGCGGCAACGGCCGGGCGCCGGGCAGGTCGAGCGCGCGAGGGCAGGGCGGCGCATCGAGCACGGGGGTGAAGACCGTGGATGGTAGCCGCGGCGATCGGCGCCGTGCCGAGCGGGCCGCGGACGATACGGCATCGCGGACCAGGGGGAGTCGTCGGTCTTCGAGCCGTCAGCAAGCGACGGGCTCCTCGAACGGGCGCACCGCGCACCGCGATGCCGCGTCGGCCGGAAACCGTTCACACGCCGGGACGGGAATACTTTCGTGAATATCCCTCGGATTAAATCGAATAGCGAGCAGAAATCTCTTCTGATCGGAATCTTTCGGTTAAGGTAGCCACGGCATAGCTACATTGCCTTCGATGATCTCGCCTCGCCCCACTCGTATCGCCGAGAGGAGCAGAAATGACGACAGCTTCGAAGCAGCGCGGCACCGCGACGGCCGACGCGGGCCCGATTCGCGATATCACCGAGCAGTGCGATCCACCGGCGGCACCCGATCCGCTCATGGTGGCATCGGTGGCCCTCGCCGAGGCGGCGGTCGAGGCGCGGCGCGCGTCGGCGACGATCTCCGCCGGGCTGGCGAGCCTGTGGTCGCCCGCGTCGCTTGCCGACCCGATCGCCGCGGGCCACGCGGCGATCGGCACGATGAAGGCCCTGACCGTCGGTAACCTGGGCTATTCGCCGTGCGGCGGGGTGCTCGGCGGGGCCCTGCGGGCGGTGGAGGTGCTGGGTCGGCGGCGGCCGCTGAGCGTCGGTCTGGCGGTCGAGTCGTTCCGGATTCGGCTGCGGGCCGCCACGGCGCAGAATCCCGATCTCGGCGCCCCGGACGTACAGAATCTGATCTCCTCGATCACGGCCGCCAATCCGGTGGGGACGGTGCTCGCGCTCCGCTCCATGATCGGCAGGCTCGGCGTTACCCGCGCGCTGACCGTGCTGGCGCCGGTATCGATCGAGCTGTTCGCCATGGGCGGTTTGCTGGACACCAACCCGTGGAACGATGACGTCGCCTGGGTGGTTCTGATGGGCGGTACGCCCCGCGCGGATCCGGTGGTCGGATTGCCGGTGAAGGTGCTCGCCATGGTGAACCGGGGCGAGGGCCGGGCCTACCGGGTGGAACCCGATCGAATTCTGCGGGTGGCGATGCAGCGTAATCAGGGCAACGACATTGTCGACTACGTCAGCAATATCGCCGCCATGGGAAATCACGGATTGGTGCAGCTGCGGCGAATCCGGTGCCGCGACAACGTCGTCCGCCACGTCGTGTTGCTGCCCGGTACCTCGTTCGCGCGGCTGTCCAACGCCACCCCGCAGGATGTCGTGGGCTGTTTCGACAATCTGGTGCACACCGACACCACCTACACCCGCTCCGTGGGCAAGCTGCTGGCCGACGCCGCGGTCCCGGAGGGCTCGGAGGTCATGCTCATCGGGCACAGCCTCGGCGGGATCACCGCCGTCAATCTGGCGTGCGATCCGGAACTGGCCTCGATGTACCGGCTGACCCACGTGGTGACGGTCGGTTCGCCGATCGACAACAAGCGCACCGCCGATCCGGCGACGAAGGTGATCAGCCTGGTCAACGAATACGATGTGATCCCCTGCCTGGACGGCCGCGGCCCGGCGTGCCCGGTGGAGGTGCCCGGCAGCTGGTCCGAATTCACCTGGCGCGACGAGACGTACGACTTTCCGCTCAGTCACGCGCCGCAGACCTACGCGGCGACGCTGCGCAGCATAGTTCCCGAGATCCGCGAGCAGGCCAACGCCCTGATATCGACCTACGACGGCGATGTCATGGCGGACTGGACGTACGCGGTACGCGACAAATAGGTCTCGCCGGTAGCTCCCGTCCGGTTCCGAGAAGCAACGCCCATCCGCTCCGCGAAGGACACTGCGATGCCGAATCCGCTGGGGGACTTGGACTCCCGCCGCCTGCACGTTGTCGATCCGGACGCCGCCGAGGTGCCGGGGTCGCCGCCGCCCGCGTCGCCACCGGAGACCGCGGCGTTCCATGCCCTGACCGCCGGGCCTCGCCTGCCGCTGGGGCCGCTGGCCGCGCTGGCGCCCGGTACCTCGCGGCTCGCCCGCGCATTCCTCGAGCGGGTCGAAGCCGCCCATGCCGGGCTGCCGGTGCGCATCCCCACCCCCGCAGGGCCGATCGTGATGCCGTGCACGATCGACAGCGCCGACGAGCTGGCCCGCGCGGTGCTGGGCGCCGAGCCCGGCTCGCTGCGGGTGGCCGTGTCGGCCGACGGCCGGCGCCAGGTCCGCCATTCCTGCCCGCCGCAGCCCTGGGACTGGACGCCCGCGCGCGACCACGTGCGGGCGCTGGCGGCGGCCGAGGCCGAGCGGCTACTGCGGCAGCGGCGGTTCGACGACCGGCTGCCCTGGCCCGTGGTGTCGGCCGGGTGGGATCGGCTGTGCCGCCGCATCGTTCTCGGCGACCGGGCGGGTGGCGATGCGTTGCTGCACAGGGACATCCGGGCCCGCTACCAGGCGCCGATCACGGCGCTGGGGCAGGCCGAGTGGACGCTGAACCAGCGGATCGAACCGTACCTGGAGACACCCGAGGAGGGCGCGGTGGCCGCCGTCGCCGGTTCCGGCCTCGACACCGCCGCGACGGTCCGGGTGGCGGCGCACATGCTGCTGACGCTGACCAGATCGCTGGACCGGGGCGCCCGGGCGCTGGCCCTGTGGGCGGCGGCGGGCGGCTCCCCGGCCGCGGCCGTCGCCGAATCGGGGCGGCTGTGGCCGGAGTGGACGCATATGGTGTACGTCGCGGGCGCGCCCTTCCGGTGGCGCGGCTTCGAATTCGGTTGCGGCGATTCGATTCTCGTTCCGATCGCGTGGCTGATGAGAGACGGCCGGGCATTCGCCGAGCCGGACCGGTACGCCCCGGACCGCGAGGACCGGTGCCGCGCGACCACCTTCCCGGCGGCGCGCGTGTGCGGCGGAACGCCGGATTGCCCTGCCGAGGAACTGGTTTCGGAAACGCTGACCGCATTCCTCGCGGCGATCACGGCGTCGAGCAAACCCGCCCTCGTCGCGCCCCGGCTGTCCGCGGATCGCCTTCCGGACCGGCTGGATGCCGATCGGATCCGCATGGAGTTCATCGCCCGCGGCTCGTTGCCGCGCGACAGCGCGGTGCTGATGTTCGACACCGGATCGGTGGCGGATCTGGTGATGCGGGGGAATCGCCCGCAGCGCTACGGTGAGCTGGCCGCCGCCTCCGCGGCCCGGTTGCGAGACCACGCACTGCGATTGCGCGAATGCGCGGACGGGGTCGATCTCGTCGACGATCGATTCCACGACGTCCGGTCGGCGTTGTTCGTCCAGGCCGAGCGTTGCGCCAGCGCGGCCGCGGAGGTCGAGGCGGCGGCCCGGGGGTTCGGGGGCGCCTCGCGGGGAATGTCATGACGCCACGGCAGGATTGCGCCATTACCGGTGGGGTGCAAGCGGATTCGGTGCGGTTTCCGTCGCGTGCGGAGCCGGTCGAGGGTGTGGCGGGGGAGCTGTCGGTCCTGCTGGTCGGCAGCGGTCCGGTGGCCGAGGCCGTGGCCGAGCGGCTGGCGTCGTCGTCGGATCTGTGCCGGTTGGTGCGTGTGCGGCACACCGACACCGGCGGGCCGGGTGCGGCCACGCGGCGGGATCGGCGGTGGGGTACCGGCCACGATCGGCTCGAGGCCGTCCCCGGGGAGACATCGCACCCGTCCTGGTCACGCCTGCTCTGCGAGTTCGACGTCGGTGCCGTCGTCATGGTGCCGCCCGCGATAGGCTCCGAAAGGCGCAGTGTCGGTGCGGTTTTGGCGGCGATGCGGTTGATGTCCGCCTGCCGGGACTCCCGCTCGGTGCGCAAGATCGTCGTGGTCTCCGATGCCGGTGTCTATCCCTGCGGACCGCTGTCGCCGTCGTTTCTCGACGAAAACCACCCGGTGGCAAGGAAATCCGGCAACAGCGCCGACGTGGCCGAGATCGAGGCGCTGGCACAGCGAGCCGGACGATCGCGGTCCGACCTCGAGATCGCCGTCCTCCGATTGGCGCCCGTGGTGGGCCCGGGCGCCGACGGCGCGCTGGCTCGCCTGCTGGCGGCCGCCGTCCCCCTGAAGCCCGCCGGATACGATGCGCGCCTGCAGGTGTTGCATATCGATGATGCGGCCGAGGCCGTCGTGCGTGCGTCCACCACGTCGGCGGACGGGATCTTCAATATCGCCGGGCCGGGCATCGTGACGATGAAACAGGTTGCGCTGCGCCAAGGTCGGCTGCCGTTGGCCGTCCCGCACGGTCTGCTGCCCCGTGCCGCCGAATTGGTGGGTGTGGACGATGTGCGGGCCGAGGAGGTCGCGCTGCTGCGCTTCGGGCGCTGCCTGGACCTCTCGCGGGCGCGCCGGGTGCTGGGCTTCACCCCGTCCTACGGGACCCCGGCGGCGGTGGACGACCATATTCGCGCCAATCCGCCCGCCTCCGAGCCCGTCGCGGCGGTCCTGCTCGACCTCCTCGGCGGAGGCATTGCCCCCCGCCGCGCCGTCGACACGGTGGCGGTGCGCCTGGGGCTGCCGAGCGCGACCGAGGCGCTGGAGCAGACCGCCCGGATGGCGGACACCGCCGCCGAACTGGCCGGGTTGCCCGGCGCGGACGCGGTGGTGGCGCAGGCCGGTCGCACGGTGGATGCCGCGGCGAGACTCGTCGGACTGTCCGGCGCCGACGGGGTGGTGGCGCGGGTCGGCCGGATGGCGGGAACGCTCGCCGGACAGCTTCGCAGAGACCACGACATCGACGAATACGGGCTGGATCGCGAATTCCTGCGCTCGTGCGAAAAGCCCTTTCTCGCACCGTTGTTCAGGGACTATCTCCGTCTGGAGACGGTCGGCATGGACCGGGTCCCGGGCGCGGGCCGCGCCATGATCGTGGCGAACCACTCGGGGACGTTCCCGCTGGACATGGTCGGTCTCGGCTACGCGCTCGCATTCCTCCATCCCGCCCGCAGGCCCGCGCGTGTCCTCGGCGGCGACCTGGTCGCCGCCGTTCCCTACATCGGCGACCTGCTGCACCGGTTGGGCTGTGTCCCGGCCTGTCACGACGACGCCTCCCGGCTGCTGGAGGCCGACGAGGTCGTGGTGGTGTGCCCGGAGGGGTACAAGGGCCTGGGCAAGCTGTACGCGCAGCGCTATCGGCTGCAGCGGTTCGGCCGTGGCGGATTCGTCAAGGCGGCGCTGCGCTCCGGTGCCCCGCTGATTCCGGCCGCTGTCTTCGGCGCCGAGGAGCTGTACCCGATGCTGTCGCAGGCCCGGCCGCTCGCGAAACTCCTCGGCCTGCCCTATTTTCCGATCACCCCCACCTTCCCCTGGCTCGGCCCGCTGGGCCTGATCCCGCGGCGCTCCCGCCTCACCATCGAATTCGGCGAACCCATCCCGACCGCCCACCTGGGCCCCGACGCCGCCGACGACGCGGAAACCGTCCTGGAGATGTCGGACCGAATCCGGGACTGGATTCAGGGCAGGCTGGACGAGCGCTCGGCTGTCGGCGAGAGCGGCACCGGTCCGGAGAAGTCCCGCCGGACAACGTGATTGCGGTCGGCGCAGGAGCCGAGGGCATGGTCGGGATGCAGACCGGAGTACTGGCGGCGGGTGCGCAGCAGCAGATAGCCACCCGGATACTCCTTGACCGCCGCGACCTCGAGGAATTCGACGCCGATATCGGAGTCGGGCCGCCCGCGCGGCGCGTGGTGCCACCGGCCGTGGCCCTTCAGTCCGTGGCGCAGAGTGCTTTCAGGGCCGTGGGGACCTCCTCGGCGGGCAGGTAGCAGTCGGTCTGTTCGAAGCCGCCGATGGTGTGCGTGTCGTGGTCGCCGTAGCCGATGCGCAGGAAGTCGTCGCCGGTGACCCCGTGGACGGCCCAGTCGAAGGCGACGCGGGCGCGCGCGACGAGCGTCCGCAGCGCCATCAGGTGGTAGCCGCGGGTCACGAATTGCGCCGGGACACCGCGCAACGGGATCTTCAGCGGACGCGCCACGGCATCCTTGCCGCCCAGATCCACGACCATGCCCAGATCGGTGTGCCGATACGGTGTCCGCCGCCCGCCACGCAGCTCCGCCACCAGGTTCTTGCCGAGATGGCGGCCCTGCCGCATCGCGTGCTGGGCGGTGGGCGCGCACACGGCGCCGTCGTCGGCGGTCAGGTCGGGCACCGCGGTCGCGTCGCCGCAGGACCACACGCCGGTGAGCCCGGGCACGGTGAGATCGGCGTCGGCGACGATGCGCCCCTTCTCGGTGGCGGCGCCCAGGTGGCCCGCCAGCGGGCTGGGTGCGACCCCGGCGGTCCACAGCACCGTGCGCGACGGAATGAACCGGCCGTCGGTGAGCGTGACCCCGTGCGCGGTGACCTCCTTCGCCGAAGCGCCGCAGATCAATTCGATGCCGCGCTCGGCGAGATTCTGTTTGGCCCGCTCGCCCAGTCGTTCGCCGAGCTCGGGCATGATCCGGTCGCCCCGGGTGACCAGATGCCAGCGCACCATGCGGGATTCGGCCTCGGGGAAGAAGCGGCGCGCGGCCGCCCGGGTGACCTTGTTGAGCACCGCGGTGGTCTCGGTGCCCGCGTATCCCGCGCCGATGGTGACGAAATTCAGCCGCTCCTGATCCAGGTCCTCCTCGCCGCGCATGGCCGCCACGTCCAGCTGCTGCAGGACGTGGTCGCGCAGGTACATGGCCTCGGCGAGGGTCTTCATGCCGAACCCGTGGTCGTGCAGGCCCGGCACGTCGGCCACGCGGGTGATGCTGCCCGGGGCCAGCACCAGATGGTCGTAGTCCAGGGCGCATTCGGTGCCCGCCGACCGGCGCACCACGACCTGCCGGGTCTTCGGATCCACGCCGACGGCCATGCCGGGCACCACCTCGGTGCGGCGCAGCACCCGCCGCAGCGACACCGATATCGACCGCGGATTGAGCACCCCCGAGGCGACCTGCGGCAGCAGGGGCAGGTAGAGCAGCCCGGCATCGGGCGTGACCAGCTGGACGAACGCCTCCTCCGGACGCAGGTGCCGCTCCAGGTAGCGAGCGCACTCGACCCCGGCGAAACCACCGCCGATGACCACGACCTTCGCGGGTTCCATGAGCCCACCTTAGCCAGCATCGGGTGCCGAGCGGGCTGCACTCGCTTGCGAACTCAGCGCGCCAGGGCGGTGACTTCCACTTCGATCTGCCAGTCGGGCTGGGCGAGGGAGGACACCTCGAGCAAGGTGTCCGCGGGGTAGGGCTCGGTGAGGAACTCCCCGCGCAGCTGGATGACCTTGTCGAGGTTGGCGGCCATATCGGTGACGAAGATGCCGACCTTCACCACGTCCCCGAGGTCGGCCCCGGCCTCGGCCAGGACCCGCCGGATGTTGGCGAACGCCTGCCGCCCCTGCGTCAGGAACTCGTCGGAGACGGTCCGTCCCTGTTCGTCGATGCCCGCCTGACCCGAGACGTGGATGAGGCCGTTCGCCTTGATCGCCTGCGAAATCTTGTACGGCGCATACCAATCGGGTGTGGTGGCGATCTTCTCGATGCGCTGTCCGGTCATCACTGACTCCCTTTCTCACGGATGGTTCTTGTACATGCAATTAATGTGTGTGCATGTATATTCCTGTGATCCGCTCAGGACAGGTCGCGGCGCATGACGACCCGCGGAAATCCGCCCGACACCGCGTCGGTGTGGCTCGCCAGGACGAATCCCGCCGCCTCGAACAGCGCGCGAGTCCCGACATACGCCATCGTCAGGTCCACCTTCTCGCCCTTGTTGTCGACCGGATAGCCCTCGACGGCCGGTGCCCCGTGCCGCCGGGCGAAGCCGACCGCACCGTCGAGCAGCGCGTGGGCGATGCCGCGCCCGCGGTGACCCGCCCGAACCCGGAAGCACCACACCGACCAGACCGGCAAGTCATCGACGTGCGGAATCTTGTGCGACCGCGCGAACGGCAGATCCGCCCGCGGTGCGACCGCCGCCCATCCGACGACCTCGTCGCCGTCGTAGGCCAGCACCCCCGGTGCGACGTCGCATTCGGTCAGTGCCCTGACGTACTCCCCGCGCTGCGACCCGATCAGCGATTTGTTGGTCTTCGCATCGAGCCGGTGACTCAGGCACCAGCACACCGAGGACTGCGGATTCTTGGGCCCGAGGATCACCGCGACATCGGCGAACGAGGCAGCGGGCCGCACCGAGAAGCTCACGGCTCGACCGTACGCACCTCGCCTACTTCAGGAGGGAGGTGGGTGAACGGCCGAGCATGGTGCGTGCGGTTCTGGCCAGGTGCGCTTGATCGGCGAATCCGGCGTCGGCGGCCGCGGCGGCCACCGAACCGCCGGGCAGCGCCATGACGGCGTGTCGCAAACGGTGCCACCGGCGCAGGCTTGCCAGCGGGACGCCGATCTCGGCGCGCACGAGGCGGCGCAGCTGCGGGGCGGACAGGCGGACCCTGCCCGCGAGCTCGGTCAGCGTTCCCTCCTCGGTGAGCCGGTCGAGTGCCAGGGCGACGCGCGGGTCCGGGTCGGTGTCGCGGCGGTGCGTGCGCGTGAGTTCGTCGCAGACGGCGGCGAGGTCGGGGCGGCGCGGAGGTCGTCACCGATGGCCAGTGCGGCGAGGAGTCGTCGTTTGTGAGGCAGTGACAGAGCTATCGGAGTGCGGGACGGCGGCAGCTGGTGCGCGTCGAGAAACAGTGCGACGTAACCGTTTTCGACACGGCTGCGGTGTGGCCACCGCGGTGGGATCAACGCGGCGGGCGGGTCGGATCCGCCCGCAGTGCCGTAGATCTCGGCGGGGTTGTCGTGCAGGGGCAGGACGATCTTCCATGCCGGGTGGCAGTGCCTGCTGACCGTCGCGGTGCCGGTGTCGGCGAACAGGGCGGCTGATCTGTTGCCCGCGAAGACGATCCGGCGATCGTTTCGTTCAAGCGCCCATCGGGCCGCGGGCGGAATGCTCACGCTATGCACACTATCGCCGCCGTCGTCCTCGGCCTGTTCCTCATCGCGGCCGGTATCTCCCATTTCGTGTTCCCCGCGTATTTCCGCTCGCTGGTCCCGGATCGCCTACCGCGACCCGACCTGCTGGTGGCCGGGTCGGGGATCCTCGAGATGGTACTCGGGGGCACGGTCGCGCTACCGGCCACACGCGCCGCCGCCGGATGGCCGGTCACCGCATTGCTGTCTGTCTACCTGCTGGTCTGGGTACTGCGGCTACGCGCCGCGCCCCGGCGGACCGCGGACCGAACGAGCCTGTCGGCGACGGTCGCGGGAGTCGTCGTCAACGCCGGGTACGTCGCCTGGGCCGCGTATGTCGCCTTAGCGGTCCGATGATCCCGCCCGGTCATTCTCGGGGCCCAGCCCGGCGAGAACGATGTCGACGAATCGGTGCCAGTCGCCCAGGTTCGCGCGTGCGACGGTGGCGAGGGCGCCGACGACCATGTACAGGTCATCGAAGGTGACATCGGATCGCAGGGATCCGTCGGCCTTGCCCTGATCGACGAGCCCGGTCCCCAGGTCCCGGAGATCGTTCTTGATTCGGCCGCGGGGTGCGGTGTCGCCGAGGGCCGACTCGATCAAGTTCGACAGCGTGCGCCCCTCCTCGTGCACCCGGCCGACCTGCAGCAGCAGGTATCGCACGGCCTCGCGGCCGGTGGCGGCCTCGGCGCATTTGGTGCGCGCGAACTCGAGAATCTCGAGGAAGCGGCGTTCGGCGACCGCCTCGATGAGCGCCTGGCGGGTGGGGAAGTGGCGGTAGACCGTGCCGACGCCCACGCCCGCCGCGCGGGCAACCTCGGCCATCTGGACCTCGTCCCCGCGGTCGGCGAACAGCCCGACGGCGGCATCCAGCACGCGGGCGCGGTTGCGCCCGGCATCGGCGCGAAGGCGGCGCGGCGGAGTCGTCATGGGGTCCTTGCTGATCGGAATCGGATTCCGATGGTGCACGGTACCTCGAGCCCGATGCGTGATCACGGCCACTTCCGGCGGGCTCGGATCCCGTTGACAGCCCAGGCAAGACGGTGCCACACTTTCGGAACCGGAATCCGAATCCGGATATGAAAGGGTGCGCAATGTCCAAAGATCGCTTCTTCCTGCTGGATGCGGGTGCTTCCCGCCCTACCCGAGTCCCGCTGCCGCCGTGGACGAGCGTCAAGGCGGGCGTCGACGACACGCAGGGCCGGTTCACGCTGATGGAGAACCGCGGCGACGGCAACATCCCGCCCCACGTGCACGACACGTTCGACGAGTTCGTCTACGTCATCGACGGTGTGCTCGGCCTGGACTACGGCGGCGTGACCCACGAGGCCACGGCCGGAACGTGTTTCCTGGTACCGCGGGGCATCACCCACGCGATGCGCAATCTCGGCGGCGAGGGTTCGACGGTCCACGCGCTACAGCTGTCGGCTCCCGGCGGCTGGGAGCGCTACCTCGAGGATGTCGCCGAAGCGCGACAGAGCGGCGACTGGACCGGAGATCGCAACTGGGACAAGGCGAACGAGCTCGGCAAGCCGCACGGCATGCGGTACCACCTCGGCGTCGGCGACCCGGGCGAATGGGGCGACCGGGACCGCTTCTACCTGCTCGGTAAGGGCCAGGCGCGGCCCGGCCGGATTCCCGTGCCGCCCGCGTTCAGCGTGAAGGCGCGCACCGGCGATACCGACGGCTTGTTCTCGGCGCTGGAAGTCACTCTCGCCCAGCCGGTTCCGCGCCACACCCACCACGTCGCCGACGAATGCATCTACGTTCTCGACGGCGTGCTCGAGGTGGAGTTCGACGACCGGATCCACACCGCCGCACCGGGCCGGTTCGTCCTGCTGCCGCACGGTGTTCCGCATGCGCTGCGCCCCGGCTCGACTCCGCCACCCCGTGTCCTCCAGATCTCCTCGCCCGGCGGTTGGGAATGCGTCGTGGAGGCCATCATCGAGCACCGCGCCGAGGTCAGCGCGGGCGGCCGATTCGACCCCGCCGCCCTCAACCGTTACACCCGCCGCTACCACGTCGTCTACGAGGAGAATTGATATCCGGAGCGAAACCGACGAGTTTCATCGCGAGGTAAAGGCTATTGGTTCGCAAATCCGGCAGGTAGCCGCTGCGCCGTGTCAGCCGAGAAGGCCGAAGGTGAGAACCTGGAGGAGGTTCTCCACTACCGCCAGCAGGCCGTGTACCACGCCGAAGACACCACTCAACATTGGTTGCTCCTGTTGTGATCCGCAGAGGGGTTCTTATCGCTCGAGCGAGCGCGAAATACTAGCTGGCGACCGTAGCAATCCAAGGGGTGCAACACAAATCATAAGGTCACGGCCCAATTTCGTTGCTGTCTCAGAGCTTCTACTGTGACACGTTCGCTGGCACGGTCGAATTATGTTGCCGCAAACCCAATCCGGTGACACGCGTTGCTTCGAATACTCAAATGACGCTCGTTTTGTTCTGGATGTGTCACGCTCTGCGTCGACGTCGGACGGACCGCGGCCGCCGACTCACTGATGAAGGCGCCTGCCTCGCTTCGCTTCTCGGAAACGTCGCGACGCAGCCCTGAGTGAATTGGTCAATCGACTGCACAACAAACCACCGAAAGGAATTCATCATGGGTCTCGTCTCCACTCTCGTCAACGGCGTCGTCGGCCTGCTCGTCGACGTACTGAACGTTGTTCCCGACCTGGTCGGCGTGCTGCTCTGATTCGGCGCGACGAAACGTTCACGGCCCACCGATCCGGAGGAAAAGTGCAAATCTCACGATCACTTCTCGCCGTCGGCGTCGGCATCGCCGCGCTGTCGGCCGCTATTGCGATGGCAGGTACAGCGAGCGCCGAAGGCGTGCGCGCAGGTGCAGTCGGCCTGACTTCCGTGCAGCAGAATTCGGCATCGTCCTCGAAGGGCGAGTCGAAGCAGCAAGGGCAGTATCTGGCTCAGGTCGTCGACGGCGCCGAAGACACCGGCCTCCTCGAGTCGCTTCTCGGTGGATCCGGTGACAGCGGCAGCGGCGGCGCGACCACCCGCTTCCAGCGTCCGGACGACGACGGGGACGTCTATTACCGCGACACCCAGAACAGCCGAGACGTCTGCGGCGTCAACGGTTCCCGGGACGCCTCGCGGTCCCGAGATGCCTGTGGTATCGGCGGCGGGCAGTCGCGATCCGGGAACCAGAGCTATGTCGATGACAGTAACCAGCAGTACAAGGACGTTCACTGCTACGCGCAGGACGCCGCACGCTCCACCTACATTTGTAGGTCTCAGTCGGACGCGAAACAGATTCAGGACGAGGACGATCCGGTGGAGGAGGAACCCGGGGCCTCCTACTCCAAGGATATCCAGAACTCCAGGAACAGCTCCGGGTAAACCGGCCCGGGATGTCGCGGCGGGTACAGCGGTCCTTGTCCGGAAGCTGTACCCGCCGCCGTTGTCATTCTGCGCAACTCCTTGTCCGGGACGGCTGGAAAGTGGATTCGATGCCCAAATTCGTTGGCCGCTTCACCCGCTGCGTGGTCACCGTATCGACCTGTGCGGCTTTGAGTTCGACCGCGGGAGTCGGCGCGGCCGCTGCCGATTCGTACGATGACGCCTATCACCCCTACGCCGAGACCGTCGCCCGGCTGGCGACCGTCGTCGCCCGGAATCCTGGCCTGATGCATCTCGGATCGATCGGCCGCAGCGTGCAGGGGCGCGACATTCCCGCACTCACGATCGGGGAACTCGGTGGTGGCGCGCCGCGGCTGCTGATCACCTGCGGCCAGCACGCCAGGGAATGGATCTCGGTGGCGGTGTGCATGGGGCTGGCGAACCGGTACGCCGACGGATATTCGACCGACCCCGCTATCAAGCGCTTGATCGATACCCACCCGATCGACATTGTGCCGCTGGTGAATCCGGACGGCTACGAGTACACGTTCACCCCGGACGACCCGACCGATCCCGATCACCGGATGTGGCGCAAGAATCGCAGTGGCCCGAATCGTTCGGGCCCGTGCCGGGGGGTCGACCTGAATCGCAACTTCGATTACAACTGGAGCGAGGCCGGAGCCAGCGACGACCCCTGCGACGAGAACTACGCCGGTCCGTCGGCATTCTCGGAACCGGAAACCCGTGCCCTCCGCGGTTTCATCGGGCCCCGGAATATCGGTGCGGCCATCGACTTTCACTCCTTCCATCAGGTTGTCGCCTATCCGGAGGGCCGAAGCTCCGTTCCCGCACCTGATCGGGAGCAACTCGCGGCGGTCGCCGACCTGGTGGCGGATGCGATGAGCAGATCGCACGGCACGCGCTTCCGGAGCGGATCGGCGCCCGAGGTCCTGTATCCGGTGGGCGGCGGTCTTCCGGATTGGTTGTACGGCACCAAGGGAATTCCTGCTCTCACCGTCGAATTGCGCGACACCGGGAGGTACGGCTTCGAACTCCCGCCGGACCAGATTCGACCGTCCATCGATGAAGCCCTGGACGGAACCAACGCCCTGCTCGCCGAGCTATAGCGTCCCTCGCCCGCACGCACCAGCGGGCCGATGACAGAGGCGACCGGAACTCAGCATCGCATGAAGGCGGGGACATTGCGTCGAATCCTGTTTCATGGAGCAGCCGTTCGGCTGATCGGAATTCTCATCGCGGGAGGCGGGGTGGCCATCTCGGGCGTGTGTGCCGCACCGGTGCACGCCGAACCCGGAGCCGCCGCGCATCCCGGCCGCTGCCCGGCCCTGTACGCCCTCGGCGTGCAGGGCACGGGACAGTCGTCGCCGGACGCGTCTCCCACCACCGACAGCGGCATGCTCGCCAACGTCTTCGCCCCGATGCTCGCCGCCGAGCCGAATCGGATCGAACGGGCCTACGTTCCCTACGACGCGGGCTTCGGCGGCGCCGTTCCGGGCGGGAACGTCTCCTACATGCAGTCGGTCCTCGGCGGTCTCGAGCGGCTGCGGACGATGGCCGAGTCCGTTGCCGATCGCTGCCCCGGCACCCGATTGGCGATGACGGGGTATTCGCAAGGCGCCCATATCGTTTCGCTTTTCGCCCGTGACATCGGCAGTGGGCGGTCGTCGATACCCGCCGACCGGGTCGCGGCCGTCGCTCTGCTGGGCGATCCCACCCGCATCCCCGGTGCGCCGCTGTTCCCCGGCGCTCCGGGGCAGCACACGCCGGACCCGCCACCGGGGACGATCGCCGACGGCCTCGCCGACCTGATCGGAGCTCCGGCGACCGTTTCGGGCGGCGGTATCGGGCCGGTCCGCGACCTCGCCGACGATTTCGGTTCCCTCACCGGTCGTGTCGCGTCGCTGTGCGTCCCCGGCGATCTCGCCTGTGACGCCCCGACCACGGCACCGATCCTGCACATGCTGGTCAACATCGCCGGGCAGTCCCAGCTACCGGCCGACGACCCGCTGGCCGCGCTCTCCTCGATCGCGGAGGCCGTGACCAGAACGGTCAACGAAACCGCCGCCGGAGTCGTGCAGCACGACCTGCACGGATACACCCCGGGCACGCTGATGCTGTCGGGAAAGTCGTTGAGCCAACGGCTCGCCGAGGAGTCCGATCCGCGCGCACTCCTCGAGGACCGCGACGGGCAACCGTCGCTGCTCAAGATCGCCACCATCGCCGTCAACACCCTGACCGGCATCCTGGGCGCGGTCCTCACCCCCGAGGACCTGTGCGAGATCGCCGCCACCGCGGCCGACAACCCCCTCGGTGGCCTGGCGCTGGTGGCCCGCAAGGTATTCGCCACCGCCCCGACCCGCTCGCCCGCGCCGAAGACCCGGGAGATCATCACGCAGGTCTTCGATGCGATCGGTCGTCTGGTCAGTGATAATGCCGAATTGGTGTCCGTCGACAACTGGGCGAAGTATCGCGACACCGTCATCCAGCACGGCGCCTACGCCGTCGCGGTCATGTCCGCCGCCGGGCACACCCCGGCGCGGTTCGTCGCCGACTGGTTCGCCGCTCTGGCCCGCGTCCGACCGGCACCCGCGCCGCCGCAGCCGCACGACGCGATGCCCCGGCCGCACCCACCGGTCGACGACCGGACCGAGGCCGCCCTCCCTCCGCCGGTCGCGATACCCGCGCCGTCGATCGAGCCGCCGGACGAAACCTCCGGCCCGGCACCGCAACCGGTGGTGCCGCGCGACCCGTCGGTGGTCCTCGAGGAGCGGGCTCGAACCGGCCGCGGTCTCACCTGGTTGCTCATCCTGTCGGAGGGTGCGGGCCTGCTCTACGGCGGCCGCCGGACGCTTCTGCTGGACAGTGCGACCACCGAATATCTCCGAGCGGCGGTTCAGGCGATGCTGATCAGATTGCTGTAGGCCGCGCTACATGTTTCCCGTGATCCAGGGCCCGTTTCAGACCGAATCCGATCACTACTGGAGGACAGGTATGCATTTCGAGAAATCCATGATCACCGCCATGCTGGGGCTGGCCGCGGTGTCGGCCACGCTCTGTACGGCGGCTCCCGCCCAGGCGGATTCCGCTTCGGCCCCGGGCCGTTCGGTGTCCGGACTCGCCGACGCTCGGTCCTCCGACCCGATCACCGAAGTGTTCGGTGACATCGACGCGGAGAAGATCGCGGGCACGGCCCGGTTGATCGCTCAGGTAGCCGACCAGGTCGCCAATGCGTTCGGCGGCAACAGGGGCCTGGAAGACTACAGCCGACAGCCACAACAGGGACTGCGGCCGGACCGGGCCGGTTACTCCGACGACAGCGGATACACCAACGGGGACAACAGCATCGGCAACGGCAAGGATTATCCGCGGGGGCAATACCAGGACGAGGGGCGAGGCGGTCGGCAGAGTCGGTAGCCGACACGGTTGCGCGGCGGGTACAAGCCCTTGCGGTTTGTACCCGCCGCATTCGTATGGAACGTACCGATATCAGACGGTCGCGCCCGTGTGCAGGGCGATCCCGGAGTGAGGAGCGATGTCGGCGTGCAACTCGCCCGCACTGTCGATTTCGTAGGTGGGGCCGGTGCAGGAACCGGAGCGCAGCAAGCCGTGCATGACATCGCAGTAGCGGCCCGGGGGCAGTGATGTGCGATAAACGCCGCCGGGTGCGCGGGTGGCCTCGCCGTTGAGGATTACGTGGCCCGAGCTGCCGCGCCCGAAGGAAATGAGGTTCGCGCCGTTGTCGGACCAGCGGACCACCGGCGAGTCGCCCACCTGCCCCCGGAAGCCGATCATGCCCGCGATACCCGGCCGCGAGTGTTCGCACCGCCACTGCCCGACGCCGCAGACCGCGTCGAGTGCGTGTCCGCGAGGATCGGACGGCGGCGGCTGGTCATAAGCGGCAAATGCGTAGCCGCTCAATACCTTCGGCCTGCCGTACGGCCAGGCCAGCATGAAGGCGTTGGCCAGGACGTAGCTGTCACCGTCGGCGGCGGTGAGCGTGGCGCCGGTGCGCTCGGTGTCGTGATTGGCCGCGAACACCACGGACCGGCCCGAGGGGAGCGCCGATCCGAAGTCCCCCAGCTGCGCCAGCTTTCCGTGCCGGAAGATCGAACTCAGGCTCGCGGCGTAGTGCAGATCCATGACGTCGCCGGTGTTCAGGTATTCGTCCGGCTGTACGGCTCCCGGCCCACCGGGGACCTCCTGGTAGACGTATGCGGGTCTGTCGAGTCGTCGCTGGATCGCCGAAAGATCCTCGGGGGGCACGTATTTCGCCGAATCGATACGGAACCCGTCGACGCCCAGTGAGAGCAGGTCGTCGAGATAGTTTGCGATCTTGTCGCGAACCGCGTCGTCCTCGGTCGCCAGATCCGCCATTCCGAAGAACTGGCAGTTGTGGACCTGAAAGCGGTTCCCATAGTCCAGGTTCGCATCGTCGGGCGGGCCGCAGTGATGGAAGTCGTCGATGTCGTAGGGGACCGTCGGATACGAGAAGTGGCAGTATCGCGTGCCCGCGCTGCCGGTCCCGCAGCCTTCCTTGCCGGACATGTTGTTGACGACCGCGTCGGCATAGACCTGCACCCCGGCGTCGTGACAGCTGCGCACCATGCTCGCATACTCGTCCCGGGTGCCCCAGCGGCTGTCCAGCGAGTAGGACACCGCGGAGTAGCTCTGCCACCAAGGAAAACCCAGCTCCGGCACCACCGGATGTTCCTGCGGGGGAGACGTCTGCACCGCCCCGTACCCGAGCGGGCCCAGCGTCTCCTGGCATTCTCGCGCGATCGATCGCCAGTTCCATCCGAACATCTGCGCGATCACGTCGCGCTCCTGCGGCCGATCGGCGCGAACGGGGGCGGCGAGCGCCACGGTGGCGGCAACCAGCGAGGCCAGAATCAGCACACCGGCCGGACGCGACCCCAGATGTGCCATCACCGCGCCGTGCTGCTCGGACGACCGCACGCATGAGCCCGAAAGGCTTCCAGCAGAGGGATTTTGGCCGCCGTCGGCTGGCCCGCCGCGTGCATGATGAAGTCGCCGCGCCGGTGCTCGTTCCAGAAGCTGTTCATCGAACGCTTCTCCAGCACCTTGACCCGCAGCTGCGGTAGCAGCGCGATCGCCCGGGCCATCGCCGCCTGTTCGTAGAACAGGTCGGAAACGTCTTGAATCCACGCTCGGCGCAGGAAGTGCCGGGCGGCCTCGGTATTGCGGATGAGCATGCTGCCGGAGTTGAGACCGAGTTCGTCGTGGGTGACGACCAGGTCGTACTCGTCGTCGCAGAAGTCCCGCAGATCGAAATCGAAATTCGTGATCGCGGCGTCGGCGTCGGTCCAGAACACCCAGTCGTGGTCGGCCAGGTGCTGCTGCACCGCGGGGATCTTCGACCAGTGCGGCGCCCGGTCGGTGGTGAATACATCGGTATAGCCGTAGAAGGCGAATCCGTGCCGCTCGCAATAGGCACGCTTGTCTTCCGCATGCTGCCGTGCCCACGCGTCGATATTGGGATCCCACAGCGTCACCACGCCGAGCGACGCCCGCTGATCGGGCTGGAAACTCCACAGTGGTGGACGGCCGTCGCGCACGGTCGTCGTCAGGGCCGGGGCCGCCGGGGGCGCGGCGGCCGCAGTCGGGCGGAGCGGTCGAGCCGGTGCCGAGGACCGTGCGTGGTGCACCGCCCGCCGCGTGCGGGTGTGTTCGGCGATGACGGCGAGCACGTCGGCGCCGCAGTCCCGGATATCTCGATGCTCGCGGACCCATGTCGACGCCTTCCGGCCGAGTTCGGCCGCCTCGCCCCGGTGGTCGGCCACCCACCGCAGTGCCGTCGCGATGTCACGGGATCCGGGGACCCCGGTGACGCCGTGGCACTCACCGTCCTCGGGATCCAGGAACGGGCGCCAGGTCACCGGCTCGATCGGCAGGACCAATTCGCCTGCCTCGCGGCAGATATCGGATTGTCCTTCGGAATCCAGGGCGATGACGGGCAGACCCGACGCCATCGCCTCGAGCAGCATCGTGCCCGAATTCTCGTTGTCCGGTGCCAGCAACACGTCGGCCTCGGCATACCACCGGGCGGCGCGTCGGTAGGGGCCCTTCAGTGTGTCGACGTGAATTCGTGGATCGGCCGCCAGATGACAGCTCGGCCAGCCCTGCCATGCCTTGATGATGAGCCGGGCGTCCGGGTCGTCGCGAAACGCTGCCTGCCATGCGGCGATGCCCTGGTCGGTATTGGTATGCGGTTCCGTGGGCCGCAACATCAGGGTGGTGAGCCCCTTGTTGCCGAACCGTTCCTGGTAGCGGTAGGTCTCGGGGTCGACGCCGTCGGGCACGACATAGATCGGTGCGGTGACTCCGCTGGTACGGAAGACGTTCGCCGCGAACCGCGTCGGCGTGATCACGGCCCGGGTCCGATCGAGGTGCGCGGCCCACCGCGAGGGGATGCGTGAACTCTCGCAGGTGGTGTATGCGAACAGATCCGTCCCCGGCAGGCAGCGGAACTCCGGCCGGCCGAGCGCTCCGGAATACAACACCGGACCGTCCACGGTGGCCGACGATTCCGCGACCAGGCGACGGAGCTCGCTGGAACGGCCGTCCAGATCCGGCGTCAGTGGCGCCACACTGAGCCGGGCCCCGGCATGATGCATACCGCGTGCCAAGTATTCGTTGGTCCGGCCGTCATTTCCTGTGAAGTCACCGACGAAAGTAATGCGCGCCCCGCCGGGCGGCCGGTGCCGCGACACCGGCCGCCGTGGGGTTTCCTGCGCTTGTCTGTCGGCACGACTGGATTCGAGGACGTCAGGCAAGGTTTCAGTGGTGCCCATGGATGCTGCCGCCGACACTGTTGCCGTCGTCGTAGATGCGACCGTACGCAACGTCGCCGTCGCCGTAGATACGGCCGTATGCGACATCGTTCCCGTAGCCGTACCCGTACGTCCCGTATCCCTGTCGTTTTCGGCTTCCCATCCGGTAACCCTGCTGGCGCTGCAATGTCTCGGCGCTGGCGAGTTCCGGGAAAACCACGGTGGCGGCCGCCGCCGCAGCGGCCACGCCGGTGTAGCGGAAGAGATTGCGACGCGAAACCATTGAATTCTCCTTTCATCGAGTGCTTGCGACGTCGGCGAGAAGCCGCTGCCGCTGTGCACGGCGTGTCATCGAGATCGCTGCACCTGCCGCCCCCATCGCGACTGTCAGCGTGAGTGCCTGCGTCCACGGGTCCACGGCGCTCAGTGCCAGGGTGAAGCTGCCGTGTGCCACGACTGTCCCGAGCGCGACGATCAAGAAGATGTTGCGCAGCAACGCATATGGGGAAAGTAGCGGCTGCAGCCGGCACAAACTTCCACCGGACAGAACGAGCCCGCGCCGTAGCGCTACACCGGCCGCCACGGTGGTCGACGCCAATACGATAGCCGCCGCCATCGCCGAAGCGGCGCCGAACACACCGAGCAGCAACGAGATTCCCGCCAGCATTTCGGCGACCGGCAGCAGTCGCGCGACCGGTCGAACCAGCGGCGCGGGCAGCAATTGGTGCGCGGCGAACCATACCTGCCGCCAGGCGGAGGTCGAGGTCAGCATTCCCACGCCCCGGGCGATCAGGAATCCGCCCACGACGAATCGGGTCGCCAGCTCGAAGGCGACCCACAAGGACCCCGACAGCGAAACCGGTATGACCATACGACTCCCTTGGGCGCTGTATCGACGGATGAACTGCCGTCTTCCTCGGTTGTCGAGCAATTGCATTCCGGGCCAGCGGTTTTCGAAACCAGGCCCGGCCGGAGTGGTGCTCGAGGGTACGACTGCCCGCGTCCGAATATCCTGGGATGCGACGCAGGTGAGCGCGGACATCGTCATCTGGTTGCTTCGGGCGTGCGTACACGCGAAAACCATGGAGGCGCAGCACCTCCCACTGCCACGAGAGCGCAAAAACACTAACACAGGGCCTCGGGCGGACCGAATGGTGAAAATCGCCCACACCACACCCGCGCACGTCTCTCGACAGTCACGGCCAGCAGCGCATCGATATCTCCGCGGGCGAACCCGTTCCCCTCGAGACACGAATCCGCCTCGCAACCAGACGACATCAGCAACACGCCATACGTCCGTGCCCGGAACATCGGGCGCACGCGGGTCGTGGTCCGCTGACGGTCAATTCCGAGACCGTTGCCGTATTGCTGCGTGCGTAGTGAGGACCATATAAGGCGCGATACGGGAATCGGCGCGATGCGCTGGTTGCGAGAGGGCGGGAAGGTCGATGGCGGGGAGCGGAAAGCCAGCGCCGGTGAGCGGCTCGCCGTACCGCAGGGTCGAGAACTGTACACCGGTAGCGTCCGGGTTGAGGTCGGCGAGAATGTACTGCCGGGGCGCAGTACCCGATGAACTTCCGAGGCCAGCACCGACAGGCGATGGTCGTCGGGGTCGGTGCAGTAGACCAGACAGCAGACCGTTGCGTCGATCCCGGAAACGACAGGACTGCAACGTCTTTCGAGATGGCGGGCACAGTGCGGTAGGTCAGCGAGGTGACTATGCCGACATAGGCACCCGCGCCGCGCAGAGCCCAGAACAGATCGGGGCGAGACGTCGCGGCCGGGGGTCGAATCGAGTATTGGAGATCTGTTTCGCCGGTCCGTAATCGTTGTCGCCCGGAACGAGCACCCGGCCCGCGACACGGGTGCGGAGCTGGTTCCTATTCGTGCCCGCCGCACCCGTATCCGACGCGGGATGGGCGTCGGCAGTTCGTCCGAGCGCGATCGTGGTTGCCAGTCCGGCTGCGCCGATCATCCGGCAATCGAAGGGCAACGGCGGCACGTGAATTCACTGTGCCTGGTCATACGGCCAGGATGTGGTGGGTTTATGTTGCCCGATGTCGTTCAGCTATCTTCTTCGCGAGTGGCGGTAGTAGACCTGTTCATCCAGGCGTGTCGCCGCATCGAATCTGCACTGTCCGTGTGTCATTCCGATAGGGAGCGTGATGGTTTTGTCGATGTCGCGGCGTTCGTTGCTCCACGGCGCGGGCGGTTTGGTGGTGGCTGGGAGCGCGGGGGTGATCTCGTCCGGGATTGCCGCGGCGACTGTCGACCCGAAGGCATGGGACGGGCTGCGACGGCGGTTGCAGGGGGCGCTCGTACTGTCGGGCGAGCCGGACTACGGGTCGGCGAAGAAGCTCTTCGATTCGCGTTTCGACGGAAATGCTCCGGTCGGCGTGGTCCGAGTAGCCGTGCCGGAGGATGTGCGGGTGGCCGTCACCTTCGCGCGCGACCACGGACTTCCGATCGCGGCCCGTTCCGGCGGGCACTCGTTCGTCGGCGCCTCCGCGACCACCGGCGCGCTCGTCGTCGATGTCCGTGCGCTCGACGGCGTCACCGTCGACGCCGACCGGGTGACCGTCGGCGCGGGGATCACGACCTTCGCGGCGCAGAGCGAGCTGTCACGGTCGGGCCTGGCGCTACCGACCGGCACCTGCCACAGCCTCGGACTGGTCGGCCTCACCCTCGGCGGCGGCCTCGGCGTCGACGCACGCCGCTACGGAATGACCTGCGACCGACTGGTCGCGGCGGATCTCGTGCTGCCGAACGGAGACCCGATGCGGGCATCGGCAACCGAGGCGCCGGAGGTGTTCTGGATGCTGCGGGGCGCGGGCGGTGCCACGGGGATTGTCACCTCACTGACCTACCGGGCCATACCTGCGACATCGAAAGATGTTGTACGGCTTACCTTCCCGGGGGACAGGGCGGCGCGCGTGCTCACCGGCTGGGCGCAGTGGATGCCCGCCGCCGACCGTGCCGTCTACGCCAGGGTCGATATCGTCGCGGCGGACGGCATACGGTGCGAGGTGCTGATCGTCTGCCCGGCCGGCGCCGGAGCCAGGACCGCCGCGGAACTGATCGCCGCGGCGGCGACCACCCCCACGGCCCAGGATGAGCGCACCCTGTCGCACTTGGACGCGATGCAGGATATCGGCCGGGACAAACCCACTCCGGGTATGACCAGGGTCGCCGGGGCCGACGTCGTCGAGCACCTGTCGCCCGCCGTTGCCGACGTCATCGTCGACGCGATCACGGACCGATCCCGCGTCGGTGCGTCCGGCCTCGTGTCGATCGAGCCGATCGACGGGGCCATCCGGGATACGGCACCGGGGGCCACCGCATTTCCTTGGCGCTCCCACGCCGCGGCCGTGGAGTGGATCGTCAGGACCCCCGATCCGCCTGCCGAAGCTCATCGCTGGATCGGTTCCGCGAACCGTGCCCTGGGCCCCCATTCCGCGGGCGGCTACCTCAACCACGTCCAACCCGGCGACACCGTGGATCGTTGCTTCGCGCACAATCGCGCGCAGGTGCAGATCATGCGCCGGGCACTGGACCCGGAGCGTCGACTGCGGTGGGGTATCGACGTCTGACCGAGCGATGTGCCCATCGCCCCGCCGAACACCATGTTCAGGAGTACGCCGCTGGCAGAGAACCCCACGCGTAGGGCGGGTTGCGTACTGCAACGGGCCTGCAAACGCGTCACGGCCACGCTCCGGCACGTTCCCTGCCGCCCGTGACGTGACATCGAAACATGTTTCACCGCAACCGATTACGTTGACAACCAGGACGGATTCACCGACCCCGGCGGCGCCGCAACCCGCCTTTACGAGTGAATGTACTCGTATGGGATTCTAAACTTGCTGGGGCATAACAGGATTCGGCTGTCTTCTCGACAGAGTGAACCAAATAGTTTGTAATGTCGGATATTTCGCAATGTTGCCGCGAATTATGTTGCCGCACCGGTTTATTCATTGCTTCCGTTCGGGTATATCTTGGTGCATGTACGGTTCGGACGCGTGGGGAGCGTCGACGGTGCCCGAGGCTGTGTCGTGGATCGCCCGCGACCACCCGCACGCCGAAACGACCTTCCCCCACCTGCGGCAGACCCTGACGTCGGCCGATCTGGAGTCGGCCTCGACCCGGTTCGCACACGGCCTGATCGGCGAAGGTATCCGGCCCGGCGAGGTCGTCGGGCTGTTGCTGCCGATCGGGGCCGAACTGCTGGTGGCGCTGCTGGGCAGTATCCGAGCGGGCGCCGTGGCGACGGTGCTGCCGGTAGGAACCGCAGACGCGCGGGCGAACGCACGGCGGCTGCTGCCGTTGGTGCAAGCGTGCGATATGCGAGCGGTCGTCTGCGCCGACCGCTACGCGGCGGTGGCGGGCGAGCTGGCTGGGCTGCGTCCCGGTCTGCAGGTGGCCCCCGCGTCGGTGAATCGCCCCGGGGCGGGCGGGTTACCCCGGGTCGGCGACGGCGATCTGGCGGTGGTGCAATACACCTCCGGCAGCACCATGGCACCCCGCGGAGTAATGCTGACTCACCGCAACGTACTGGCGGGGCTGGCCGCGATCGCGGCGTCCGCGGAGATGACTCCCGCGGACGTCTGGGTGCAGTGGACACCGCCCTATCACGACCTGGGCCTGTTCGGCATGCTGACCAGCGTGCTCAACGGCGGCACCACCTACGCGACGGCGCCGCGCGAGTTCATCCGCCACCCGGAGAACTTCCTGCGCTTGATCGCCGAGACCGGGGGGACACTCAGCACCGGCCCGAACTTCAGCTACGACCTGCTGATCGGCGCCGCGGCCGGACGCGAGCTCGACCTGTCGAGCTGGCGGCTGGCGTTCAACGGCGGCGAGCCGATATCGCCGGTCACCGTCGAGAACTTCGCGAAGGCGTTCGCGCCGGCGGGGGTGGCGCCGTCGGTGATGTATCCGGTGTACGGGATGGCCGAGTCGACCCTGGCGATCTCGTTCCCCCCGCCGGGGTCCGTGCCACGGACCAGCTGGGTCGACCGCGAACGGCTCGGCACGAAAGGCGTTGTCCACGTGGTAGATCGGTCGGACCGCTCCGCGGTCGGTCTGGTCTGCGTGGGTCGGCCGGTGTCCGGGATGCAGGTCCGCATCGTCGCCGAGGGGTCCGAATGCCCCGCGGGGCGGCTCGGGGAGATCCAGTTGCGCGGCCCGGCGGTCACGACGGGGTATTACCGCAACGGCGACGCCACGGCCGAGCTGTTCGACGACGGCTGGTTGCGCACCGGAGATCTCGGGTTCCGGCTGGACGGTGACCTGTACGTGGGCGGCCGGACCAAGGAGATGGTGATCGTGCACGGCTGCAACTACTTTCCGACCGATGCCGAACAGCTGGCCAGCCGGGTGCCGGGTGTCTATCACGGGCATGTCGTGGCCTTCGCGGACAACGCCGTCGGCGACGGTGAGCGGATCGGCCTCATCGCCGAGACCGAGCTGCCCGAGAACCAGCATCCCCTGCTGATCAACAGGATTCGCGATCACGTCGCGGCCGGGATCGGCACGGCGCGCATCGCCGTGCACCCGGTCCCGCCGCATTTTCTGACCCGTTCGACCAGCGGCAAATGGCAGCGGCTGGCTGCCGCCGAACGGCTCGCCGCGCACCGTCGATCCGCCGACCCCCATTGCGAGGTACGAAGACATGAAACCTGAAACCGCCGATGCCGCACCAAGTACCGATCACGCACCGGTCGCGACCATCCCGCACGGATGTTCCCGCGATATCCACGCCGTACTCGCGAGCCTGCCCGGCCCCATCGATCGAGCGATCATGTTCGACGACCTCCCGGCGTGGGTCGTCACCGGATACCACAATGTCCGGCAGGTGCTGGACAACGACGAACTGGTGAAGGACCCGCTCCGGCTGCCGCCCGGTGTGCATCCGTTCCGCGGCCGCCGCTATCCGGAGGACGGATACTCGCTCGGCGGAAGGCATCTCATCAGTTCCGACGCCGCCGACCACACGCGACTGCGGCGCATCAGCAAGCCCTTCCTCTCCCGTCGCGCAGTGCAGCACTGGCGCCCGCATATCGAGACCACCACCGACGACCTGCTGGCTGCGATCATCGAGCACGGCGGCGGCGAACTGGTCGGCGAGCTGTTCGAACCCCTCGCCAACACGACCATCTGCCGCGTACTCGGCATTCCCGCTACGGCGGATCGGACAGTGCTGACGGGCAGCCGAACACTGCTGGGCGCAGTCCACCCTCGCGACCCCGACTACATGCGCGCCTCCGCCGACCTGCAAACCCTGCTGACCGACCTGCTGCGCCGGCGAGCCGACCGGACCGGCGCCGACACCGACGACCTCGCCGGGGCGGCGGCTGCCGCCTGGCAGAACGGGACGATCGGCCTGCGCGACGCACTCGGAGTTGTCCGGCAGTTCATCACCGCGAACACGATCAACACCGTGTCGGTGCTCGCCCGCACCGCGGTCACCGTGCTCGAGGACCCCGGCCTCGCCGCAACCGTCGCCGCGGACCCCACCGCAGCCTGCGACGTGACCGAGGAACTGCTGCGGCTGCAATCCTCTGCGCCGCTGGCGACATGGCGATTCGCACCGCACCCGATGACCCTGCTCGGCGCCCGCCTCGACGTCGGCGACATCGTGCTGGCCGCCGTCGACACCGCCGACCACGACCCGGAGGTCTATCCCGACCCACACCGGCTGATACCCGGCCGGGAAGGACCCCCGCACCTCGCGTTCGGGCATGGACGCCACCACTGTGCAGGCGCTGAACTGGCCCGCCTGGAGATCCAGACCGTGCTCGTCGCACTCGCCCGGCACGCCCCGCGGCTGAGTGTGGCCGAACCGGCCGATCGGCTGCCGTGGTCGGACACCGTGCTGTGCCACGGCCTCGCCCGCGTGCCCGTCACCGTCCGCACATCCGAGATCGGAGCCGAACCATGACATCGCTACCCGATACCGCGACAGACCGTCACGAACCCCGCTCCGGCACAGGCGAACCGCTGCAAGGTCTGCCGTTCATGGACATTCGGGCCGCTGTCGAGCCGGCGGTGCAGCGAGGAGCCGACCGCGGCTGGAGCCTGGCCGACGTGCGGTGGGACGCAATACAACCCGAGGCACTCACCAAGTCCGACGAGTTCGTCATCCGTTTCACCACATTCATCGAGGATCACATCCCCGGATACGTGACCTCGTTGCTGGACAACTTCCCCGTCACCGGCGAGGACATCGACCTCGAACAGTTCTGCGGCAACCGGGAATACTTCCGGTTCCTGGTCGCGTGGGCCTACGACGAGGAGCGCCATGCCTCGGCGCTCACCCGTTACCAGACCGCATCCGGCCTCGCCGACGAGGAGGACCTGCTGCGCGAACTGGCCGTCGAGGGGCGCAAGCAATTCCAGGAACTGCCCGACAATCCCCTCGAGGCTTTCGTCTACACGATGGTGCAGGAGAAGGCGACGCACCTGTTCTACCAGCGTTTCCATGCGGTCGCGCGCGAACCGGTGCTGCGTGATCTGCTGCAGCGGCTCGGCCGCGACGAAGCCCGGCATTTCTCCCTGTATCGCCATCTCGTTGCCGCCTATGTGCGCCGGCACGGCACGCGCACCATCCCGCATCTCAAGCACGTCCTCGAGAACTTCAAAATGCCATTGACCGCGTCGCTGACCGACTACTGGAAATGGTCGCTCTGCGCGCCCAAGAGTGTCCGGTTCGACGTCACCGATGCCTACGAGCCGGTCGGCCATCTCGTCCGCGACCTCATCGATTCCCCCGGGGACCCCGACGTCGACGATCTCATGTCGTTCATCACCGAAATGAGGAGACTGCCGTGACCCGCAACGATGCCCCGACCACCGACCAGATCGCCGACACGGTCCTCGCCGCGTTCCGCACCGAACTCGACAGCGAGGTCCGCCCCGGCGACAGCATCTCCGAACTGTCCTCGATCGACTCGGTCAAACTCATGCGCCTGATCACCCGCATCGAGGACCATTACGACATCAGCCTCGACGACGACACCGTCTTCACCGTTACCACCGTCGGCGACCTCGTCGATCTCATCACCACCACGGTGGCGGGCAAGCAGTGACCGTGCCCACCCTCGGCATCGCAGCCACCGCCACCCACCTACCCGCCACCCACCAGACCGCCCGGAGCGTGGGAATCCCCGAAACCGACGCTGCCACATGCGACTTCGAAGGCTACGAACAGGTACCCGTCGCACGGGGCAACCCGGTCGAGGACCTGGCCGTGCCCGCGGCCGAAGCGGCACTGCGGCAGAGCGGACACCCGCCGGAGGACATCGACCTGGTCGTCTACGCATGGATTCACCATCAAGGCGACCAGGTACCGATGCCCCACGCCCGGCTCGCCCGCCTGCTCGGCGCGCACCACGCCACCGCGCTCGGCGTCCAGCAGATGTCCAACGGCGGCGGCGCCGCCGTCGAAACCGCCACCGCCCTTCTCCGAACCGGCCGCTATCGCACCGCCCTCGTCGCCACCGCCGACATCTTCGACGACGACCCGCACACCCGATGGATCGACCGCGCGGCCCGCGGCATCCTCCTCGGAGACGGAGCCACCGCCGCTGTCCTCGACACCACCCGCCGCCCCCTCACCATCGCCGCGGTCGCCTCATCCGGGCGCCCGGACGCCGAGCTGCAATTCTTCGCCGACTTCGCCCCCGGCAATCCCATCCACCAACGGCCACACGGAAAAACCTTGCGTCCCGAGGCAATCCCCGCGATGCGCGCCTGCATCACCACCGCCGTCACCCAGGCCCTCGATCAAGCCGGACTCGCCCCCGGCGATCCCCGCATCCGCGCCGTCGCCTTCACCCGGCTCGGCCGCACTCTGCTCCGCCGCGTCTTCTACCCCGCCCTCCCCACCGGCCTACCCCGGCCCCTGCAACTCACCGCCGACACCGGCCACCTCGGCGCCGGAGACCTCCTCGCCAACCTCGCTCACATACACCACAACATCCCCCTCACCCCCGGCGACTACGCCCTCATCGTCAACATCGCCATGGGATTCACCACCACCGCGGTCATCATCCAGGCCAACGGGCGATAGACGATGGACAGCAGAGTTCTCGAAACGATGAAAGCCCTGGCAGTGTGGGTGCCAGGGCTTCGTGAGGGTGCGCCATCAGGGAACAGGTCACGTTTTGCCTTACCGCAACAAGAGCTGCGGTGTTCATGCACTAGACGCTAGCCCTCGTACCGGAGCCCGGTCAAAACAGGCCCGCCGGCGGGCGCCACGACCATCAACCAGCGGGTGACCACGATTCGCGAATTTGATCGTGACGATGCCGGGCTCCGAGCCGATTTAGCGGCGGGAATCATGGTGTACGAGGCTCACGTCGGCATATGGATCGACCGCTGGAGTCCCCTGAGATACGGAACCACGCCGAGTTGCGTGCCCAGCGGTAAGGTCTGCTCGTGATCGCAGTCATTGCCGCGGCGATGAAGACGATCTGTTCGGGAATTCGGAACCACAGCGGGACAGCGGGGTCGCCGTTGAGCATGACGTCGTTGAGCGCAGAGTGCAGGTTGGCCGGGAACATCGCGATGTACAGCCCAATAAGACTGACTCCGGCGATGGCCCGTGTGGCACCTACGATCAGTCCCACGCTGCCGAGTAGTTCGAGGACCCCGGTTGCATACACCATGAAGTCCGGGGCCGGGACGTAACCGGGCACCAAGGTGACCAGGT
Organism: Nocardia wallacei; assembly: GCF_029869545.1. Lineage (GTDB taxonomy): Bacteria > Actinomycetota > Actinomycetes > Mycobacteriales > Mycobacteriaceae > Nocardia > Nocardia wallacei_A. The sequence continues at coordinate 102,705 of NZ_JARWQD010000116.1, read as the reverse complement.
CGTCGTGGCTGGGCATGATGTCGATGGTGTCCGGCATGAAGTGGGCGATGCCCGTGACGGCCATCATGAAGGCGAGGCCGTGGGCGAGTGCCGTTCGCCAGTCGGTGAAGCGTGATACGCCGAAGGCACCGAGCGCGCGGAAGATCACGCTCGAAATCAGAAGTAGTGCCAGAGTGTCGAACATATTGTTTCCTTACGGGATTGAGGGATTGGTTGTCGTGGGATCTCACCGACCGCCTGGGATCCAGTTGCCGTGGAATCCGGCCGGGACCCGATGGGGCAGTTTGATCGAGGCGACGGTCTCCAGCGTTTCCGCGTCCAGCATCGCCAGTTCGCTGCGGTCGGATGCGGTGTCATGGACGAACCCCATCAGCACCCCCTCGTCCTCGGCTGCGTCCGGCGCTGTAGGTTCGAAAACAAACTCGCCCACCCGCGCGTGTCGGCCGAAGAAACGGGCGGTGGTGGTGTCGCGGAGCCGGTCGTGTTTAAGCAGGGCGGATCCCGGAGCGGCGCCCGGGCCGACCGCTGGTGCGTAGCCGAACCGGTAGCGTCGGCCCACCTTGCGTTCGTCAACGCGTGGGAACTCCTGCGCGCGATCGTCGAGGCGGTTCTGGCGGACGGTGCCTGCGGCCAGATCGATCGCCCACCGATCCAGGGTCGGTGATCCCTCCTCGGGACCGGTGCGGTCCCGGTCGAACATGACCGGATATCGGACGACGTCGAGGACGACGGTGTCCCCGTCGTCGTAGGCGTTCATCGGATGGAACACCCAGCAAGGCTCGATCTCGAACCAGCGGACGTCGTCGTTGCCACCCTCGCGGGGCATGATCCCTACCCGTGCCGGGTAGCGGGAATTCCAGCCGTAAGGCAGGCGGAGGTCGCGTGGCCGACTCGCGCGGATCGGGTCGGGTACCCGGATTCGGCCGATCATCGCGGAAAGAACCAGCCGGGCCGGTTCCGACATCGGTGCGCCAGCGAACAGGCCTTCTTGATCGGATAGTGCCCCCATCTGGTGCGGATCAAGAGTGACCGGAAGGTCGTACAGCACGATGTGATCGTCGGTTATTGAGAAATCGTGCATCAACGGCATCCCGGTGACCTCGATGTCGACGGTCCGTCGCGCTCGGCCGTCGGTGCCGATGACGGTGTATTGCACCGTATTTCCGCGGTCGAAGGCGTAGGAGACCGCATGCAGTTCACCGGTTACCGGATCCCGCTTGGGGTGTGCGGTGTAGCCGCCTCGGATCGTCCCGCCGAAGTCGCAGATCCCTATGGAGTCCAGCTCATGGCTCAACTCGACCGATGTGCCACCGGCTTCGATCAGCGCGAGGGTGCGCCCGGCGTGCCTGATTACGTTCGTGTTGGCACCGATACCGGTTGCGTTGTTGCCGAGCACCCGGTCCTCACCCAGTGCAACGGAGGTTTCCGGCCCCCGGACCCACCGATTGCGGTACCACTCGGCCCGACCGCCCCGGATACGGATGCCGTGCACCATCCCGTCTCCGACGAACCAGTGATAGAAGGCCGGATCGAGGTCTCAGACCGGATTGGCGCCGTTGCGTAGATATCGGCCGTCCAGATACTCCGGGATTGTGCCGACCACCTCCAGGCGGGTCAGGGTGTGTTCTTGTTCGATGGGCGCGAACACGCCCTCTAGGTATCGGTTTTTTACCTGTGGATCAGTCCTTCTTGCATCAATCGAGCAAAGTGAGTGGGGACGTGCCGTGCGCCGGCTAGAGACAATTGAGCGCGGCAAAAGGCCGCTGCTTCGTCCTTGGTGCTGCCGATCAGGATTGGCCTGACGTTCGATCCGATGGCCTCGACTTGTGCGTCTGGATCGACCTCCGTCGGCGACAGGCCCAGGACGGCGACGGCACCAGAGGCCGGATTATCGGTCGGTAGCTGCGGTGAAGAACAGGCCGGCGCCGAATGCGTCACGCGCAGATACGAAGAAGCCGCCGTTGTCTGTGGGCCGGGTCGGTGTGCCGGCACGTCCGACGATAGCTCGGGCGGCAGCGACGTCCTCCACCGCGATCGTCATTGCAGCCAGATACGAAGGGGCAGGCACGGGCTCACCGGGCAGCAGCACCTCGGCCATCGAGGACCGTACGAGCTCCACCCGTCCGGCCGCCATCTCCACGACGGTGAGTGTGCCGTCGGAACGCGGGGGCGCGCCCAGGAGTCCGGCATACCGCCCGACAAGTCCATCGAAGATATCGTCATCGGCGACAATCAGCACGGCGCTGAGACCGCGTGCGCCGTTCAGATGGTTGAGGTATCGCGACTGATGCACGTACTTGCGGGTGAGGTGCTGGGCAATGCCCACGTACCCCTCGGAGGTCGTCCGCGGGTCGACGTGCACGGCGCGGGCACGTATCATCCGTGGCCCGTTCTCGGTGTCCACCTCGCGTTCCAGGTCCAGGACTCCGGAGGTGTGCAGGCCGAGGGCGGTGATCCGCTGCTGGGTGACCTCGGCGTCGCCGGTGTCGAAGTTGAGGATCCGGAAACCGTCCGGCATGGTCCGGGTGTGCCACGGATCGGGCGCGTCCTCGTCGACTATGCCAAGCAGCTCGATGTAGGAGTTCCCGAACAGTGCGCATCGGTTGGCCGTGCAGCCGGGTATCGGTTCCGTGCCGGGTCCTTCACTCAATAAGTGGCGCGACCGGGGACTGAGGGTAAAGCCGAGCGACGCGAAGCGTCGTTCCAGACTGTCCAGATCCCGTGTGAGGATGCCGCAATGGTGAATGCCGTTGATGTCGTGCGTCATGACAGCGATGCTGCGTCCACCTGTTGCCTCCGGCCCTGAACGAGCCGGTTTCACGCTGGATTTCGACGTCGTCCTAGGCTGTCGGGGTGGATTCGGACATGCTGGACCTCTTGGACCGGCAGCTGCTGCACGCGCTGCAACTCGACGCGCGAGCTCCGTTCAGCAGAATTGCCGAAGTCCTCGAGGTTTCCGATCGCACAGTTGCCCGCCGTTACGGGCGCCTGCGTTCGACCGGCGCGGTACGGATAGCTGTCGCATTCGCCAGTCATCGCACGGGCAACTCCGAATGGCTGGTCCGGCTGCGGATTCACCCCGACGCGACCGCGGGTATCACTCACGCGTTGGCAGCCCGGGCCGACTCCTCCTGGGTGACAGTGCTGTCCGGCGGAACGGAACTGGTCGTCTTGCTGCGTACACCGGACGGCGGTCTCGCGCCGCTGGAACAGCTGGCCCGCCACCGCCAGATTCTCCAGGTGGATGCGCAGCGCCTGCTGCGCCACCTGATGGATCATCCGTGGCGCGGCCGCACGTCCGCACTGACCCCCGACCAGATCGCCGCGCTGACCCCCCAGGGCGCCCTCACCTCGGCTGCCTCGCCGACCCGGCTGACCGACCTCGACCGAAGGCTGTTCTCGGCACTGGCCACCGATGCCCGCGCCGCCTATCCCACCCTCGCTCGCAAGGTCGGCTGGTCGGAATCGGCCGTCCGGCGCCGCCTCGAGGAGCTGCGTTCTTCACTTGTTGTGAGGTTCGAGGTCGAGGTGGATCCACTCCGTTTGGGATTCACCGAGCAATGCTTGCTGTGGTTGAACGTGGTGCCGACGAGCCTGGTCGAGGTGTCTCGCACACTGACCGACGATCCCGAGATGGCATTCGTGGGAGCGACGACCGGAGCGTACAACCTGTTCGCGATTGTTGTGTGCCGTGACGCCGACGAGTTGTTCGCCTATGTCTCCTACCGGATCGGTGCACTGGAAGGCATCGACCGCATGGAGTCGGCTCCCGTCGTCCGGTACGCCAAGCGATCCGCCTCGCCCATTCGATAGCTCGGTGTGTCGGATTCCGCCACATCCGGCCAGGAGCACGTCGAATACCGCCGGTCTGCCCGGCCGCAGCAGCGATCGTGCGCAGGGACTCCCACACTCGGTGTTGTCCGTTCCGACAAGGGAGTTGAAAATGCTAACTGTCCTGCCTATCCGGTACGTCTCGGATGTGCCCGCGTGCCGCGAGTTCTACGCCGGACTCGGGCTCATGCTCGACGCGAACTCGAGTATCGAAGTGTGGGCTCAACTTTCGGCCGGCACCGGCGCCGTCGGGCTGCACGACTTCGCGGTCTCGAAGCGTCGCCCTGCCGGATCGACCGAACTCGGTTTCGCCACTGACGAGAAGCTGGAGCTGGTAGCGGATCGGTTGCGTGCCCAGGGATACGCCTACGAGATCGTCGACGAGGACTTCGGTCGCAGTCTACGAGTTGTCGATCCGGACGGTGTGACTGTCCAAATCCAGGAAATTGACATGGATGTCGCCAAGGCATCCGAGTCGGCTCTGACCGATCCAGCACGGAAGGAATAGGGCTCGGACTTCGAGGATGGTGCTGGCCGCTGGCGACTCCGGATACGCATGATCAGTCGCTCGCGGCCGCACTTCAGCCGGGTAGTGTAGGCATGTCGACCATGGTGGCCAAGACCCCGGCGAACGAGCCTGGTGCCGCGCCGAGGATCCGTTCCAGGGCCTCGAGGTGGGCGCGCAGCAGAACCTCGCGACGGTCACGTATCACCGGGTCGTCGACCGCGCCCGTGAATGCGTCGAGCAATGCATCACCGAGGTGCATTCCCATGCCGGCGATAATCGTTGCTGCTTGATCCGGATACGTGGCATCGAAAACTCCCTCTGCGCAGCCTTGTCGGATTATCGCAGCAATCAGGGGGCCCTGAGCTCCGATCGAGGCATCGGTGATGCGTTGGCGCAGCAGCGTGTTGTGTTCGTTTCGCCACATGCGCGCAATCGCCGATAGGTCGCTACGGTGGGCGACTTTCCAGTCGACCGCTGAGACGATGTAGGTGCGCAGTTTCGTGAGGGCATCCGTCGTGGTGTCGGCAGCGACGGGCTCCAGGACGTCGGCAACGTCGGCGCGCATCGCGTCGATCACGCCGTCCAGCAGCGCGCCCTTCGAGTCGAAGTAGTGGTAGAACGCACCCTTCGAGATGCCGACAGCGTCCAGCACATCTGCGATCGTCATCTGCTGGAAGCCCTTCTGGTGTATCAACTCCAGTGCCGCGGTGAGGATTTGAGTCCTCTTGGCGGCGTGTTCCTCGGGCTTGACCTGCCTGGCCATCAATCCTCCCTTCGCCGCGGGACCACTCATCGATCCATCCGCGTTCGGTCGCGCATCACACGATCTTGACGCGGGGCTGTGTTGACCGGCCGCGAGTCACGAGCGTATCGTCCCATCCCATAAACCGACCGCCGGTTTATTAAAGCAAGGAGTGCTCCATGACCAGGGTCGACCATGAGGCCGCGCAGCGTACCAAGGCGTACGCTCGGGTGCTCGGGCCTTTCATCGCAGTCGTCACAACTGTGTTGGTATTCCGGCTGCAGGATGCCCAGCCTGTCGTCGACAACCTGTTCGCCAATCCGGCCACGGTGTGGATTCTCGGTGCAGCGATGCTCGGTATGGGGCTGGTGATCATCGGCGGGCATCGCCATTGGCGAAGTGTGACAGCAGCGGCGATATCGCTGTTCGGCTGGTTCGTGGCTGTGCGTGGCGCCGCACTGATGGCCGCTGCGGGGACGATGCGGGACGCAGTGGACGCCTCACTGGATGGCGCCGCGCTCGTGGCGGCGCGGGTCTTCTTCGTGCTGCTGTGTTCCTTGGGGTTGTGGTTCACCTACGTGGGTTGGTTCCGCAAATCGACCGCGCCCGCAGCCCGCGGCTGATACCGGCCGGCGTTGGGTCCCGGCACGGCGGGTCGCCACAGCACCCCATCCCTACGGAGGATCGGATGCGACGAGCCCCGCGGTGAGGGCTTCGGTGGTGATCCGCGCGACGGTTTCTGCTAGATAGGTTGTGCGGCTGGGGTTTTCGTCAAGCATGACTTGCCATGCGAACAGTGGGCCGAGCAGCAAAGTGTGAACCAGGGCGGGATCGGGCCGTGTCGGCAGTTCGCCGCGAGCTACCGCCCGGTCCAGTAGGACGGTGACTATGGATCGTTCGACGGCGAGATATGTCTCGGTGAAACGATCGCCCAGGGCCGGGTCGGCGTGGATATCGGCGAGCAGACCCGCCAGGACCTCCGCTGCGGTCCGGGTGAGCCGCTCGCCGAACTGTGTAGTGAGCGCAGTGATATCGCCGGCCAGCGAGCCGGTGTCGGCGGGTGGCTCTTCGCTCAGGTCATGCAGGAGCGCGGCGAAAATCATCTCCTGCTTGGTCGCATACCGCCGGTAGATCGCGGCCTTGCCCACCCCGGCGCGGGCTGCGACGGCATCGACGGTGAGTGTGGTGTAACCCTGCTCGTCCAGCAGCGACCGGACCGCTGCGGCGATGGCGTGATCTACCCGACTGTCTCGGGGGCGACCTCCGGCTTGTTTTGGTTTCGACATGCTGGCATCATACGAGCCGGTCAGTATCGGTACTGTCAGTCTCGAAATCGATGTCTGACCGATACCGGTGTATTGGAGGCCTTTGGTGTTTGTCTTCGAGCGAGATCGAGCATTCTTCCCCATATCTCCGGCTGCGCCCCGCTGGACGATCATCGCGGCTCATCTGGTTCCGGTGGCCGTTCTGCCTTCCACCTTGTGGCGCCTGGCCGTGCTGCTGGCGGGTTCGTTCGACGGACGGGTGAGCCTACCGTGGTGGACGTCGGCGTATATCGCGACGATCATGGTGGTGCTCGAGGTCTTGGCCTTGCTGACCGTGGGTTTGGTAAGCGTCTGGGGCGAGGTTGTTCCGGGCCGGATCCCCGTTCTGGCCGGGCGTGCGGTCCGTCCGTTGGCAGTAGTTGTGCCGGCGCTGGTGGGCTCGGTACTTGCGACGGTGGGTGGCTGGATTTTCGCCTACGACTGCTACAAGTTGCTTACCGATCCCTCGTCCTCCGATGAGATGGGCGGACCGGTCGGACGAGTACTGTTTGCAGTCTGTTACGTGCCTTTGGCAGCGTGGGGGCCGTTGCTGGGGGCAGTTGCCATTGCATACTACCGGCGTCGTACTCGTGCACTGTTGGTTGGGGCCGCGGCGGAGCTATTTGCCGAGAAAGGGTATCGGAACACGAGTGTCATCGATATTGCTGAGAGGGCTGACGTCCGGCTCGGCAGCATTTCGCGGCGGTTCGGCACCAAGGAGAGCCTTTTGCGGGCGGTGCTGGACGATCAGCTGCAGTCTGTGTCGATCGGTGCAGACAATTACGCTGGTGATTCGTTGGATCAGGTCATGGAATACATGCGACTGCCCGCCACCCGAATGCTGATCGGCTTGCACGCCGAAGCGATGGAGGCCGATTCGCCGCTCCGTGAGCACTGTGCACGTCTGCATGAGGCACTGCGGCGTGGAGTACAGCGTAGAATGAATCCAGATGCATTGCCTTCGGGAGTTACCCCGGAACTATTGGCCATCTTGCTGGTCGGAGTCGCTTTCGGTGTTCAGGCCCAGTGTCGGGTCGATCCAGGAGCGGTGGACCTCAACAGAGTTCGCGAAACCCTGCGCACTTTGCTGCCAATGGGCACCGGAGCGTGCTGACAAATTCTGACGGCGAGAAGAGGGTATATTCTCAATGTTGGTAGTGCTGTGTCGATAGGTACAGTAGCTATGTATGATGATCTGTGGAATCAAGGTGTCTCACGATGGTGGTGTCGCGGTTGTCGACGGCAACGAACTAATGTTCAGTATCGAGGTCGAGAAACTCGGTAACGCCCCCAGATACAGTCCTATCGGTGATCTCGACAGGGTCGCCGAGATACTGCGGTCGGAAGGGTTGAGCCCGTCTGATATCGATCGCTTCATCGTCGATGGTTGGTTCGCCAGCGAAACCGTGCGGGACACCGATTCGGTGAGACCCTCATCTATCTCGACGATGGCGGGTGGGCGCCCTACCTCTCTGTCGGTCGCTCCATATCAGGACCGTCCCGGGGTTACCGATCCGATCACGCGATTCCGGTTTCGGAGTAACGCCTTCGGATCGGCATCTGGAGGATACGCGAGTTACCACCATGTGGACCACCACATTCTGGGAGGTTACTGCACAAGTCCGTTCGCGGAGCGGGCCGATGACGCGCTCGTTCTTGTTTGGGACGGCGGAACAGCCGCTCGGGTCTATCACGTGGAGGCCGTGAAACGGACTGCACGTCCTGTTGCAACTGTGCTGCCGATCGTCGGCAACAGTTTCACCTACTTCAGCTCTCACTTCGATCCTTTTATGCAGAAAATACATGGACCGGCACGGGATCAGGCTTTGCGACAGCATCTGTCCATACCCGGCAAGGCGATGGCGTATGCGGGGCTGGGTGTAGTGGAAGAGGCCGCATATCCGGTCCTCGACAGAATTATCTCGGCGTTGCCCGACGCCTCGCAGGAGGCTGCTCGATCCATTGGGGCGAAAGTCGTGGAGAATCGCGACGAACTGTTTCCTGGGCTGGTCGATGCCGACCTCATCGCTACGTTTCAGGCCTATCTGGGAGACAGACTCGCGGAGGGCTTGGCTTCACTGGTGCAACAGAACCCGTGGTTGCCCCTGAACCTGGTCGTGGCCGGCGGCTGTGCTCTGAATATCAAATGGAACGCATTGTTGCGAGCCAGAGGAATCGTCGACGAAATCTGGATTCCACCTTTTCCTAATGATTCGGGAGCGGCAATCGGCACCGCGTGCTGTGAGATGTTCCGGTATGGGAAGAGCCCAGCCCTGAGTTGGAATGTGTACTCGGGTCCGGCGGCAGAAATCGGACACGTACCGAACAACTGGCAGAAAGAACCCTGCAGTGAGGAAGGTGTCGCCCAGCTGCTACATCGCGACGGCGAGCCCGTTGTGATCGTCTCGGGCCGTGCGGAACTCGGGCCGAGGGCGCTCGGCAATCGCAGCATCCTGGCCTCTGCAACCGACGTGGCGATGAAGGATCGCCTCAACGGCATGAAGAACCGGGCAGGTTATCGGCCGGTAGCGCCGGTGTGTCTGAGCACTCGGGCACACGAAGTTTTCCGGCCCGGAGCCCGGGACCCCTACATGCTATTCGAGCACCGCGTCCGCAGTGAGTGGGCTGAGCGCATACCCGCTGTGATCCACGTCGATGGAACAGCCCGGCTGCAAACCATCGATGAGTTTGCGCCCAGCCCCACAGCTCGCATTTTGGCGGCATACGAGCGTCTCAGTGGAATACCGGTCCTGTGCAACACAAGTGCGAACTTCGAGGGGCGGGGGTTCTTCCCTGATGTCGCTTCCGCGGCTCGGTGGGGCGGTACGCGATACATCTGGTCCGGAGGATATCTTTACACGAATCATTCTTTTCGAGCATGAAGGACGGAGCCCGGCCGGTATCGCCGGGCGGGCTCCGCTACTGCTTTTAACATCTACTTGCATGCACCTACGGGTGCAATCGGGGCTGTCGGCGGCGATTGCGCCGCGAACGCTGCCGCGATCAGATTCAACAGAGCATCCATGAGTCACCTCCTTCCGTAGCCGGTAGCGCCTCGCCGAGGCATAAGCACCGCAGATGCGAATCCGGCGAGCGGATCTGCTTCTTCGGTACCAGCCTCTATCTCTTGTCGAGCTCGACCAGCTTGCAGACGCAGAGTGTTACGGTGTGTGCGAGAATCCCACCGAAGTATCGTGTGCAGAACTCGGCGTACCCGACCGGGTCGCACTGGTGTGCATGCCATGCAGAGTCGACCTCGAGGTCATCTGGCAAATAATTGCCCTGCATACCGCTCGCGCGGTAACGCTCGAGCGATGCTTGATACCGCCTGACACGGTCCTGGATTTGGTCCTCGGTCAGTGCGGTCGATCCTGGCCAGAACAAGTGACCCCACCGCAGATTTTCCTCGAGATGCGTGGTGTCGAATTCTGCCGGCGGAGCTTCTGCTTCGGTCTCCTGTGATGTGATTTTCGTTGTCATTGCCTGGTTCCTCGTTTCGCTGAAACTCACCATGTCGGCCGACAGGACTCCAGATCTGCTGGAGTCATTAAATTCTCGATACAGTGTGGACGAGTGTCAATTGGCGAAACCGCCCAGGGGTGGGGATATTTCCGGCATGCATGTACCTATTTTCATGGCATTGTTTTGTCGTCGACACGTCATCAGATGCCCGGAGGGAAATCATAATGCTTCGGGACTAGGGGAGTCATCAGCTGTGTACCGATGATCACCGCCACTTCATCGTGGTGAGCGAACCGATATGACGCGGGATCGCCGTAAAAGCGCTCGCCGTTCACGTAGAGGTGTACGGTCTCGAACGGGGTCAGGACAATCGGCCCCACACGCTCGGTGGTCAGCGGCTGCCCCCATTCGGTGAAGAATTGACCGAGTGTGTAGGGCACGTCCTCACCCGACTCGATATGCACGATCCCGGTCGTGTCGTGAGTGTGCAGAGGGGATCCCATTTTCCGGGTGTCGTCGATGCCGACAAGTGCGGGCACTGTTACCGGCTGCCCGTACACAATAACATCGAGGTGGGCGTGGTAATGGAAGGTTGTCATGATCGTGTGCAGTAGCGGCAGTCCTGCGGCCTCTACGGCGGCAGCGGTATCCGTCGGCAAATCCCATCCTGGTTGAGACAATGCCGAACCGGTCAGAGGATAGGGTGCTGCATCAGCGCCTGTAGAAGCCATTAGAGTGAAAACGGCGGCGGTGAGAAGGGCGGAGAATGTTCGCATTTAACGAATCTACAGGCATCGGGTGCACGGCGCTTGGCGCATTATTCCCACGGGCGGCGGCCGCACTGCGGCGCGCAAACGCGGTCCACAGCGTGCTTCCGAAGATCGCTGCAATAAACCCGATTTCGCACACCGTCAGCCATCCTCCGGACTGATAGGCGAATCCAGCAATGGTCGAGCCCGCTACGCCACCAAGGAAGTATGCGATCATATAGGCTGATGTGATCCTGCTACGGGCTGCGGGATCGAGCGCGTAAATGGCGCTTTGGTTTGTCGATTGTGCGGATTGGATACCGAGATCGAAAACTAGTAATGCGATGACCAGCACCACCTCGTTATATCCGCCCCACAACAGGAGCAGCCAGCTGGCCAGCAGTATCAACCAGGACAGGGTCGTAATAGCACGCAAGCGCCCGCGATCGGCCAGGCGGCCCGCAAAGGGAGCGCCGGCAACACCAGCGACCCCAGCGAGCGCGAACAAGCCGATCGAGAACGGGGAGTAGTGGTAGGGGCTCGAGTGGAGGCCAGCGAGAAGGAACGTGATTGCCGTCCAGACTCCGGAGAAGCTGGCCATGATGAGAAAGCCCAGAACCATGCGCTGCCGGAGTACCGAATGCGACCGGATGAGTGAGACGATCGAAGCCAGTATGTCGACGTAGCGTTCGGTTGTCACGGTTCGCTCGGCCTCCGGTGCTACAAGGTAGACGGTCGTCGATGCGATGGCCTGGATTCCCGCAGCGACAATCAGCACTGTGCGCCATCCGCCGAACTGTGCGACCGCGCCGGATATCAGCCGAGAGAGGAGGATGCCGAGGAGCAGGCCGCTCATAACGGTGGCAACGGTTTCGCTGCGCCGCTCCGGGGCTGCTGTAGCCGATGCCCATGGCACGACAATCTGAGCTGCCGATGCTGCCAGACCGGTGGCGAAAGTGCCGAGCAGCAACATCACCAGATTCGACGCCGCGGCCGAAACGGCAAGGGACACGACCGAAGCGGCCAGTAGGATTGGCACCATGTGGCGACGCTCGAGGAAGTCACCCAGTGGCACAAGGAGCGTGAGCCCGCAGAGGTAGCCGATCTGCGCCGCACCGACCAGCAGGCCGGCGGTGGTCGCGGAGATGCTGAGGCCACCTGCGACCTCATGTAGCAAGGGTTGCAGGTAGTACAGGGAACCCGCTGAGGAGCCGGCTGTAATCGCGAAGACGAGCACGATCACCCGGCCTCTGTTCTGAGCGGTCACGATGCCAGCTTCCTTCCCATGTCAATGCCATCTCAGAACTCTTGTCGCGAGTCGGATTGCGGAAGTAGTCCTGCAGATAGTCGCGTTCTTCGCGCGTGAGCTCGGATTCCGGTACATGGTCGATGTATCGTCGATTAGCGAGCCGGTGCGCAGTTTGTTGGAAGAGAGCCATATTCGCCGGTGAGGTCTCCAGCTTCAACACTGCGAGCGACGCTGCAGCCTCACCGATGTATTTGTCACCGTCCCACACACTCGGCGCGAAGTTTTGACGATAGTTGTACGCGCGGATGGCATTGATGATCATTCTCTGATCGGTGAAGCCGGCATCCATCATTGCGGTGGCTGCATCATTGAGCATTCCGCCGCGGTTGATGATTCGGTCCACAGCCGCGGCCGCACTGCGGTGATTGTGGCCGCCATGTTCGCGGACGGCGGATCGAGCGGCCTCAATGGTTTGTTCTCGAATGCGATACTGATTGCGTACCCACCCTCGATTGTAAACTTCCTCATTTGTTCTCCACTGCGCTACTTCAGCGCGATTCCGCAGCCGAGAATTCGGGTCTAAGGGGCTTCTGCGGTACCCGAAAAGAATTCCCGCGACCGGGTTACTGTTGACGACGTTGATCGCGGTCAATCCGGCGATCAGCCCTGCGGACATGGAGTGCGCGGTCTCTCCCGGACCCATCCCGACGGCCGTGCCACCTGCGGCGGCCGCCTTTCCGCCCTGGCCTTGCATGGCGAGGGCAAACCGGTTGGCGACCCAGTCGTTACCCCTGTCGAGACTGGCGCTGAGCCGTTTCAGCTGGAATATGGCGATGGTCTCGACGATCGCACCCAGCACCAGGACCACCATGACCTGACCACCGGCCTGCTCGAACAATTTTCCCAGGAACAGTGCGTAAACGGAGAGGAAGATGGTGTACGCAGTCATTCGTGCCGCCGCGACGAGCCCGTCAACGAGGTTGCGAGCCAGGAACGTCTGCGTCGGCCCATAGACGAAGCCGCCTGCGGCAAAACCGAACAGCGCCATGAAGCCGTGATAGATGGCGTCCAGCGCAGCCCAGATGATCTTGATTCCGAGATATCCACCGAAGCACAGCATGACCATCGCGCAGCCCAAGAGAACCAGGCCCGAGCCGATCTGCCCCATACTCGGGTGGCCGGCCTCGGTGAATGCCGCAACATCGCCGCACGCGCGGATATTGTCGAGCAGCCGGTCGGAGTCTCCGGAGGCGACACCAGTCGACCAAGCCGCTGCACACTGTGGAGACTGGTCGACCACATGACCGAAATTCCAGACCTGCACCGGACTCCGTGCGAAATTGTCGGCCAGGTCGCCTTGCAATTGCGTTAGTACCGTTTCGGTGTCGGGATGTGAGTTCCCGGTGAGGCCCGCACCCACCGCCACTCCGACATCGCGACCCGTGGCGAGTAGTCCGTGGGGTGAGAGAACCTCTGCCAGCGGGTCGGCGAGAAAAATGGTGCCGACGACTGCAACGAGGAGCATCGTGACGGCCTGCGTCGTTGCCTTCGAATAGAAACCCCGCGCGATCAAGTAGGCCACGACGACCGATCCGATCGACGCGAATGTTATGAGCACGATCGGGGTCGCGATCTGACCGGTGAAGGCATCGGCAATACCGGTGAATGCGAGTTCGAACGGGGTCACCCAACGGAAGCTGATGGCGAAAATGATGAACCAGACCCCACCGGTCGTCGCAACCATGTAGCCGACGAGTTCCAGCCCGAGTACTGCCACCACGATAGTCTCCAATGGGCGGAAAAGACTTCCGCCCTTGTTGGCGAGGATGTAGTCACTCAGCGGGACTCCGTGCGAATCCCGGACGTTCATCCAGGCGATCGCGCCGATCCCCGCGCCGCCTGACGTGGTCCCACTCTGCGCCGTGGCCACCGCCCCGAGGACCGCGGGAAATACCAATAGCACACCGACAGTCGCAAGGAAGACTGCTGTTCTACGCCGCACCGTGGTGGCGTCGACCCGGTTGCGCCACCGCCGCACCAGCGCCGGTTCCAGCGACCGCGACGGACTACGGAGTGCCGTACGGTGCGTCGGTCTCGGAGCGCTCACCGGTGGCTCGTCCTTTTGGCTCACCGCACCTCCGAATATCCGCCAGGGGTCTTGGCGTTGAGCCGATCGACAACAGCTCCTCTCCGCGGCCCTGATCAGCCGTTCCACGGTCTCACTGCAGCCTCGGGGGCGATCGCAACCACACGTTGCGGCGCGGCATTCGACTAGCGGTCGGTGTCTCCGCGCATGCGGTATGTGGAATGACAGTGGCTATGTTGTGTAGCATAGGATGAAGAGGTTTCGGTGGCAAGCCGAACGCATCGAGAGTTGCGGTCGTGGCCGTGAGGTCGGTGGTATCCGCCTCGCGGCGCAGAGTCGAGGCCGGGCGATGGCGAGCTCCGCAACGCAGGCTATGCCGGGGGTCAGAGGATGGAACAGCTAACATCGAAACGATGGTTCCGGACACCGTGGTTGGATGGATCTATGGCATCGCTGCGTAACGAGCGGACTCAGGAGAGTCGTCGGTTGCTGATCGCAGCCGCGGCCGAACTCTTCGCCGAGAAGGGGTACCGGCAAACGAGTTTCATCGATATCGCTGAGCGTGCCGGTATCAGCCGTGGTTCCATTCCGTGGCATTTCGGAAACAAGCTGGGATTGCTCGAGGCGGTGCTCGACGACCAGCTCGAGACGGTGTTGGCCAGTTTCACGGTTCGTTCGGGTGATCCACTGGACCAGGTCGCCGAATATGTCCGGATGCCTGCGACGCGCATGTTTACCACTCTCCTGGCTGAGGCTGTCGAGGCTGATTCGCCGATTCGTGAGCATTACGCGCGGCTGCACGAGGCCCTTCGACGCGGGGTGCAGGCCAGTCTCAGCTCCGCAGCACTTCCGCCGGGCAGCACACCGGAGACGGCCGCCGTCTTGCTGGTCGGGGTGGTTATGGGTGTGCACGCTCAGTGGCGGGTGGACCCCGCCGCAGTCAATCTCGACACGATCCATGCGACTCTGCGTACTCTGCTGCCTGCGAGCGTTGTGCGGCCCTGACCCGCGTTTTCGGATCGAAGGTGCCCAATCTTCCGGCGACGCTTGGATATCCGTGGAACGCGTGAACTGATCCGCGTAATCAGTGACTGGTAGTGAACTGAGAGTGCGTGTGGCGCTGGGGATCTCGTCTACACCGACCAGACCGCGGATCGTCCCGGCGCCGATTACCTCGGCGGTCGCGTCCCGCCATGCGTGTTCCCATCGGCGCAGGAAGATTGGGAGGACAACGAGGTGTCGAATCGGTGCGATCGCGGCCAGATACAGCCGCCCCATCAGGCCGTTGGGTTTCACGAGGACCGTCATACGCAGCTCGTGGCCACCGTTGTCGTCCTGCGCCCACCCCAGATGCATCGCGGTGTGTACGGTCTTGTTCGCGAGCTCCAGAACAGCCTCGTCGGGGAGTTGATAAACCGGCGTGAAGGGCGCCAAGCCCCGGTCGGAGCCGCGCGGGACAGTCCTTAGGTCCTCGGGCAGACCCTCGCGCAACGCGAATACTCGCTCACCGAGGCCCGTCTCGCGAGCGTCCCATCCGAACAGCGCTCCCAGCTTCCACCGCACCGCGAGCAGGAACCCCAGCAGGGCGGGGTTGGGCCGGGAGGTCTCGTACCGCTCGACCGCCTCGAGCATAGTGGGGAAGTCGTCCGGTCCACCGCCCGGCGTATGCACAGCCCAGACGTCCTCGATCTGGAAGTCGCCCGAGACCTCGTGGGCCCGCCACGGGACGTCGGTGTACGCCGTGTTCGACAGTCTCGCAGGCATGAAGTTCTCCGATCTGATGCGCGCGCAATATCGAAACCAAAAGTTCCGATACTGAATGTATCGCATATGTTGTGTTCGATCGATTGAAAATCCGCTTGCCATCGGGCTCGCACAGAGGTCGAAGGCGGGTTGGCCCGCCTCGGTGCCTGATCGCGGGGCCTCGTCGAGGCGCTGGCCTGTTCAGGGCACTACGGCTAGCTAGAGCTTCAGTGCATTGCCGAGGAGTCCGCGGGGCGGTACCCCCGGACGTGTTCTGACGTGCTGCTGAGCGGCCCTGTTGAATCATGGTGCGGGCTGTATTCGATGCACAGCTGAGCGCGGTTTCCGTCGATTCCGATCCGGGCATCGAATGCAACGGCGCACCTGTGGTAGCCCGAACACAGTGACGTGGGTTCGAAGCAAACGAATGTCCGATGCCACCGACCCGCGACGGCGACCGGCCAAGAGTGCCGACGCCCACCACCCGTATGCGTCGGGGAGGCGCTCGATATGAGTTTGGTCAGCCGAAGTGGTGCAGCTTGTCAACCGCCAGTGCGCGGGACCGCCGAGTGCGGTAGCACCCGGTGGTCCCGCTTCTGGTCGCTACTCGAGTCCCTTACGGTTTTCCGCGATCCGAATAGAAGCGTCCTGATCAGTCTGTGTCCCACAGGGTCGTGAGCCCTTCGTGGATGGACGGATAGACAGGTTTCCAGCCCAGCTCGTGTTTTGCCCTGGCATTGGACAGGCGAATGCGGGTCGTGACCATCAGCCCATGCATGTACGGGAAGGCGGCGAGCAGCCAGGCTGGGACGGATCGGGGTGATGGTGCCCCGGAGGCCTCGGCCAGTGCTTCGATGTATTCGCTGAACGCGACGGGGTGATCATCGACAATGTTGTAAGCCTGACCGGGCCGCCCGCGTTCGAGGGCCGCGACAGCCGCGGCAGCGGCGTCGTGAATGTGAATGAGCGAGGTGACACCGGACGGACGAGGTACCGGCAGGCGCCGGCTCTTGGTCTGATCTGCAAGCTGACGGGTCAAAGGCTCTGGGCCGTAGAACATTCCGTAGCGTAGCGCGAT
Source organism: Nocardia wallacei (assembly GCF_029869545.1). GTDB lineage: Bacteria > Actinomycetota > Actinomycetes > Mycobacteriales > Mycobacteriaceae > Nocardia > Nocardia wallacei_A. The sequence goes on along the minus strand of NZ_JARWQD010000116.1, from coordinate 85,953 downwards.
CCCGTCGATACCCGGCGTGCCGAGAACCTGGTCTTCGTTGGAGCGCAGAGCACGCATATGCCTGTCGGTCGGGCCATGCCCGGTGAGCTGGGCGAACGGCCGGTCCTCGGTGATGAGCTCGGTACCGTGGTCGCGGTATCCATACCCGAGGAAGAAGGACTGTGTCACGAACCGCCGGGCGCCGACGAGCTGAGCCGCCTGGATCAGGTTGGTTGTTCCCTTGTCCCGCAATGCGTCGGTGGCATATAACGCGCGATGGAACAGAGGAGTGCCGGTGATGGAGGTCGCCTGGTGAATCGCTGCGTCGGCTGTGTACCCGTCCAGAGCGGTCAGCAGCTCGTCGGCGTCCATCAGGCTCGCGCGCACCGGCTCGGCGCCAGCGGCGTGCAACCGCTGCAGGCCGGGTTCGGATCGGGTCAGCCCAATCACTTCATGGCCCGCTGAGATCAAATGTGAAACTAGGGCCTTACCGATGGTGCCGGTGGCCCCGGCTAGCAATACCCTCATACCGGAACCACCTTGTTCTCGATATTGCGGCGCCGTAACGCGCGAAGCCTGACTACCAACCCCGCCAGCGCAACCGCGGATAACGCCAGCAGTGCCCACGGGTCGGATCCCTTTCCGCCCAGGTCTAGGTCGACGGCGTGGTTAAAGGCGTGGAAGGAGTTGGTGATGACGAAACCGGTGAGGACAACCGCGATTACGTCGCGCCACCAGAGTGCGGCCAGCATCATGAAGCCGATGCCGATCTGGAAGACACCCGCGTCATGGAGGAAGTGCACGTGATTGGGCCAGTTCGCCCACTCGGCGAAACCAGCGGGGTCCAGGCGGGCCCACCACCCGAATCCCAGCATCGATAGTGCCGCGAGAACCACGGCAATTCTGACGGTTTTCATTTCAATCCCTTCTCGACGGATCCGTAAACCGGCTTCCACGCCAGATCACGGTGCGCTTTGTGGTTGGCGACACGCATACTTGTGTCGGTCATGAGGCAAGCCAGGTACGGTGCGGCGAGCCCGAGCAGCCAGCGCGGCATCGCCCGGGCTCGCGGTGTGTGATGAGAGGCGGACACGGCGGAGGCGAACCGCTTCCAGGTGATCGGTTCGTCATCGACGATGTTGTAGACCTGACCCGCCGACCCGTGCGTGAGTGCCGCTACGGTTGCGGCCGCGGCGTCGGCCACATGAATCCAGCAGTTGATACCCCCACCATCGGAAGGTACGCACGGTCGCCGTCGGCGCATCATGTCGGCGAACATGTCGCTGAAAGCGCCCGGGCCGTAGAACAATCCGTATCGCAGCGCGATGCCTTCGATCCAATCGGCATCGCACACCTGCTGCTCAGCAGCTCGAAGGCCTTCGATGACCGAGTCGGCGTAACTACCGCACGGTTTCCCGAAGGTGTCGTCTTCGGTGAGAACGCGGTCCCCATGGTCGGTGTAGCCGTACCCGAGGATCATCGACTGGGTGACGAATCGGCGCGCGCCGACGGCGTGCGCGACCTCGAGCAGATTGGCCGTGCCGGTGTGGCGCAACGCGTTTGTGGGGTCGTCATCGCGCAGTCGCGGTGGAGCGCCTCGTAACGCTGTCGCCTGGTGCACGACGGCATCAACACGCAGCCCGTCGACGGCGTGCAACAGCTGTTCGCGTCGCATGACGTCGGCGACGACGGCCGTCCCGCCCGCGCTGTGCACCAGGTGATCCCTACTTCGGTTGCGGATAAGGGCGACGACCTCGTGGCCGGACGAGGTCAACGCGCGCAGTAGCGGTTGCCCTATCGCTCCCGTTGCTCCGGCGAGCAGAATTCTCATTGTGCTTGCCTGCCCGGTCTGATCGGTACGGCGGTACCGGCGCGGCACCGTCCGGGTGCAACAGCCTGCAACGCTGCAACGGCCCTCTCCAACGTATGCTCCGGCACGCAAACTCCTCGTTCTGCTAACAAAAGCTCTGTGGCGCAACGAAATTCGAAGCGCAGATCGAAGACGACCTGCCGACGCGGGTCAGAATCCCGAGGATCCGGTCGGCGGAGGGGTGCGATCCACCTCCGCATTCCAGTAGAAGACCCCTACCGGCCGGGTCAGGACATGTTCCGTATTCGGAATCTGCGGCTGCGTATGGCGGTAGGTGCCGTCCGGCTGCCTTCCCAGTGTTGGCGGGGCGGGTATCCCCGGCTTTGCGATGGTGGGGCACCCGAAACGGATAACCGCCGAACCATGTGGAGGTATCCATGCCCGACCCGTCGTCGAGGTGCCCTCCGTGCAGTGCACGAATGCATCGACACGGTAGGGGTCATCGGTCTCATTGGTGCAGGTGAAGCCCTCGCAATTGACTCCCCGGGCTAACTTTTCGGGCGCTGCCGACGGCGCCGAGATCCCGATCAGCGCAGCGAACACTGCGCCGGCAAGTCCGGTACCTACCATCTGTCGCCATCTCATGTATTGGTCTCCTGTCTTGGCCCGACCCGTTGATTTCGAGCGGCACAGTCACATTCCGCGCTCACCGCCGTGTGGTGCGGGGATTGGGCGTTGAGTCCGGCCATTTGACCGCGCCCACCGTTATGAAACTACCAGTTCCGCTACTGGCGGTTTCGTATAGTACGGGCATGTCGAAACCAAAACAAGCAGTCGGTCGCCCCAGGGATAGTCAGGTTGATCACGCCATCGCGAGTGCGGCGCGGGAGCTAGTGGCGGAGCGCGGCTACGCGGGATTTACCGTCGATGCGGTAGCGGCCAGGGCCAGGGTCGGCAAGGCTGCGATCTACCGACGGTATGCGACGAAGCAGGAGCTCATCTACTCGGTATTGGTGCGCGCCACTCGCACACCGCTGGTGCCGGACACGGGCTCGCTCGCCGGGGATCTGGCGGCGGTGTGTGAGGCGTTCGGAACCCGATTCGACGGCTTGCCACCGGATGTGCTCAACGGTTTGCTGGCCGACATTTATGCCGATCCGTCTCTCGGTGACCGGTTCGCCGATACGTTTCTTGCCAGCGAGCGGTTCGTGGTGACCGAGGTGCTCGATCGCGCGGTCGCAGCGGGTGACCTGAGTAGACGACCGGACCCGGGGATGGTGCAGGCGCTGCTGCTTGGTCCGATCTTTGCGTGGCTGCTGATTCTGGACGGTGAGCCTGCAATGGTTCCCGATCTCGGGCGGATGGCCGCCGAGGCGGCCTCGATAGCGCTGGTGAACAAGTTGCCCTGACGCCGAGCCGGCGTGGGACTCGACACTGGCCGGGCGTATATGGAACGATTAGTATCGAAACCGATAGTTTCGTATTGATGCTGGATTCGGACAGCTCGGATCGGTCGACGTTTCACGTCACCTACGCGCTCGACGACGCAGCCCTACGGAGCGTCCACGTAGAACAAGGGGTTACTCGATGAAGAACGCTCGAATGGCTGATGTGGTCGTGGTGGGAGCCGGTCTCGCTGGCCTTGCGTCCGCGCGTCGGCTGAGCCGGGACGGCCGGGACGTCATCGTCCTCGAGGCCAGGGATCGAGTCGGGGGGCGAACGCTGAACCGATCGATCGGCGATGGCAAGATTGTGGACATAGGGGGACAGTTCGTCGGGCCGGGTCAGGATCGGATCCTCGGGCTGATCAGAGAGCTCGGGTTGGAGACGTTTCCCGTGTGCAGCCGCGGCCAGCACCTGTTCGAGCACCGCGGGTGTGTTCGCCGATTTCGCCGGATGCCATTGGCTCCGTCACCCGGGCTGGCAGAGGGCGCACTGGCTTTGGCGGTTCTCGATGTGATGTCACGATCCGTTTCTGCGGAGTCGCCGTGGTCGGCGAGGAAGGCGAACCGATGGGATTCGATGACCGTCGACTCCTGGATGCGGCGCACTGTCCGCAGCGGTGCTGGGCGCGAAGTCGTTGCGATGCTGTGCCAGGCGGTGTGGGCGGCGGATCCGGGGGAGGTGTCACTGCTACACCTGCTGGCTTACGTGCGCGCGGCCGGCGGAATGTATCGCCTGCTCGGGACGGATGGCGGCGCTCAGGAGCGGAGGGTCGTCGGCGGTTCTCACCGAATCAGCTTGGCAATGGCCGCCGATCTGGGAGAGCGCGTAGTACTGGGAACGCCGGTGCGACGGATCGAACAGACCGAGACAGCGGTCACGGTGGAGTCCGACGCGGTGCAGGTACGAGCCCGGCAGGTGATCGTCGCCATGAATCCCGCGTTGGCCGGGCGGTTGGTGTATTCGCCGAGCCTGCCTGCCGATCGCGATCAGCTGACTCAGCGGACCCCGAACGGCGAGGTTATCAAGTGCTTCGCCATCTATAACACGCCCTTCTGGCGAGCAGCCGGGTTGTCCGGCCGAGCGGCCGGCACGACCGGGCCTGTCAAGGTTGTCTTCGACAATTCGCCGCCGGACGGTGATCCCGGTGTGCTGCTCGCATTTCTCGAGGGTGGCGATGCTCGCCGAATGGCTCGCCTGTCGGCTGCTATGCGACGCGACACTGTATTAACAGCGTTGACTAGGTACTTCGGTCGTGCGGCGGCGCATCCTCGCGACTACATAGAACAGAATTGGTCCGGCGAAGAATGGACGCGTGGTTGCTACGGCGCCTTCTTCCCACCGAATACCTGGACCTCGTACGGGTCTGCGTTGCGCGCTCCAGTCGGTCGGGTGCACTGGGCGGGAGCTGAGTACGCCACAGCGTGGATGGGTTACATGGACGGTGCCGTCCGGTCCGGTGAGCTGGTTGCCGGCGAGGTTATCGAACGACTGTCGGCCGAAGGCTCCACGATGGGCACATTTGTCTCTTGATGCGCGGGCAGGCCGAGAACGGGGCTGGGCTCGACGACTACCAGGTCCGCGACTATCGGGCCTGGTACGCCCACTTCACCGCGTCGATACTCGCGTTGGCCTGATCGAGCTGTCCCGCCTGGTGTCGTGAGGCGGCGGTCAGCTCACCTCGAGGACAATTTGCCCCGCGCGTGGCCTTTCTTGCTGAGCTCCAACGCCGCCGCGGCCTGGGCCAGGGGGAGCACGGTGTCAATCGGGACGGTGAGCTTGTCCGCGTCGGCCAGGTCGGCGAGCGCGGTGAGATCGGGGGAGGAGGGGCGGACCCAGACGAGGTGGCCGCCCTTGTCGCGTACTGTTCCATCGGCGATGGAGGCGATTCGAGTACGGTCCCGCAGGAGTTCCTGGGATATGTCGATCACTCCGCTACCGGCGAAATCGACTGCGGCGACGATACCTTCGGGCGCCAGCGCACGGACCCGGTCGGCCAGGCCGTCGCCGTAGGTGACCGGTTCGGCGCCGAGGGAGCGCAGGAAGTCGTGATTACGCCCGCTGGCAGTGCCGATCACGCGGGCGCCGCGCGCCACCGCGATCTGCACGCCGAGCGACACGACACCACCGGCCGCGGCATGCACCAGCACAGTTTCGCCGGAGGACAGGCCGATCCGCTCGAGCGCCTGATACGCGGTCAAGCCCGCCAACGGCAGCCCGGCGGCCTGCTGCCAGTCCAGCGCGGCCGGCTTGCGGGCGAGTGTGCGTACCGGCGCGGCGACCAGTTCGGCATAGGTGCCATGCTGCACCTCGTCGCGCCGGACGTAGCCTATGACCTCGTCACCGACTTGGTACTCGGGCACGTCCTCGCCGAGCTGTTCGATGACGCCTGCGACGTCCCAGCCCGGAATCAGCGGAAACTGTACATACATCATCGGATCCCAGATATCCGGCGAGCACCTTCCAGTCCACCGGATTGACGCCGGCCGCTGTCACCCGGATCAACACATGTCCGGGGCTACCTTGGGCGTCGGAAGGTCACCGGATACCAGCACGTCGGGATCGCCGTAGACGTCGGCGAGGATTGCTTTCACACGTCGACCCAACACTGCGTTGTTGCTGGTAATTCCCGCGCAAATTCGGTGGCCGAGAACGTCCCGCCCCATCAGCGTCGCGGCCATGGTCTACGAACAGCCGTTGGCGCATGCGCTGGAACTCGAGGGCGTCGCGTTGTTGCGCGCCTTCGCGGGAGCGCGGGCGTGGCTTTCCTGACGAATTTTGGCGGGGGGTTTCCGGGTGAATTCTGGCGGGGTCCGGTGGGGCTACTGGATGTCGGCGCCGAGTAGCACGGCGAAGCGGAGTAGGTCGATTCGGAGGTGGTCGGCGGTGTAGGCGTCGGCGGGCATGAACTGGTCGAAGCTGAGGCGGGTGCTGAGCCAGTCTTGGATGAGCAGGAGCAGTTCGGCGAGTTCGAGGCCGAGGTTGCCGGTATCGTCGGGGCTGGTCATGTCAGTGGGGTTTGGTGGCGGGCTGGGCCTTGGCGGATTTGGTGTGGGCTTTTGCCCGTGCCGGAGTCGCCGATCGGACACAGCGGCAACCCTTTGCGGACCCATTCGCATTTGGCGAGGGTGTGGATCGTGGCGGGGTCGACGTTCGGGTTGATGTCGAAGTCGAAGGCGCGCAACGACTTTCGCGGGGAACCCCGCGGCTTCGATGCGGCGCTCGGAGCGGCAGCGGGCGCGGTCGTCGCACTCGGCCATCAGCAACTCGGCGAGGAACCCGCGGTAGGTCATCTGTTCGCGGGAGGCGCGGTCGGAGACTTCTTCGAACTGGCCGGGCAGTCGCAGCATCCGGCAGGCGGTGTCGATGGCAGCCTCGGCGGCCTGCTCGGTCAGGCCGTGGCGGCGTGGTGTGGTGGTCACGGTGGTCCTCCTGTCTGTCCGGTCGTGCGGGTGTGGTGCGGCAGTTGGTCGTAGGCGTCGACGGTCGGCACCGGGCGGGTGTCCGGCGGCAGTTGCCGAAGCCTCCGCGCGGTCAGCGACGCGACCTCCGGGGCGTCGCCCGGAGGCTCGGCGCCGACACTGCCGGTGCGGTCGGCATCAGCTGTTTTGCGGGCCTCGAGCGCGACCGCGTCCGGTGTGAGTGCTCCGGCGGCCAGGGCGGCGACGAGCCCGGCGACGACGTGTTCGTGGCGCATGTGCCGGTGCAGCAACAGCACTTCGATCAATGCCTTCGTGTCGGCCGCATCGCCGTGGGCTTTGCGGCTGGCCGCCCACCAGGCGTCGTGGACGGGTGTGAATTTCCCTGCGGCTCTTGCTTGTTCGAGCACGGTTGAGCCGGGCAGCGCGCCGGGTTTGCGTAGCAGTCCCTCGAGGTAGTGGTCGAGTTCCAGGCAGGTGCGGCCGCGTCCGGCGGCGCGTTCGTGGCGGGCGATCTCGGTGCGGCCGTCGTAGACGACCAGCTCGGAGGCGGCCAGCAGGACCCGCACCTGACGGCCGACCAACCGCACCGGGATCGAGTATTTATTGCTGCGCACGGTGATCTGGGCGTAGCGTCCACGCGCGGGGTGAACCAGTGCCCGGTCTCCACCGGCTCGTCCGGAAGCGGTTTCAGCAGCGGTCTTTCGGCGGCGACGTGCTCGCCGACGGACCGCGCGGGTGCCGATGCGACGGTTGTCGTCGGCGATATCGAAGGCGTCGATCATCGCGTTCAGCTCACCGATCGACCCAACCTCCGGGACGGGCACCGACCGGTTGCGGCGGAAGAACCCGATATCGCCTTCCACGCCGCCTTTCTCGTGCGCGCCCTCGACGCCGGGTCGGCAATAGGATGCGTCGATGTCGTATGCCGACCGAAACGCCGCCCACCGCGCGGTCTCGACCCGTTGCCGGTCGAATCCGAGCACACTGGCGACCGCGGCCTTGAGGTTGTCGTAGCGGATGCGGCCGGGCACCCCGCCGATCACCGCGAACGCGTGCGCGTGTCCTTCGAAGAACGCCTCCTGTCCGCCGGAGCTCGACGCGCGGTGAACAGCCTTGCCCGAGAACGACCTCCGCATCGAGCACAGAAACCATGTCTCCTGCTCGGCGCGGCGGCGCACCACGATCTCCCCGAAATCGACCTCCGCCTCGGCACCCGGCCGGGGCGACTGCGCGATGAACACCTGCGATGGCGCGCGGTCGGCCTGCACCCGGATCTCCGGTTTGCGGTCACGGATGTAGGCGCGGACGGTGTCGTAGCCGACATACGCGGAGGCGGCCACGCCGACGCGATCGCCCGCTCGCCCGTCCTATGCCCCACGTGATACCTGCGCTCGATCACCATCTTCGGCACCCCCGCCCGAAGATCACGACGGATCGCAGCAAACAGCTCCACCTTCGACAGCTCCGTCATGGGCACGCTCCTCGGGACCGTGCCCGCCATCGTCAACCCACAGGCCGCAGCACCACGCCGAGATTCGTCAGTATCGATCCCGCCGACACGCCGGGTCCGCCAACATCCATCAGCAAACCCCGCCGAGATTCACTCGTGTAGCCAGCGGGCGGGAATTCATCGCGACACGCATCGCCGCGATCCGCTGGTTGCTCGATGACGAGACCCTCGGTCTGGGCGTCGATGTCGCGTATGCGGACACCGTTGAGGGGTACGGGATCTGGGCCGAGACCTTGGGCGAAGACTGCGGGAAACCTGCCCGGGCACGGCGCTCGACGCGGCCGGGTCGCGGAGGTACTGGCCGAGTGCGGGCATCGCGTCGTCGGCGTCGAAAGTCGGCCGAAATGCTGGAGTGCGCCCGAAAGCTGTTGCCGGACGCCGACTTTCGACTCGGTGAACTGCGGGCCCCGCCGGCAGTGGGCCACTCGGTGGACGTGCTGACCTGTCGACGACGCCGACCCAGTCGAGCACCATCTGGACCGAGACGGCGGTGCTGCTGGCCACGCTGTGTGGGACGCCGATCGGACTGTGGGGACCGATCGCGCTCGCGGTGACCTACAGCTACTACGTCCGCCGCTGCCGGGTGCCGGATGCCGCGCTCGCGACGTAATCCCCGCTGTACGAAGGTAGTTCGACGGCGGCGGCCGTGTCAGATACGAGGCCCGGAGGAACCGCCCGCCGCTCGCATCGAGCGCCTGGTCGGTGATCCAATGGTCAGCACTATCACCCTGGCGGAGGACGAGCCGTGTCTCGTAGCAACCGCCAACAGCGTAGACAGCACGAGATCCCGCTGGTTCGTCGTCTGGTCGGGTCATGGCTGGGGGGTCGACCGTTGGCGGCGCCGGATATAGGCGAAGGTCACGGCAGCGAGTAGAGGCCCCCACAGTAACAGCGGGGCGTAGCAGAGGTAATAGAGTCCCGCCTCCCAGCCGCCGGCCTGCGAGGGGAAGTCCGCAGGAATGGGGTCACCTTGCAGTGTGCGGTCCGTGAGCTCGGCGATGAGTGCGGCGGTCCACAAGACTGTCAGCAACCCGGCACCCAATGCTGCCGGAGCAGCCGTCGCCCACGTCGGCACCTTCCTGCCATGCAGTCGCGGAAACCAGCGTGGGAACCACTCTCCCCAGGTGGTAACCAGTCCAACTGCGGTGAATGCCAGCAGTTCCGACAGCACCGAGAGGACGATCACGTACACCTCGCTCGGTAACCAGGACGGGAGATCTCCCTTCTTCGTCGACGCCTCGTCATCGAGGAACGCCACGCCGATGCGCCAGAGACTGGATGGCAGCACGGTGAACGGGACGGCAAATGCGGCAATCCGAGCCCATCGAGGAACGCCCTGCGCCGGATCGTGGATAGCCCTCCACACGGCACGCAGCCGGCCGGTGGGCGGTTGCGATTTCGGCGGAATAGTCATTACATGCTTCTCCGGCAGTGTCGTCGAAACGGATCCGCCAGCGTGGCTACGCGTCCAAGCGGAGTTCACGGCGGTCCCCGGCCACGACCCCTCGCGGCTGGTCCGCTGCCGCCGCTCGATGCGCACCGGCTACGAGCAGGCCAACCGCGATCCAGGCGAGCGGCCAGGGGGCGGGCTCCATGATCACGCCGCATACCAGCGACCAGATTCCGAGCATCCAGGCGAGGAAGAGCGGTGGCACGATGTCTCGTCGGTCCAGCCACACGACGAGCAGGCCGATCATGACGAGCGGTATTCCGAAGCTGCCGGTTGTCAGCCAGAACGTTGCCATGGGCTGACTCATGGGTGTGACACCTTCGTCGAGCTGCCAAAGCTGGCCGTTGAACCATGCGTCGCCCTCGCGCGGCGCCGTCAGGATCAAGCCCGCAACCGTATGCCCGGCTCCCAGGAAGGTGAGGAGGTAACCGCCCCATCTGATCATTTCGAGTCCTTCTATATTATGGAACTACTAGTTCCGGTACAGCTGGTTTCGGATCATAGAGTCACTTGGAGCGGGGTGCAACACCCGTGTCGATTCGGATGGCTGCCGGGTCGAACGCCTCCATTGGGTCGATGAGTGGCGACTCGGCGGGTGCTATACGACATACTCTATGTTCATTGACATAGGACCTGGATTCCCGCAGACTACGGCCGTGAACGCTGACGTGTCATGTTGCGTCAGGCCACAGCTGATACGAATGGAGAGGCAGTTATGAACAGCGCGAACAAGCTGGTCGAGGGCTACATCGCGGCATGGAACGAGACCGAGCCTGCCGCTCGGTCGGCGCTGGTTGCCGAGGTGTTCAGCGAGGACGCCGAGTACATCGACCCCATGTCCTCGTTGCGCGGCCGGGCGGGCATCGATGCAGGAATCGCTGGCGTCCAAAGTCAGTTCCCCGGACTGGAATTCAGTCTCGGCGGCGAGGTGGATGCTCATCACGACATCGCTCGCTTCACCTGGCATCTCGGCGAGAGGGGCGCCGATCCGCTCGTTATCGGGTTCGACGTAGCCGTCATCGAGGACGGCCGGATAGCACGGGTGTTCGGTTTCCTCGACAAGGTGCCGGGCGGCGCGTGACGTTGGGGCGGGGCGGGACCTTCGAGGTCCCGCCCTGGTCGAACGACTTACCGGGCGCCCGGCGATCGATCGCCGCTGCGCTCGACCCCTGTACCCAGAGACAAACCACTGAGACACGGTTCCGGCTCGTCAACGTGGCGCACTGGGGAGGGATTGGCGTCAACGGCTAATTCTCTACCGCTTATTTCACGAAGGATCACCTGCACTATGAAGCTGTCCACCCGGACCACAGGGCTCGGTATCGCAACCGCCGCTGTAATGTTCGTCTTTATGGGTTCAGTCGCGATCGCATCGGCCGCCACGGTGATGGATCATGACGGTGTCTACGCCATCCCCGCCGATATAATGCCGGGTCAGTACCGGACCAACGCAGCGACGCCCGAATGCTCGTATGCGGCCTATGACGCTGAGGGTAACGTCCTGTTCTCCGGCGGCGGGGAAGGCTACAGGGGTCAAAAGCAAGTCGGCATCTTGGACAACGCAGCGAGCTTCTCGACCACCGGTTGTGGTATCTGGAACAAGGTGGAGAGCGGCCGACTGCCGACCGGGCCCAGCACTGGATCGTCTGGCCTGGGCTCCTGAGCGATGCCCGCTATGCAGTAGGAAGTCGGCTCGCCCCCGCATCGCTCTGCTCCGGGGGCGAACGACTGCCGCGTTGGCAACCGACAAGGTACTCACGCGGAACAACGTGCAGGAGTCAGACTCCTGCCGCCCTGAGAGTTTCACTCACCTCGAGGAAGCGGGCGTTGTCTTCCGGCGTGCCGATCGTAACGCGCAGATGATGCGGTGTTCCGACGTCCCGAATCAGTACTCCGTGGTCGAGGTAGCGTCGCCAGGCACGCGGCGCGTCGGCGAAACGGCCGAAGAGCAGGAAATTCGCGTGGCTGTCGAATACCTCGAAATCGAGCTGACGCAATGTTTTCGAGACCTGGCTTCGCTCTGCGGTGACTATCGAGACGAGGGTGAGGGATTGATCTGCGTGTCGCAGTGCAGCGCGCGCGGCGGACTGGGTGATCGTAGATAGGTGATACGGCAAGCGCGCCAACCGCATTGCGTCGATCACCGGGGGCGCGGCGACCAGGTAGCCGAGTCTTCCGCCGGCGAAGCCGAAGGCCTTGCTGAGCGTCCTGGTCACGATAACTCGCATGGGAAACCGGTTGATCAAACCGATGGCACTCGGTGTGGTGGAGTATTCCCCGTACGCTTCGTCTATCACGACGATTCCCGGTGCCGCGTGCAGAATGCGTTCGAGTTCGAGGGTTCCGAGTCTGTGTCCAGTCGGGCTGTGTGGATTGGTGACGATGACGACGCCTGGGTGATGTTCGGCAATCATTGCCACGGCGTGATCCATGTCGAGTGAAAAGTCCTCTGCGCGTTGGATTTCCATCCATTCGGAACCGAGTCCTTCGGCGATGATTCGGTACATCGAATAGGAGGGCGCGAAGCTCAGCACGCGACGTCCGGGCCCGCCGAAGACGTGAAGTATGTGCTGCAGCACCTCATTGGAGCCGTTGGCGGCCCACACGTTGGAGGTATGCACGGCCAATCCGGTGCGCTGTGTCAGGTAGGTCGCGAGATCGTTACGCAGCGCTACGGCCTCTCGGTCGGGGTAGCGGTGCAGATCGGCTGCGACTTCCCGGATCGACTCGGCGATGTCGTGGATCAATGCCGGCGCCGGGGGAAACGGACTCTCGTTGGTGTTCAACCGCACCGGTATCGCCAGCTGCGGGGCATCGTAGGATCGCTGGTTGCGCAGGCTATCTCGTATCGGCAGCTCGCGTGGCGTGGCGCCCGAACCCAGCGGTGTTCCGGGCGGGGACACAATTTTGCGGTTCTGCCGAGCCGGGCAGGGGCTTGGGCTTCGTCTCGCTGTCATGCCGGCTCCCCTCATCTCGCGATGTGCGGGTTAACACTTATTATGTTGTTCAACATAGAACAAGCTCGACTGCAAGGCAACATTCGCTATGTTGATTGACATAGGCTCTGGTGTTACGCAGACTACTGGTCATGAGGACTGATGCTTCAGATCGCACCACGCGCTCGGCACCTGACCGGCAGGGATGGCTATGCCTGCCGGGAGGTTCGACACAGCGCGCGACCGTGTTTACGAGGCCGCCGTCCAGGAACGATGGGAATCGTCAGTAGGCGCGGCCTGGCCGTGCGCTGCCACCCGCCGGTGTCGACCGTCGGCTACACCGTCCCGGATTTGGTATTGGTGAGCGCGGCTGCCGTTGATGCGTCGGGTGACGCGGTCTCAACTTGGAGCCGTCTATGAACGTCGATGCACTCGATCACGGCTGTGTGTACTGGGCCGCGGAGCCGCCTCTGCCCAGCAGCCGCGAACTGATGGTTGCCATGGCGGGTGATGTCCCCGCGGCGCATCCGGCGACCCAGATACTGCGAGCAGGGTTTCTGCTGGCCACGATCGAGGATTGGATGAATGCCTCAGCCGTTGTCACCGAACAGGGCGACGAGGGCGGGGATCTACTCTGGCGGCTCGGCATATTCGATGTCAACGATCTGGTACGCGATCGGCTTATCGACGTTATCAATCATGCCGCTGCGCAGGCCGACGTCGGGCCCGCTGTCGATGCGGTCGCCCGCGCGTGGTGGGAATACCGGCGTGCTGTCCGCTACAGACGGGTGTCGTCGCTCGATGCTGGCCTGTATCGGCGGGCCCTCGACGAACTTACCGCGGCCCGCGTCCGCTACACCGCCCTGCGTCGGCGTACTCATCGGAAAGCTTCGGAACCCCCCGGACACTCCGAACCTGCGGTCGATGAAATCGGCGAAAAGGATTGTCGTGGTTATTCATTCGCGCCGGAGCGCCGGAGTTGACATCTAGATCGGGCCGCAAAACGCGGTCGGAGAGGGAATCGTGCCTGGGTGGTTGATCGTATTGGCATTGGCGGCATTGGTCTTCTACACCGATGACTACGTGATCGCTGGCGTGCTACCGGAGATCGCCGGCGATCTCGACGTGGGGGTCGGTGTGGCCGGACAGCTGGTGACCGTGTTTTCGCTGACGGTGGCGGTGGCGGCGCCGGTGGCCGCTATCGTGCTGTCGAGACGACAGCCGCGGAGTGTCCTCGCCGCCGCCACAGGTGTATTCGCCGGTGCCAATCTCGTCGCGGCCGTCACGCCCTCATTCTCCGTGTTGATCTGTGCGCGGGTGCTGGCCGCGCTCGCCGCAGCAGCCGCTACGCCATCGATTTTCGCACTGGCTGCACGACTGTCGCCGCCGGAGAGGCTGGGCCGGTACCTCGCAATCGTGACGTTCGGAGTCACCGGCTCCATTGCCGTGGGTGTGCCGCTCGGCACGTGGTTGAGCGCAATCGGTGGTTGGCGTGCGACGTTCGGAGCTATGGCGGTCGGCGGTGCGCTGGTCCTGCTCGGGTTCCTGACGCAGCTGCCCAGCCGCGCGGAACTCGGTGCGGTGCAGCCGGTCTCGGCTCAGATGCGTGTTCTTGCCTCGCCGCGCGTATCGGTTGGTCTGGCCGCCAATATCGTGCTCATGTTCGGCTCGATGATGCTTCTGACCTATCTGTCTTCTTTCGTCGATGAGGTATCCGCTGCCACCATCGGTGTGCGCGGGGTGGTATTTGCGGTGTCCGGTGTTGCCGGAATGGCCGGTATCTGGGCAGGCGGGCACGCCGTCGACCGGTGGGGTCCGGACCGGGCCCTGGCCACCGGAGTTCTCGTGTTCGTCGTCACGATGCTGGCATTCGCCGGCATGTGGGTCCTCCGCCCGGTGCCCGTCGCGGTGCTGTATCCGCTCGTGATGCTGTGGTGCGGCGCAGCGTTCTGGAACTCGCCCGCTACCCAGGCCCGCCTGCACCTGCTCGCCGGTGAGACCGCGACCCAGGCGCTGGCGCTCAATACTTCCGGAACCTATATCGGTGTCGCGGTCGGCGGTGTGGTCGGTGGCGTAATAGTCGGCACCGTCGGGCCGGGCTTGCTGCCAATTGCCGCAGTCGGCGCCGGGGTAGGAACGCTGTTGCTGTTCCACCTGGCCGCCCGGCTCGCGCCTGTGCACTACGAAACAACGCCGGGCTGAGGGGTCGCGACGAGGAGCGGGCCCTGTATCATCTCTTATGATTTCGATCACAGTGCGCCGGAGCTTCTTCGCCGACACTCATTCCGTCGTCTATCGAACAACTCCGGCATCTACACTGTGATCTTCGGAACTCTGTCTGAAACGTTCCGTCGAAGCCCGGTTTGTCCGGCGCGATCGTTTAGACCGGATCTCATGCCGCTGACTTCACCATCTTCCTGTGGCCGGTCAGTGCTGCAGCGAGAGCCTTTTGACCATACTTGCCCTCATCATGGACGAGGTCCCGCGAGCGGAGAGCGTGCGGACGGTGACGGTCGCGGCACTCTTACGCAAGCCGCTTCCTTCTACGGTCACCTCCTGCCTTTGCGGAACGGCGCATCAGGCCGCTGCTCGGTGGCGAAGCGGTCCTGGTCGAGGGCGCTGGCGTTGCAAACTGGGTGAGTTGCACTTATTCAGTTGATGTTCCCTGTATTTTGTGCGGATGCTTCGAGTGAAGTAGCTTGGGTTTTGATTTATCCACAGGGATGAGACTGCCGTTCCTGGTTGCGAAGCGGGCGATGAAGGCCTTTTTTATGGTTCGGTCCGGACGTTGCCATTTGTTTCCTTGGTCGTCGCCATCAAAGTTGCGCAGGCGGTGCGCATCGAATACGAAGACATTATCCTCGACGTTTGTGAGGAGGAGACCGTGTGCATTTTTACCGTCGTCCAGAACGAGGACCGCGGTGTCGGCAGCGTCTTTTTTGGCGCGTATTTCTTCGGCTATTGTGGCGATGTCGCCGGCGCCCTTGATTTTTATTGGCCGAAGCTGAGCACCGATGGTGGTTTCGAGCATCCGCCAGTTGTCGTCCGCGTCCCATCTCGAGTCAGTATCGTCCGGATCGGGTTGGGCGCCGTCGTTCAACGCTTGGAATGCGCGGGCCACATCAATGGCGCAGTTGGCGATGGTCGAGGACGGTGATGGGTCGAGAATTGGTGGGTGGTAAGCCTTGAACAAATCGCCGCGGCTGATGTCGCCCACCACATACAATCCGGTGTCTACGCGGTCGTCAGGGTGCTCCGTAAATACTTCACCGAGAGCGGCGTAAATTATTCCCGTTACGTTGCCTGTAGAGTGGAGATAGTCGGCCGTCAGCAGGGCAGCTCGGTCGCCGGTATGACAGGCAGCGAGCACGTGATCGGCCGCTGGGTCCCTTCGTAGAGCACGTTTGGAATCCTTGTTCGCCTCGAGCATTCGACCGCATTCGCGTCCACTCAATTCAACTTCGACCCAATCCTCCTCGGTCTTCGTTCCGCGATTTATGTTCACTATGAAATAATCCCCGTCTTCTGTTCCGTGGAGAAAGAAGAAGTTGGGCAGTCGTCCTGACTTGCGGACGTTTGCTGCCCACAAAGCATCATCCGGTGACGACACTTCGGTACTAGAGGAGTAGAGTCGTACCGGAAAGATTTCGGTATCGGCCAGCCTGCTTTCTTGGGCCGCCCACTGGATATCCCGGTTCTCGGATTCACGGCAGAAGGTAACTCCATTCCGGATGCCATCGGCGTCGGTCAGGGGTCTGCTCCAGACATCCGAGGAACGGAACATGATCGGCTGGCCCTGGTAGGTGCCCGTCAGCCAGACCTCGGGTGTTCCATCGTTCGCCGCGGGGTGGATGACAGTTCCGGACTGCGGCCGCACGGGATTCTCCCTGAACCAGGTGGCACCGCCTACGCCCGGCGACATTTCACCGAGGCCGGCGTATCCCGGTCCGCCCGCACCCGGGCGGGTGTATTTGGGTCGAGGGAGGGGAGAGTCGAAGACGTCCGCGGCAGGGTTGAGCGCATCGAGCAAGTCCAGGGACGGCATAGAACGGTCGATGTGGCCTTGGCCTTGACTCCACGGAGTTCGACCGGAAGCCGTACCACCGGACCGTACAGGCTGCAATGAAGTGTTGGCCTCTGCGGGCCCAAATGTGTCTGGGTCTGTCTCCATCACGGTGCCTTTTGCGGCGGAGTCGCCTCCGTCGGACAGGCCAGGTCTCGCCCCGAGGTTCGGCGCTATGCGGTCGCGGAGGCTGGCTGCGAGCGCCCGTGCCAGGACGCGACCTTCGGCGCTAACCATGCCGAGCAGGTATCGATCGACGACGCCTAGGACGTAGTTGTCGACTGATCGGCTCCCGATCAGCGAGTAGAGGCGCGCGGCAAGGTACCTAGTACGGAGATACGCCGTTGATTCGGGGTCGAGAGAGCGGCACCCGGGGAAGTGCAGCGCTGACCACAGATCGTTTTTGAGATGCTGGTCCCAAAGGTCGTATTCCGCCGGTGTGAGCACTTCCCGCATCCGGGCGCGGTCGCCGTCCAGCATCGGCCTGCCTTGTAGGTACGACATGGTCCCAGTTGCGATCGACAGAAGTTGGGGCAACTCGTCGAGCGAGGTAGCACGTACAAAGCGTCGCATCGGACTGACCCTGTTGGCTATATCTCGGCTGCTCGGCTGTTCCGGCTCATCCAGCGCCATGGACCGGAACTTCCACACGGTGATCGTCTTGTCGCCTTGTATTCGCTTCTCCTGCTTGAAAAACAGTGGACCGGAATCGGAAATACCCACCAGCTGTTCTGATTTGAGCCCGGCTGTGACAGCAAGTGCGATCGTAAGATAAATAGGGGCGCGTCGAAGAATTCGTTTCAGCTCGAAAATGTCCTTGTCGGTCAACTCTATATTTCGCAGCTCGGCGAAGTTGCCAGTGAGAATCGTACGAAACCAGTCGTGGCGATTACTGGCCCAGTCCGCCCCGAACGGCTCATGGGACGTGGGGAGGGGCATAGCGTCGAGATAGGCAAAGGGTCGGTTGCCGTTGGCATCACGAACGGCGCTCAGTTCGGAGATGATTTGCTCGATTTCGGTTGCTGCTTCCGGCGGGAAGGTACTGGAAAGCGCACGAATACGAACGCGTCGCCGCTGGTCTGGATCAGAGAGCTGCCCAGGGTTTCGGCGACGTGTGTGCGTCGTCCGATGTTCGGCACGAGTGGCTTCGGCACCGCGGCCTGCCGTGATCAGGCCAATGTTGTTCAGCGACTCGGTCGGGATGAGGTTCTCGCGGTCCGCGAAAGAGTCGTAGGCAGTATGGGCGCGCAGCGGATTGCGGAGCTCAGGCGTATCGGGTGATTCCGTCGTGACACGAACCGCTCCCCATGCCTCGTTGGCGGGGTCGACGCCCAGGCCACGGTTGAGGAATCGGCCACGCCGGTCGGGGGTCTCGGCCCCGAGCCAGGCGATGGGATCGTGGGTTGCCGTCAGGACATAGACGTTCTCGGTGCCGATTCCGAACTCGGCTGCGTGGGTGATCGGCCCTGCTCCGGGCGAGGCAGTAAGGACCACCTGGTCGATCTCGCGAGCCAACCTGCCATGCTGTCCGGCGTAGCAGATGGTCGTCGTACCGTAGCTGTGGCCGAGAAGCGTATGCAGTCGCGGCAGTGAAGTTTCCTGATACTCGGCGAGCGCTGTGCGAGTGGCGTTGTAGGACGCGATGTCTCGCGCCACCACATAGCCGCCGACCTCGGCGAACCTGTGGTAGGCGGGGTCGAAGGGTAGGATCGGCGAGGTGCCCATGACCAGTTTGGTCGGGTGTTCGTAGCCGATGTCGATGACGGCAGCCACGATCTCGTCGGGTGCGTATCGGGATGTCACTTCGTACTGGGCTTCTGCGAAGTTGTATCGGTGCAGCAGCTTCCGCAGCGTGGTTCCGAAGCCGCCGACGTGGCGGGTTACGTTAGCTGCCCTGTCGGCGTCACCGATCGAGACGGCGATACGGCCTTGGCCGTTGTACTTCTGGGCGTCATAAGAGAGGAGTTGGACTGGTGGTGAGCCGAACTTCTGCACACGACGTTGTATCTCGGTGAGATGATTCCTAGCGGTCGCGAGGTTGAGACGGTGCGCCCTTTCCTCGGCGTTGAGCTTGCGGTGCTGTGCGATATTTTCGAGGTTCGCGAGTTGTCGTGATATCGATCTGCGGTTCGCGTTGTCGCGGTCGGCGTAGGGGATGCCGTCGGTGTTGCCGATCAGCGCGGGGTATACGGCGATCATTCCCATCTGCTCGTCATCGGCCAACGAGAACCACCATTGTGCGTTTTGTTGAACACGGTTTCTTGCAGCGACCACTGCGTTGGCGGGTGGAATGCGGTCGACAAGTGACTGCGGTATTGCGTTTGCCCCGAATTGATTGCGCAATTTTGCGACCGCACTCGCCGCGCATTTCCTGTCCTGTTGGGTCAGTGGTGGATCAGGTAGAAGCGCGATTGCCGAATTGACGTCACGGTTCGTCTTTCCTGGGTCGGGATTTTCTCTGAACCAGGTGGCGCCGCCTACTCCTGGCGACATGTCGCCGAGTCCGGCGAAGCCCGGTCCGCCGATGCCCGGCCGGTTGGATTTGCGTCGGGGAAGCGGAATGTCGAGAGCGTCTGAGATATCAGGGGGTTCGCCGACAGGTGGTATTGCGCGATCGGCGCTCCACGGTGTCCGCAGGCCTCGGGCCGGTTGATCGGATCGACGGTCCCCCCACGGTGTGAGTGTTGAGGATGCGGTGCTATTGGTCGACAGTGCGCCGGCCTCGGGGAAGGCACCGCCAAGTTGGGAAGGCTCCGGTGTGGCTGTGCGACGGTTGCCGTTGTCCGGCGGGAGTTCACCGAGCAATGCGTCGATCGTCTCGATCACCCTGGCTGGGTTGGACGTTCCGCCGGCACCGGCACGGGCGCTGGCTTCTTTACCAGTTCCTTGCCCTCCCTCGATGTCTCGTCCTGTGCGCAGCGGTACCGCGATCCAGGTGGTGGTGAACCCGCCCCACGACTCGGTGCCCGCTCTACTCGCCCGGCCCGGACCGACCAGGTCCTGTACCTGCCATTCGTGCGTCATACCTGCGGAACTCGACGACCTGTGAACAGCAGCTATGACACGGAGCTCCAGTCCTTCCGGTCCCATGGCGATGGCGCCGGTCAGCAGCACATCCCTGTCCGATCGGGCTTCGGCAGCTGTCGAGGTTCGCTCAGCGGAAGATGCCACGGGGCGCAGGAGGCTTTCCAGTAGTTGCAGGATCAGGCGTTCTGCATTGCGCCGGGTCTTCTGTGGGCCGAGGTGATCAGGGGCCGTGCTGAATATGCGTTCGACCAGAGTGGCGGCCTGGCGGTTCCTTCCTCGCTTGTGCAGGCCTGCAGCAAGTAGCAGTTCTGCTCGTTGCTCGCCGGATCGCCGCGCGGGGTCCGCCAAGCGTTGGGAGCCGCGCCGCGAGGCCGACGGGCGACCCGCCAGAGGCGGGAAGATCTCGGTTCCATCGAACAGGGGATCTGCCCAGGGCGATCCCGTGCCGCGCTCCCAATGCCAGCGGGCCAACCACCGATTGTCGTAGAAATGCTCGGTGGCTGTGCAGTTCGGCCCAGGATCGCCATATTGCTCGAACAGTTCGACGAGCGAGACGGTGTTTTGGTGGCGCGGATCGGTCGCCGTGATGTGCAGACCTCGGTGCTGCGGCCTGCCGGATACCCGAACCGCCATCGCCCAAGCAGGCTCGCCTGCCCAGCGTTGGAACTCCGATACTTGTGATAGCACCACGGCTCTGGCGGCATCGACATGACGAGCTGTCGACCACCCGCTGCGCAACATCTCACGATGAGCCCTACGCCAAGCATCAGCGGCAACCGGGTCGGCGTCGACCTCGACCGAGGCCGTGTCCTGACCTGTAGGCCGAAACACTGCCCCCCATTGGCGCTCGGTAGCCTCATCTCCCTCCGTGAAGTCAAGCGTCACCAAACCGGCCCGCGACAATCGCACCTCACACCTCGCGGCAGGACTCATGACCTCGGGCGACAGCTCCTTCGCAATTTGCATGGCGATCCCTACGTCACCAGGCGCAAGGCCGTGCTGGCCGAGAAGGTTACGGACCCTGTTGGTGAGTGCTGTAACGGATTTCGGGAGCGGGGTCACGCCGAAGGCTTCGGAAATCGGGAGTTGATCGTCGTGAGCTTGCCCCGCGGGTTCGCGGGTGGGAACGCTGACCGAATCGTCGAACAGGTGGAAGTCGAGCACGACACGTTGGTGCGCGGGCCCTCCGTGTAGCTGTTCCGGCCAGGACAACACTTGCCACGCACTTGTTCGGAGTTCGAGGGTTTGCGTCAGTTCGGGTGATGGTCCGGGAATTCCATCGTGGGCGACGGTCACCCGCAGACCCTCGTGGCTATCGACACGGACTGTTATGTCCGAACTGACTGAACGCCCGAGCATATGGCTCAGTGCGGCGTGCACCGCGTCGGTCGCCGCGACGCGCGCAGTGACCGGCCACCCAGGCACTATCTCATCGATCGCGATCCCGATGCGGCTGTCCGCAGCGGGATCCGTTGTGGGCAGCGTCAGTTCCACTGATTCGGCCGCAGCGGCACTTAGGTCATCAATTTCAGGCTCGGTGGGATCGGCCTGGTGTATATCTGCCGGCGGCAGGCCGGCGGCCGTGACAGTCAAGCGGATACGCGCGGGCTCGATCTCGGAATTGGTGAGCTCGACATCGGAGGGCAATCCCGAGAGGAAGGCCAGCAGGCTTTCACCATGGGCTCGCAGATACTGGGGCATGCGGCCTGCTGTCGATTCGCCGACAGCCCGACCGTACTGCTCGAATACCCGGGTGTCCCTCGAGGCCAGTGCGGCAACCAGTTCCGCAGCGCCGCGGCGGTCGTCCGCGAGCACCGCCCGCACGGTGTAGCCGTCGGCGACGGGCTCGAGATCGTATCGATCGGCGTAGTCCGCGACCAGGTTCAACCGCGCGACGTTGGTGCCGTACACACGCATATCGAACGCGAGCGCAGCGCCATCACCGGTCGTCAAGGCGGTCAACACCAGCACACCCTCAGCGTGAGAGTTGTTCGTCACGGCGCTGCCCAGTTCGTCTGCCATCAGCTCTGCGATGCCGAGGAGTTCGGGTGACCAGCTCTGATGTAACGAGCTGTCGTCGCGGTCCACCAGGCTGTGGACCAGACCGGAGGCCTGGTTTGCTATCGCAGCCCGGTCCGCATCGGCGTCGATGACCAGGGAGCGCAACTCGACCTCGGCCACAGGGTGGCGTTCGGGCGATGGTGGGATCGGGTCCGCTGAGCTTGCCGCCGGATTCTCCCTGAACCAAGTGGCGCCGCCGATCCCCGGGGCCATATCGCCGAGTCCGGCATAGCCCGGTCCGCCGGCGGCAGGGCGAGGGGATTTGCGGCGAGGGAGGGGAAGGTCGAAGACATCCGGGTCGGGGTCGAAGTCGTCGAGCAGGCTGGGGAGTCGTGCTGCAGGGATTCCGGCGGGCTGACGGGTTTGCCGAGCAGCTGAAGGCGTCGCTGGTAGTGAACAAGCCTGAACGGGTGCGGGTTCGCGCTCAGATCGTCCAAACCACCCACGGCCTCGCTTGATGATGCGGAGAGAGACGCGGCCCTTTCTGACAAGATGGAGAGCGCCGTAACCGGCCGCTGTGACCGCCGCTACGGTCGCTGCTAGCGCGGCAACAGCGTCGCCACCGTGCGTACCTGCCACGGCGCCGCCGGCCAGGAGGCCGACAGTGGGCCCGGTTCCCAAGAACAGTCCTCTTACCGATCCCACGCGACCTTGAAGTTCCTCGGGCACGGTTTGCTGCTGATACGTCGCGGCCCGAGTATTTACACCGGCCGTCACCATCATTTCCACAAAGGATGTGGCTGCTATTAAGGAAGGGTCGGCGGTTGCCGCCTGGATCGCGTGACTCCCCGCGATACTGGTGAGTCCGGCAGCGAATAGACCGCTTATCGGAATCGGGATCGGAATCCGATCGATTAGCTTCGGCATCAATAAGCCGCCGAGTACCCCGCCAACTGCGGGTGCGGCGAGCACGGCACCATCGGCCCAGACGGACATGTCGGCATCAGCCAGAACGGTGGTGGTGCGAAACGTCATCATGGCCCAGGCGGCGTTGGTTATCGTAGCGGCGACGGTATGTTCGCTGAGGAATTGATTCTGCCGCAGTGCTCGCCAGCCTTCATGAATTGCCTTGAGGGGTTTACGATCGATTTTGCTGGATTGGCTGGTCGAATTCGGATGACTTCGGGCAGGAAAAGGAAATCTTCGCACATTCGCAAGTTGCCCGAGAAAAGAAAGAGTGTTCAGGCCTGCAGGCGCCGCGGGTACGGCGCTGGCTAGGCCTGCCAGCGAGTTGCCAGTCACCTGAGCCGCAGACCGGGTGCTGGTCAACAATCCATTTCCAGCGTCTTGCTCAGCGCTGGTGAGGAGCTTCCTGGCTGCTGTATAGAAGGTCCGGGTATAGAAGGTGGCTGCGGTGGCCTCGACCAAGGCCGCCGCCGTCAGACCGACTGCAAGATCTGGCGCGTCGAAGATGATCAGGCCGGTGGCGGTGGCTGCGGCCGCTCCGCCGCCCCCCAGCGCAGAAACCATAACTTTCTTCTGGTCCCAGAAGTCGGCAACGTAGCCGGCGAACAGCTCGAAGGACCTTGGAATCCATAGGGCTGCACCTGCCATAGCCGCGGCTGTGGGTGATTCTCCCGCGTTCAGCAGAATGAGTGGTATCGCGGTCGACGCGGCGCTGGAGCCGATCTGACTGAAGGCATCGCCGCCCGGTAGCTTCGCGTCTCCGAACAACAGCGTAACGAATGGCTTGTTGACCACGTGCAGTTCGCGGACCGAGACCTTCCCTTTTTCAGAGGTGTCTTCGACAGGTTTGGCTCTATTTCGAACCCATTGCAGGAAACCGCTCTTCGGCAACGTCTCGTCAGGTTTCCGCCTGCGGCGAGGAAAGCCGCCCCCGGAAGCCTCCACGCGCGCATAGCTTGTCAGCAATGCGCGCCGATTAGCAGGCGAGAGTCGCCGATTCAGCGGGTTGCCGTGCTCGTCGAAGGGATTCTCGGGTATTCCGAATGGCCCGTCGAAGCCTGGGCGGGTGGGCGCCGATCGATCCGACGCAGCATTCGGAATCGATGGCGAGGGATCCGGATCGGAGCTGGGGTGGCCGTCGGCGGCGGTGGCCGGTCCCGTGGTGGGAGGTGAGACTCTGTATACGACCCTGATCACTTTTCCTGGGTCTCGTTTCAGAATGCCGAGCCATTCGGCGTCCTCGAGGACTATCCGTGCGCCGCGGCCGTGGTTTCCCTCGGCACGGTCACCCAGGCTGTTCGGGTCGGATCGTTCGGCCTCCAGGTCGTCGAGGGTGAACAGGGCAAGTAGGTCTTCCTCACTGCTGACCTTGGGTTTCTTCAGATTCCATGTCGGAAGTTCGGCGCTGCTGTCTTCGAAGTCCACTACCAGCCTGTCGTTTAACAGCCACCCTGCTATATCGACGCCGCCTGCGTATTTGCAGGCATTGGTAGCCAACTCCGATACGGCTGTCCGTACACTCCAAACCTCGTCCTCGCTGAGTCGCGCAGTGCGTCGGAGCTTGTCGGCGATGGCGTTCTTCAGCTCACCGAGACGCTCGATCTCCCGCTCCTGCAGGGTGATTCGGAACAGTGGAGGTGATTCCACCGTGGTGGGGTTTTGCGCCTGAGCGGATGCGAAGTACCAGAGCCGCCGACTTCGGCGGCCGTCGCCGTACATCCTGCAGTCCCACGATGCCAGGGGAGTCTTTTCGATCAGGTCCGTGATCTGCCCTGCTTCGGTTCGGGTGACCTGCCCCGTACGTTCGTCCGGTTCGTCGCGCTGTGGTACGGCACGGCTCCTATCGACGACCTCGACTGATATCCACCGTGACGCCCCTTGCCCCGCATACTGCACCCGAGTCGCAGCACAGCTGCTTGCCGTGCGCAGCAATCTAGTTGTCACTGCTTCGGCGGCACCGAGATGGTGCTCCACGGGCCAATCGGCGAACGCTTGACGGAGGTTGACCAGTGCCTGGTTCAGCTGCTTCTTCTTGCCCCGTCGCTGCGCACGAGTGCCGAGCTCGAGTGCCTTCTCGTCGCGCCGGCAGGGTTCGAGGTCCTCTTGGACGATTGGACGGTTCGAGGGTGGAGGGGAAGGCGGCACTCCTCGGTTGTCGCGTCGGTTGGCTCCTCCGTAGTTGGGTGACTGCATCGTCGGCGTCGGGAGGACAGGGTCTTGTTGTGTCGGATTCTGTTTCGGGGTGGCCAGTTCGGTTTGGGGGATCCGGTCGACAACGGGGATGCCGTTGTCGTCGAAGGTATATGCGAGGGTGTCAGGGTGGAGCTGGGGCGGAAGCGGAGGCCGCGGTGCGCCGGGAGATTTTGGTTCGGGCGCGGTGGGGTAGCGGGCCTGTGCCGGGGCCTCCTGCGGGGCTTTCTCGAATGTGGTCAGCCCGGTGTCGGGTGATGCTTCGTGGCGGGGGAGCGGCGCCGTGTCGGGTATCGGCCCGGGACGGCCCGGGGTGCGGTCCGTCCTGTTGCGGGAGTCTTCCGGGTCGGCTCCGAGCGGTGGGCGGTACGTCGAGGGTGATACATCCGTTCCCGCCGGGAGTACCGGGTTCTCAGGGGCGGGTGTAATCGGTATGGCGCTGGGAGGCGGGCTGTCCGGCACCTTTGGGGCGCCAGGGAACACGATGTCGGTTCCGCGAGGGTTTCGGAACTCCTCCGGTTCGTCCTGGGTCCTCGGGTGCTCGGGCGCGCGATGCGGGTCCGGGACAGAGATCGGGACGCGGGGTATCGCGTCGGCAGGAAGGTCCTCCGGACGTACGCGGGGAAACTCCGGAGGACGAACACGGAACCCGTCGGTGTCCGGCGGCTCCGGCAACACTACCGAGTCGGTTGCTGTCGAATTCGTATGTGCGGCAGCCGTTCCGATGGCAGAGGGAGTCGTCGTTCGAGGCAACCCCCGGTCTCCGGGGGGTGTGCTCGCCTCTGGCGTGGTGCGCGGCACGGGTGCTGGCTGCCCGTCGTGCGGTGGACCCGAAGGCGTGGTGTTCGGGTGCGCTTCGCGGGCGGTCGATGTTACGTGCGACGCTGTGGATCCGTGGGAATTGTCCGCGTGCGTTTGCGTGCTGGTTCTATTCGAGTCTGGCGCCGCGTAGGAGGGGGGCCGGGTTGACTGTGATCGGGCGGAACCCGGTAGGGCAGCGGTCTCGGCGACCGAGGGTGTGGCTCGTGCCGATGTGGCGTCCGGTTCGAG
Source organism: Nocardia wallacei (assembly GCF_029869545.1). Lineage (GTDB taxonomy): Bacteria > Actinomycetota > Actinomycetes > Mycobacteriales > Mycobacteriaceae > Nocardia > Nocardia wallacei_A. The sequence goes on along the minus strand of NZ_JARWQD010000116.1, from coordinate 60,106 downwards.
TGGATGGATAGGCGCCTGCCTGGAACGTCCGACGTGCTCAGCAGCCGTCATGGGCATCGGGCCCGGTGCGTCGGGGCCCGGCAAGGTGTGGTCTGCGATGTTTCTGAACTGGGCCTCGAAGGGCGCGAAGTCCAGGTCGAGTAGTGGCTTACCGTCGGCGGGCGCCTCGCGCTCCAAGACGCCGGCGCGGCTTCCCATTTGTTCGGGTGCGTCGATTCCAGGCCGTGCTTGGGAGCCGTCGGGCTGTAGGTGAACCTCCGGGCGCATCGGCAGCCCGGGTTCGGTCTCGTGGAATCGGATGAGCCCGACCCTGTCGACGTGTGGTTCGAGCCGTTGCAGCCAGGCCTCGATTGCGTTGTCCTGCAGTTCGATCCGATGGGTCGCGGCTATGCGCCGTCCCTCGGGGTCCACCGTCCAGGTTTCCACGATGTCGCCGTGTCGTTCGTGGACCTGATTGCCGACCTGTTCGTGCATGACGACGCGGCCTGCGTCGTTCTTGCTGAAAACCACGGCGTGCCCGCCGGTCTCGAACTGCATGCCCGTGACGGCGATGCCGCCGTCATTGCGCACTTCGTCGACGACCGCGCGTAGCGACGGAGCTCCGCCGGGGCGCCACTCGCCACCGGCCGCTCGGGCGAGTTGACTGTAGCTCACTCCCGCGGTCGCGGCCTGTTGTCGGTTGATCGTTGAATGGTCCGCCGTGGTGTGTCCGGTGAGCTTGTTACTGTGGGACGCGGCCTCTGCACCGCAGTTGCGTTGTCCCGCAGGGACGTCGGGAGCCAGTGCGAACGGTGTAGTGCCATCGAACGACGGCGTTGGTTCGGGGTGACCACGTGCCGCCTCGGCTGATTGCGGCGAATTATCTTGTGCGCTGGTCGGTTCGGATCTGTGCTGAGTTCCAATGGCATCGCCGTCCGCCTGAGTTCCGTGCCCAACGCTGGGCGAATCGCTGGACGCGCTGCTCACCGGTCCGGAGACCTGGCCCCCTCGACCGGGCTGGGGTGTATCGGGTTCCGCAGTGATGATCGGGTCGGCGTCAGCTGTGTGGCGCGGCGGTCCCTCGATGTGGGCAGTCGATGCGCGAGGTTGCACCTGGCCCATACCGGCCTCACCGAGGTGGGCCATTGGGGGGCCGGGCTGGCCGGTTGGCGAGGGGGGTCCGAGGGTTATCGAGGCCGCTGGTCTGGCCGAATTCGACACTGGCTGTGGCGGTGTGATCCCGCCATCTCCCGGGCCGGTGCGTACGGATACGGGGGGCGTGCCACCTGGCAGCGGTTCCGGACCGAGCGAACCACCCCGTGGACCGGGGGAGTCCGTCCGCGAGACCTGCCCCACACCGCCATCCCGCAGCCTTTGCATTTCCTGGGCGTGCCACGTGGCCTGCAGGTCGGTCGGATTGGGCCGATCGGCATTCAGCAGCGCTTGAAGCTCGTGGGGGCCCAATTTCCGAGGCGTCCCCGTGGAGGCGGAGTCGGCGGCAGCATCTACGGAGAACGCAGCGACCGCATCGCGTTCCGCGCCCGGGGGCAGGTCGCCGGCGAGTCGTCTTCGAACGTTGTTGATCTCCTTCACACTGTCCGGATGCAGGTGGGTAGGGCGGGGGAATTGTCCGTCGCCGGAATCAGGAGTGGCGACACTTCGCGCCAGGCGATTTTGGGTACCGCCCGGTACCGAGTCTCCTGCTCTCGGTCTGGCAGTTGGGGGTCCGCTACGACCGGTCCGGACCGCAGCAGCGGTTCCCGCCACCAGGCCGCCACCGATACCCATCAACACCATCTGGGAAAGGCTCTGCCTGGTCAGAGGTTGGCCGCTCAACAGCGAATGCACCCCGGCACCGGCGGCGCCACCAGCGGCGCCACCAGCGGCGCTGGCGATCAGGGTCGCCAGCACGCGGCCAGCTCTGGGGGCGAGCGCGGACACGGTCACGTGCGCGACGGGTGCTGCCGCAAGCCCTCCGGCCCCGCCTGCCGCAGCGGCCACGGCTACCTGACCCCAATCCATCGATGTCCTACGCCCAGGATGGCCGCGGCCGTCGATGATTTGCTTGTACTGGGCGAGGCCCACAGTGCTGCCCATGGTCAGGGCCCCCAGTGCTACCGAGCGGGCAACCAATGCTTTGAGCGTGGCTCTGCGAGCCGCTACCGCCGCGGTCTCAGCCGCGATCCGAGCCACGGTCGCGTTCGGTGGGAACAGGACTGTGCCCGCCAGCGTGGCGACCAGAGCAATCGCAATGCCGTAGACGACGTACCTTTCCAGCTCGAGCGTGTTGGCGTTCTCGTACAGGAATCGCGCCTGACGGTTGGCATCGTCGATCTGCGCCCGAGTTTCCTCCACCCGATACCGCAATTGCTTGCGGATTTCGTTTCCGCTGTGGCCATCGAATGCGGCCTCGCCGAGGCCATCAGCGAGTCCCTGCAACTGGTGCAGCTTCTCGGTCAGTGCTTCGGCGGCACGCGCATGGGCCTCGGCCGCCCGTCGCATGGCGGCGATCTCAGCCTTGGGGATATGGCCGATTACCCAGCGCTGCAACCAGTCCGGGAACGCGGTCGTAGCCTGTTCGCTCACTGACTCTTCGAGCCCTCTCGCACGGCCTCTACCAGCAATCGATGCAGTACCTTCGCGGGGCCGCCCGCGGCTTCACCGCGCATCTCGACTTCCGTGAAGGCTGCGGCGAGGGCCACGGGCGGGTCGAAAAGGCCGCCGATCTGGCCGTGCCCGGGCAGCTGCGCTCGCCATTCCCGATACCCTCTGACGATCCGAGCCAAGCGGTCGGTGTCGTCCCACGGTCCGCTGATGCGCTGATACTCGGTTATCAGGAATCGTTGTGCCAGCCGCAGCGGACGTGGGCCTGCGGCCTTCACCATGATCTGACCAAAAGCCGTAATCACGGCTGAATATAACGGCCGTGCAACAGGAGTCGCATTGGCACCATTGAATTCCTCGGCAGCACAGTACCTTTCAACCGGCTTTGCGGCGTTATCGATGACGGATCGGTCGAGATGGAGCCAGGGGAGCGGTTTCCCGCGGGTTGATTCGGCGTGCGTCCAACCAGCGCGGCAGACGGCTGAGCCGCCGAGGTCGGTGATCGATATCCCCTGGAGTCTCAGGAACCGATATGTTCCGAGCACATGATCCACTGCGGCCGCCAGCTCTCGGACTGTGTCTTCCGTGATGCCGGAATGATCGAAACCCTCGATCCGCAGGAGGTGCCGCGTTGCCAGCGCTTGTGCCGATGTCAGGGCGGCAGCATCGGTAGCGGTAGGCGTCACAGCAGCCGAAGTCGTGCCGCCCTGTCGCTGCCTAGTGGCATCTTGTCCGGATCGCGTGGGCTTCGATAGAGGTTTACGCCGCTGAGGTGGTGGGATGATCTGTCCGGGTTGGGGTTGCTGAGCGGCCGCCAGAGACCACGGTGATCGAGGCCGACCCTGTGACGGGGGATATCCGGCCGATGCTGGCCGCCAAGGCGTTCCTGAGGCATGGCTGGATACGGTCGCCCCGTTCCTGCTTCGGAGTTGCCCGGTAGCGGGCTGAGCGATCGGCCTGGTTTGCTGTGGGGGCGGTCCGGACACGGGTATGAGGCCGTCCGGGAAGGCTGTAGGTACTGTCGAACCCTCCGGGAGTGCGCCCGGCTTCATTTGGGAATGCGGAAGGTTGTCGTCCGCTGTTGCCGGTGGAGACCCATCAAGGGCGGCTGGGAGCCAGCCGTCAGTCCAGCGCTCGTTTTGGTCCGGAGAATCAGATCGCGATGGCGCGGTGGCCGAGGAAACACGCGGGCCCGGGTCTGAACTGGCCGAGCTGATTTGCGTGAGTTCCGTGTCCTGGTGTGAGACACGGGAATAGGCAGCGTCCCGCCATGCGGGCCCGTTGTATATCGGCGTAGCAGCCGTGACGGCGTGACGATTGAACGGGACTTTCCCGGCATTGTTGATCTGGTGGCCGCCCAGATGGTCTTCCTCGTCGAGCAGGCGGGCAATGTCTGCGATTCCCTCGCTCATCTTGCGAATATTGTCGATGAGGTTCTGGTACCCCTCCAGACTTCTGGTCAGGCGCGGCAAATAGGATTCGCCTATGACGCGCCCAGGCTCGTCGTCACCCCAGCATTCGCCCTCGCGATCGAGTGCGTCTTTCAATTCGGTCAAGTCTTGTTGTGACGATTCAGCGATATCTGCCAGTCCGGCGATCAGCCCATGGACTTGTTCGTGGTCGACACGCAACGACTCACTCATACGGCTGCTCCCACTCGGGTGGAATCGATCTAGGCAGTGTTGTAGGGTTTCGCGTTGTTGAGCAGCAGTGCTGGCCGACGCGACCCGTGCCTGCTGCTACTGAACGCGATTCAGGAAGCCGAGCGCGGCCCGCAAACTGGGCGTGTCATCCGTCAGATCCGCCAGCTCGGGCATTGCCTCGATGCCAGCGACGATCGGCGCCATGATTTCCCGAGTCCGTTCCCGTGCTCGACGGACCGCTTGCTGTGACGCCTCCACCACAGATTCGGCGAGTTGCCTCGGACTGGCGCCATATGCATCCGGTGTCAGTTCGACATCGATGACGACCCCGATCGCATCGACCGTCACCTTGACGCGTGAATCGGCCGAGACCCCGGTGCATCGCGTCGCGGATAGCTGTTCCTGCGCCTCGGTCAAGTGCGTTTGCTGTTCGGCAAGCGCATCTAACATGTGGTCGATCTGGTTGCGCATTCCGTGGTTGGCTGCGCACAGACCTTCGCGTTCCCAGCGGTCCATGGCTAATCTCCTCCTGTTCCAACCGTTTTAATAACCGAGCGATGACGTTCGGCGAATCGTCGCTCGAAGTCGGCGATATAGATCGGTGGAGCCACCGACGTCGACGAGAGCTCCAGCACGCCGTCGTCCGCGACGTAGAAGATGGCCCTACCCACCATCGGTTCCGAATCGGGTGCAGGGGCGTGCACCATCCAGCCGATATTCAGGCGCACGGCGGTCAGTTGCGACAGTGGGTAACCGGTGGTGTCCATGCGGTGCGCGACGACGTAGTCGCGTACTCGCGAGATCGCTTCCGCAGCAGGAATCTGCCGCGGGGCAACCGTCAATAATCCGGCCAACAGGCACTGGTGAAGTGCGCCCTCGATGTCGGCATCGGGGACCCGACGGAAGACTGCTTCCAATCGGTCCCGGGTGACCGTTCCCGCTTCGGCGGCGGCAATCAGGTCTGCTGCTTCGTCCATGTCGCCGTCAGGCACCAGTCCCATGATGATCTCGACCACGGTGACGGAGGTCCACATTCCGGGCACAGCTGTCGCGCAGTCCTCCGCTGTGGGCGACTGCCCGCGGTACCAGTGTCCGGCTTCCCACCAATAGCAGAAAGTGAGCAGGCCCGTCGCGGCCCGGGGATTCAGGACCGAGTCAGCCACCCAATTCGGTGCTCCCGCATAGAGATTAGGCATCGGCTGGCCGCCGTTGTAGACCGCGTCGAGAGTCGACGCGTTCCATACCCCGCCGGAGAGCACAGCTCGGCTGCCCGGAAGCAGATGCAGGGTCGCCCCCCCGTGGCCGGAGCCCTCGAAGACCGCGGTGGCCGGCATCATCCGCGGGCCCCAGTCGGATCGAGCCGCTACGAAGGCCGCAGCGATTGTTGCCCAGCGCGCCCACATCGCCGGTAGTTCCGGAAACTCGTTGTCCGCCAACGTCGCCCACACCTGACCCGCTCGGTCGGCACATGCTTGCTCGGCTGCTCGCTGAGGTGTGCGTAGCTGCCGATCGGCATGGCCGACGTAGGCGCCCAGCCAGACCGGAAGCTGTGGGCGAGGGAATGTCGCAAGATCGGCTCGATACTGGTCGGGCTCGAACAGCTGCCCCGGTGGGAACGGGTAGTTGCCGTAATCGTATTCGATGCTGATCGCGCCGGACTCATCCAGTTCCACCAGCATTCTCCACCACAGGCCGGAATTCTGTCGGTACGACGTTGTTCGAATCTGCCGAATCACGGATAAGACCGACTCGGGTGCATTCATCGAGATTGTGTTTGCGCCAAGCGAGTACACGATGTGACCGGCTTCCCGCGACACCGTCATCGCGAACTCTGCGTGGGCGCGGTCCCAACCTGCTGGGGCGTGTGCGGCCAGCGCCCGACCGATCGCATCTTCGGCGGAGTTTGTGCCTGCTGGGTCTGTCACCGAATCCTCCTGGCCTCGGCGACGGGTGCGAGTCGCTGTCCGCGCTCGAGTCGGTTCGGTGATCGGCCCGTCGAGCTGCCGGTTACGGCGAGAGCGAGCATGCCGCCGATCAGGAGCCAGCCGGTGACCGTGGTGCCGAACGCCTCCAGCAGATACCCTGCGACGATCGCGCCAAGTGCAACGGCGCCGTCGGTGACTACCGAGACCATGCCCACTACCCGTCCCAACACCGTCTCGGGCATCGCATCCACTCGGAACAGGGTCAGCGCGACGTTGACAACTGTGCCGATGGCCCCCACTCCGAACCAGGCAGCACCGACGATGAGCATCGATGAACTCAGCGCGATGGCGGCCACGAACACCGTCCAGGCCCACAGTGCCCAGCGGTAGACGCGTTGTGCGCTGAAGCGGGCAGTCAGCCAGGCCGCACCGAACGATCCGGCGATTCCCCCGACCCCGGCGGCTCCCAAGACTGTGCCGGCTACCCATACCGGCCTGCCGGAGCTCTCGATTTCAACGATGATCAGCAGAATGACCACTTGTATGACCACATTCGACGCGCCGCTGATCAGCGTCGAACTGCGAAGGAAGGGCTCGGCCCACAGGGTGCGTATGCCCGCGCCCAACGACTCGCGTCGTTCGTCAGCGTTCGAGGACGGATGGTGCTCGACAGGTAATGCTCGAATCGAGAACAGCGTGGCAAGGCAGAACAGGTAGGAGGTGGCGTTGGCGACAAACGGTAGCCATCGCGCGAGCCCGAAGGCAGCCGCGCCGGTCGCCCGCCCCACCACCAATGCGATGGGTTGTTCGGCTTCGAAGAACGAGTACGCGGCCGGACGTTGCTCCACAGCCACGACGTCACGGATCAAAGCCAGCTCGCTGAGGCCGAAAACCACATAGGCGGCACCCTCGACGAAGGCCGAAATGCCCAGGAGCAGACCAGGATTCGGTAGCTCGAGCACGACGACCAGACCGGCTAGGCAAGTTGCGAGTAGGCCCATCGTCTGGCAGCCGATCAGTACTAGCCGTCGATCCCATCTATCGGCGGCGACGCCGGCTGGGATCTGAAATATCAGAGCGGGCAGGGAGATCAAGAATCCGACCCAACCCGCCAGTGCGACGGAGCCGGTGACCGACAGGGCAAGCAGCGGATAGGCGATGCGGACGCCGTGGAAGCCGACCAGTGACAACGTATTGCCGGACCAGAGCAGTAAGAAATTTCTGTTCCGGAGGACAGGTCGGCTCATCTGCCGACCGCAGCACGGAGACCGGACTCGATCCGAGACTCGATATGCCTGATCAACTTCTCGAGGTCCGCGCAGTAGACCGACGGATTGCGGAAGCCACTGCCCTCCCGATATCGGTGCGCGTAGTGTCCTGCGCCGCAAACATTGTGGATAGGACAGCTGCGGCAAGTAGGTCCGAGAGCCTCAACCCCGATTTGCCGTGCGACGACCGCCGGCTCCCACAGCGCATCATCGAGTGGATTACTGCCGGATCTCGTCGGTATTCTCGCCGCGCCTGCGAAGGCCGATTTCAGGGCGTCGACCTGCTCGAGGGTGCCGTCGGTCTCGACCACGGCTAGCCGGATCGGGCCGAGGCCCACCGATTCCGACGCTCCGGTACCGCCGAGCAGCAGCTCGATCACCTCATCGAACAGTCGGATGCGAGTTTCCACCTCGGGTGCGTCGTACCAGCGGTCGAAGACCGCGATCAGCCAGTCGGCGTACGGTGTCGCGGTGTGCTCAGGAGTCCTCGATGGCGGCGGACTCGTCCAGTTCCCATGGGGCAGAAGCAGGTCCAGGGCCGGCGGCTGGAAGTCGACGAGCGCGTCGTAGGTCTCGATCGGATCGTTTGCGATATCGATGGTGCACAACAGACCCGAGTAGAGGTGCCGGTGTTCGGCACGGGTCAGTAACCGCAACCCCGCGCTCACGTCAGCGTAGCTTCCGGCGCCGCGGCGGTACTTGCGGTGTCTGTCGTGACCGCGTTCGTCACCGTCGATACTGACACCGACCTGCACGCTGTTTCGGGCACATATTTCGAGGAATTCCTCATCTATCAGCACACCGTTGGTCTGAACGCCGAGCTGGACACGTGTCGTCGGTTCCAAGATCTCGCGTGCTCGTCCGGCGAAGTACTCGAATATTGGATGGCCGACTAGTAGTGGTTCACCGCCATGGAGTACGAGATTCACTACCGGAAGTGAAAAACGTTCGGCATGCTCGCGAATGATCCGGCAGGAATAGTCGAATATTTGCTTGGACATAGTCTTTGGCTGGTTCCGCCAATTCTGGTCCGCCATCTCGTAGACATAGCAGTAGTCGCAGGCGAGGTTGCAGCGGCTGTGGATCTTCAAGATGAATTGCGTGAAAGGGAGGGGCTTCCAGCCCGATTGGCGCAGTGTGTCGATATCCAGACCTCTCGACGGCCATCCGCCGGTAACCAGGGGGTCATCTGCAGAATCTGTCACCGATGTCATGTTCGCTCCATGCCGTTTCTGGCTTGCGATGCCCTGGCGCGCTCCTCGCGCGCCAGGGCATTCAAGGGAAGATCAGACCGTCGGTTCGATGAAGGAGTTGAAGTTCCCCTTCTTGTCGATGAAGGAGTTGAAGTTCCCCTTGTTCTCGATGAAGGAGTTGAAGTTCCCTCGCTTGAGCCCTTCGGACGGGAGCACATGAGCCCGCAGCACCGGGGGCACTGTCTGAGCGTCGGTCAGACGTTCAGCGAGCGCGATGAGGCCGGCCCCGGCGGTGGTCTCTCGCGGTGTGATGTCGGTAGGCATAGTTCTTCCTCTCTAGAAAATGCTTGAAGCAAGCCGCGGCCCGTCTGCACAATGCGGTGGGTCTCATCACGCTCGTCATCGATGCGTGGGATCGGATACGGACTGCTCATGTTGGAACCAGGGCTGCGGCCATGGGAATTCGCGTCGTGATCGACGGATCCATGGCCGAAAAGGCCCTGATCGAGACGTTACGGGCACTCGATTGTCCGCGGTATCGGTCGTGTGCCCGGTAGTCGTACTGTCCGTATCGGAAGGGTGACCGTCAGGCTAGGGCGCCGGCGGCGCATCGAGATCGAGCGATGCCTGGGCCAGCGCGCGTCGACTGCTGATGCCGAGCTTGGGAAAGGCCCGATACAGGTGATGCGCGACAGTTTTCGGGCTAAGCATTAGTTGGGCGCCGATCTCTTTGTTGGTAGCGCCTGTCGCGGCGAGCCGTACGACCTGCATCTCTTGCGGTGTCAGAAGTTTCGCTGCGGCCGATCCGGCCAGTGTGTCTGTCACCTCACCCGCGGCCCGCAATTCCGCGCGAGCCCGCTCGGCCCAGGGTCTGGCGCCGAGGCGCTCGAAGGTCCGGTTCGCTTCCACGAGCATTACGCGTGCCTTCGCCTTCGAACGTTCACGTCGCAGGAACTCGCCATATAGCAGCCCGGTTCGGGCGTGGTCGTACCAGCGTCGTTCTTCGGTGTGCCGGGCCATCGCACAGGTGAACGACGTTTCGTCGTGTTCGAGCAGCCCGCGGCAGCGCAGCAGATGCGCCTCGATCCAAGGCGCGGAATTCGCGGCATACCAGTCTTCGATCGTCGCCATCGCCTCGGCCGCTCTCGCCGGATCACCACCCCGCATCGCGGCTTCGACGCGATCACTCGACAGTTGGACCCAGCATCCGAGCGCGTCATCCTGGTCCCTCGCAGCCATGTCGAAATGGCTCATCGCTGCTTCGTAGCGACCGTGCCCCAGATCGAGCAAGCCCAATGCCCAGCGTGCGTGTGCGGCGTTCGTACTATCGAAATTCCATGTCGACCAGTCGAGTTTGCTTGTGGCGAGTTGCGTGCAATGGTCTTGTTGTCCGTCGATCGCCGCGAGGATCGCCATCTGGGCTTCGATGCGGTCGATGAGGTCGGTCTGGCCGATCTCTCGCGCGAGCCGCAGACTGTCTGTCAGTGCGGCGTCCGCCTCACGGAAGCGGCCCAGCAGCATTTCGACGGCGCCCAAGGCGCCGTTGTACAGCGGCAGCCTTCCGATCATCCCTCGGCCACGGCACGTCGCGTTCAGCTCGGTCAGAATGGCGTGGGCATCATCGATGTCGCCTGCGCTGATCGCTTGGGCAGCCAGGGTGAACTGGATCGACAGATCGTCTGCACAATATGCTCTGCCATGACGAATATTCTTGCGGGCCAGGCGAACCAGCTCGGCCCGGCCTCCCTGTTGCGAGCGAAGCGCAATCTGGCCGTCCACAATATCGAGCAACCCACAGCGCTCGGCATCCAAGCCGAGGTTAGCGACAGCGGCGCGTGCTCTAGACAGCAGGGAGGGCTCTTTGCCCAGCCACACTGCACTGGCTGCGTGCAGCAGCATTCGGGCGGCAGCGACGGGGTCCGTCGACGACAACCGGGCAGCGGCGTCGGTGTATTGATCATAGGCGGCACGTGCGGGCCCTCGGACGGACAGGATCCGGCCTTGTGCAGCTGCCAATTGCGCGAGCTCGGCTGACGACATATCCACAGAGCCCGCAATCTCGTCAGCGAGCGTGCTGGCACGTTGTGTCTCGCCGGCTTCAACCATTGACTCCAAAGCCAGCAGCAGCCGTCGACGTCGATCACCGGGCTGCGGAGAGAGGCGGGCAGCCCGTTCAGCTGCCACGCCAGCGCGAGGGTACTGCATCCTGTGTGCGACACCTTCCAGGGCCGCTGCGGCACTCTCGTCCGTGGTGGTCGCCGCCGCAGCGAGATGCCATGCTCGCTCTTCAGGACGGTCGCTGGTCGCGGCTGCGATAGCAGCATGCACTGCGAGGCGCAAGCTGAACGGGGCGATTCGATAGGCCGCTGCCCGCTCGAGCGGATGCCGGAAGGCGATCCGGTATCCCGATATGATCACGATGCCGGACCGTTCGGCGGCATCGAGCGCTGCGGCTGTCAGTCCGAGTTCGATGAGGACGCGGACCACCACGATCAGGCTCTCGGTGCTGTCGGCAGCCACGACCAGTAGCGCCATCCGGGTGACTTCCGGCAACACGGCGATTTCACGCTGGTACTCGATTTGGAGTCGGTCAGGTAGGACGAGCGGTTCGATCACCGGTAGTTCACCGTTGACGGTGGGCAACTCGAGCAGTGCCTGCGGGTTGCCTGCCGCGGTTACGAGTACGCGTTCGCGAAGATCCGATGGCAACTGGGGTAGGCGCGTGGTCAGCAGCGTCCGGGAATCGTCCATATCGAGAGGAGTCAGCGATATCGTCGGCATGCTGTGCACGGGGTAGGAGTCCACACGTCCAGCGAGTAGTACGGCGACTCGGTGGCGGCCGAGCCTGCGTACGGCGAACGATAATGCATCGAACGACTGCTGATCCCACCAGTGAACGTCGTCGACCAGGCACAGTACCGGCGTGAGTGCCGAAAGCTCAGTCAACAGCGACAGTGTGGCGAGACCAACCTGGTGGCAGTTTTCGCTCGAACCGGTTCGGAGCCCGTCGAGAGCGGTGGTCAGGGCCTTTTGCCGCGCCTCCGGCAATCGGGGCGCCACGTCCGGTACAGAGGTGAGCAGTTGGTGTAGCCCTGCGAAAGAAAGCGTCGCTTCCGGCTCGACACCCTTGCAGGACAAGGTGGTCCAATCACCCTCGATCATGCCTAGGCTGAGGTCCAGCAGGGCGGTTTTACCAAGGCCGGGACCGCCGATGATGAACAGGGTGGCGCCTCGGCCTGCTTGGACTTCGTCCAGCAGCTTACTTATACGCCTTCGCGTTTCGTCCCGGCCGTACAGCATGGTTGCTCAAATCAACTGTCCTGGCACGCCTCCACCTCGGCGCGGCGCCAGTGGTGTGGGCGGTGCAATCGACTTGGTGAAAGGTGATCCGTCCGTTGGCAGCCATCACGGGACAACAGGTCCGACAGGCCATCGGTTGGTCATTCAACATACTCTATGCTATACAGCATAGAGCGCGTGGCGCGCCTCGGTGGGGAGCTGGCGGGATAGCGAAACTGTAAGTGGCGCGCCTGTTCCTAGGAGGATTCACATGTTGATCGCGTTGTCGGCGTTGGACTTTCACGTCGTGTCGTTGTCCGGCGGCGGAGGTGGAGGTCGTAGTGCCGACGTACCCGGTGGGGGCTCCGACAGACCCGCACGGGCGTCGTGCCGCTGAGCTCCGTCGTACAGATCCTCACCCACGCGGCACGGAGGCCAATCTCCGATGGAGATGCCCCCGGCAGGGGGTCGCCGATTTCCGGCCTGCATAGATCACGAGCGGCGGGATACCGCTCGATTAGCCGCACGTGCGGCCGGTCGGGCGGCTTGTTCGGCGTGGATAGTAAGTAGATTCGAAAATGCCTCTAGGACATCTCGGCGTCAACGTGACCGATCTCGCCGCCGCCCGTGAATACTACGACAGGCTCATGCCGTTGCTGGCGTACGAGCCGTTGATGGCCGATGGCACTCAGTTCGCCTACCGGCCGAGAGGCGGAAAGGTCGGCACCTATTTGTTTTTCTACCCGGCTTCCGAGCCCGGCTACTCTCGCACTCGCGTCGGGCTGCAGCACCTCGCCTTCATACTGCCTACCCGTGCTGATGTCGATAACGTGCATGCCCGCGTGAGCGCGCATGGCGACGAAATAATCCATGTGCCCCAGGAGTTTCCGCAGTATCCGCCGCCCTACTACGCCACCTTCTGGAATGGGTACGACGGCGTCATGCTCGAGGCGGTCTGTCACAAAGACCTATAAGGCAGGTTCAGCCCCGCTGATGGGCGCGTCCACTGGGCGGCGTCGGCCGCGTGGTCCGCGACGCCGGGCACATGATCGCGCTGGAACGGTCGGTGCTCGCGGCGTTCGACACCGCCAAACCCTGCACCCACAAGGCCCGGCGCCCGATCACCGACGCCGCCCTCGCCGAGGCCGCACAACTCCGCGGTCACGCGCCATCATCCGATCCCGCCCAGGAGGTGGTGATCGACCTGGCCGTCTATGCGGACGCCGCCGTACGGCTTTCCGTTGCCCCACAACCAGATTCGACCGAAGCGTGAAGGAAGCCACCCGTTGAACAAGTCTGTCCCGCAGATGAGCGAGGCACGCCGCTATCAGCAGCTGCGCGCTCACCTGTCCTACCTCAAGCTCAGCGACGCCGCCGAGCACCTGCCACGCATCCCGACGCCGCACGCGCCGAGAACCTATCGCTCACCGCCGACCCTGGAACGGCTGCTCGAACTCGAAGTCAACGCCACCGAAGCCCGCCGGCTGGCGTCACGGCTACGGTTCTCCTGCCTGCCAGAACCCTGGGTCGCTCAACGACTTCGACTTCGCCGCCCAGCCCGGTGTCGATGAGAAACTCATCCGCGACCTGGCCAGCCTGCGGTTCCTCGCCGACGCCGCGAACGTGTTGTTCGTCGAACCGCCCGGCGTCGGCAAGACGATGCTCGCCGTCGCGCTCGCCCGCGGCGCGGCCGAGGCCGGGCAGCGCGTCTACTTCACCACCGCCGGTGGCAAGCACGAGACGCCACCCCGGGACCGCGAAACGACCAACGTGCGCAACGGAATTCGACCGAAGACGGTGTCGACCGAGTCGAGTGGGCACGTGCAGATCGAGGTGCCTCGCGACCGCGACAGCCGCTTCGAGCCCCAGATCGTCAGAAAGCGGTGTGAGAGTGGACATGGCTCGTGAAGCTCCGAAACCCATGGGGCGATCTGCGCGGGGGACGCCGGGAAGCGGAGGACGATTTGGACAGCCAACGGCCACGCAAGCGTCCGACCTCGGGCGTGCGATCGCGCGCCGCATCGCCGCACAGGCGGTGCGCCACCGGCTCGAGATCGCCAAGGCCAACGGCGACAGACCTGTATCTGTTCCGTCGCCACCGCGATGCCCGGAGGCGGGTAGCCGAGCGTCGCGACGCGGCCATCGCCGCCTCGATACGAGACAGCCGTGGCGAAAGCGAAAGACACCGACGAGAAGGTGGTGGCCATCGGTGTATGTAAGAACTGTTTTCGCACGTCCAGTGCTCGGCGATCCGGCGCGACGCGAACGTCCGGCGGTTCGGCGAGGCGATGCGGCGGATGTTGAGTAAAGCTCGTGCCGGTCTGACCGGATTGGCCCGTGCTGATCCCTCCGACTTGCGCTGCGCGTCCGCCTGATTGGCGTACACGAGCGTAGCCGCGCTACGAGCGGCTACGGCCGCCGCTGCATAAGCGGTGGCTCGCCAGTGCAAAGTTGAAGGGAAGGTAATGGCTGAACCATCAGACCCACCTCGGCACGCTCGGGGTGGTGCCAGTCGATGGCAGGAGCTGACACAGTGGTTCCGTACCGCCGTGACGATCGCTGATCTCGCGGTTCGGACCCTGCCGAAGCTGCGGGAGAACCCCGCCAGCTCGGCAAAGTCAGCTCTCACCGAGCTGGCGGAGTGGCTGCTGCACGTGATCCGGAGCCTGACAAGCTAGACCGGCACCCGCACCGTCCGAGCGGTCATCACCGACGTCGTCGGAACTCCCAGCGAACTCGTCGACCCAGCCACCGCACACGTCACGGCAACCGCGACGGTTCACCTTTGGGGATCCACCACCTGGCACGGAGAGCCAGGAACTGCACTGCGACTGCCAGGCCAGCTCCACGATCCCGAAACCGGCCTGCACCACAGCCTGTACCGCATGTACGATCCGGCCACCGGACGATTCCTCACCCGGGACCCGATCGGCCTCGCACCCGCAGACAACCCACACAGCTACCCGCTCAACCCGACTGCCTGGACCGATCCCCTCGGGCTGATGCCCCGCGACGTCCACGACACGAACTCGACCACCCCGAGAGTCGAATCCCCCGGCACGACCCTGTACCGGAACGTCGACGCCAACGAATTCAACTCCATCGCCGAAACCGGGGAATTCACCAACGGCCCCGGAAACATGGAAGGAAAATGGTTCGCACACGAAGGCGAACACGCAGAACGCTGGGGCGAAGTCCTCAACGGAGGCGACGGCCTCACCGTCCAAACAACCATCCCCCAATGGCTGTTCGACCGCCTGCACCACCACCCCGGCGGCAAACTCGAAGGAATCGGACCCGCCTCCTACGCGGACACAGAACTCATGCGGCTGATCAACCTCTACGGGAACGGGATCAACCTATGGCTATAAACAAGATCGAGAACCCCGAAGCAACCGCTTGCCTGCGATGGGTATCACCCGAACAAGGAGGCCGACAGACAGGCCCACCCACAGCGCCGGTCTATACGACAACGGCAGTCTTCCGGCTCGGCGGCGAAGAAGAAACCCAACCGGGATGGCCCGCGCAATCCAACCAGGCCATCAGCATCCTCATCGAGCGCACCGGAGAAGACTGCGATGACGGCGAACTCGTGACGATAGGATTCCTGGCCCCCGACCTCGCCCGCCCATACCTCCACAGCGGAGCCGAAATCCTGGTCTTGGAAGGGCCGAAGGTCGTCGCCGTCATGCTCGTGCGCGAGGTCGCCGATTCCGCTTCCGAGGCGAAATAGAATGACCAGCGGCGATCGCGAACCGACGACCCAGCTCTGGAGGCCCACTGGCCCCGGGGAGCTGGAGTTGGTCGCGGCTTCCGGCTGGCGCGAGTGGCCACCGCGGTTGTCATCGCAGCCGATCTTCTATCCAGTCCTCAACGAGGAATACGCCATCATGATCGCGCGGGATTGGAACGTCCCAGCCTCCGGCGTCGGATTCGTAACGCGTTTCAACGTCGAAACCGCGTTCCTCGACCGATACAAAATCCACCAGGTCGGCGGTCGGAGCATTCTGGAATACTGGATACCGGCCGAGGACCTGCCCGAGTTCAACGCCCACATCGTCGGAAAGATCGAGGTAGTCCACCGCTTTACTGGAGATATGAAACCTTCTAAGCAGTAGGTGTCATTTCCAGTTTATCGTGGCAAGGGCAAAGCACCGGATGCATAGATAGTCTGCCGAGCTGCGAGTATCGATGGATATTTGATAATTCTTGGTTAGCTACTTCTCGCTGCTTCGTCGGTCGGGTTCACGGACGCCAGGTCGTTTAGTGCTGCGACTGCGACATTCCAGGCTATTCGCGCACTATCACCGTCGGGCTGATAAGAATCGACCCACTGTCGCCTGGGGTGGACGAGGTTTCGATGGCGTCTCAGCACGTGAGCGTAGTCGACGACATCGCGAGCGATCCAGGAACGGTCACGTGCGAGGTCGATGAGTCCTTCCAGCTTGTCACCGACAGATTCTCCCAACTGAGTCCGCGCCACGTCATACAGCACGCCTTCCAGCAGACTTCCGAGCATGATGGTCGCCGCCATGTGAGCTCCGGCCTCCAGGCAGAGCTGAGCATCTTCCAATCGGGATAGAAGTTGCGCGCCAAATTTTTCATCCTTCACTATATCGGCCAAGTCCGCTGTCAACACGATCCGCGTCGTCTCATCAAGTCGTCTGCCAGCCGATTCCAGGGTCGTAAGGGTCGGCTTATGGCCGTCGTAACCCACCTGTATGCCCTCGATCACGAGGAGTTCGTTCAGCTCACGAACTGTTTCTCGTCGGGCTTTCGGCTCGTCGAGGTATTCGCGGGGGTCGGCAAGTCTCAGGAGCAGGCTTCGGATCGCCGTCGGATCGCGGCGTCGCGCGTAGAGGTTGTCCTCGACCCAACCGCGCCGAGCGTCGTCGACCTCTCCGACCCAGGACCATCCCGCTGCGCGGAAAAACTGCTCCAGCTCCGCCCCGCTGCGGTACATGGGCCCATCGTCGCCACAGATCAGAGTGGCGATCCGATCAAGCACCCGATCGTCGAGTTCGATGTTGACGCTATCTTCTGTATCCACTACGCCACATCCACTTCTTCATCAGATTGGTCGTCTTCGGGCAAATCGATAGGGTTCCATATATCAATATTTTCGGATGACGTCGGTGTCGGTTCGATCTTACGCTCGGCCAGCCTATTCCAAAGGGGTTCCATTGCTCGTTCTGGATCGTATTCGAATTCGCTTTCACGTATTCGCATGACTTCCCAGCCCATTCTCGCAAGTTCGCGGTCGCGACGTGCATCCGAGGACTCGCGGCCTAGTGTATTGTGCCAGTAGTATCCGTCACATTCGACCGCCAGCCGGCCCCCCTCGCCAACGATGACCAGGTCGAGTCTTCTGGTTCCGACCTTGTGTTGGGGAACTACATGAAAACCGCGCTTCTTTATTGATCGGAATACGCGCTGCTCGAGCAAGGAATCGAATGGTTCGCATGGCTTGGTTTCGCTGACCGTCTCGAGATCAGGGGACTTGCCATAGATCGACGGCGGATTTGTCATGTATGCCAAGAGTGACGCCCGGAGATCGCTCTCTTTGAGCTGCCCGAGCCCTACTGAGGTGAAAAGCCACATCTGGTCGCGGGCGCGGCTTGCGGCGACGTTGAATGCTTGGCGGGCGCTCGTGGCTCGCTGAGCCATCGGATGATCTTTCGCGACGACCATCGATAGGAAAATGACGTCGCGCTCGTCGCCTTGAAAGTCCGGTGCGGTTCCGACGCGAATCTTGTGATGTTCACGCTGCTCCGGTGTAACCGTATTCTTAATTTCATCCTCAAGTTCTCGTATCTGTCGCCGACCCTGTAGGACAACGATGCCGATCGTTTTATCCGAATACCGGGCGTCGTTCAGGCAATCGACAAGTTGCTCCACAATCCTCTTTGCCTCCACAGGATTGCGGATCTGCTGTTCCCTGCCTTCTGTGAAGGCGTCGTCCACCGCTACGACGCGGAGAGGCTCGAGGTCGTCTACGGTATGTTCTCGCAAAGAGATCAACCCAGGGATTCCATTTTGTCCATAGAATTGAGTCGACGACCAGTTGATGATTTGAGGCATACTACGGAAATGCTCTCGGAGTGCGACGACAGCATCCTTCCCGGAGCGCGCGGATAGCAGGCCGAACAGATTCGCCTTCGATGTGAAGTTCAATCGAATATCGGATGGTACATCACCAAGGTGTTCATCCAGTCGCTGAAATACAGGTTCCAGCTTGCCCATCCGGGTTGCGCCCGGCGTGCATTGCTTGTCGTCTCCAACCACGATCAGGCGCGGGGCCATCCAGAGCAGGAACAGGTGCTCCAATCCGACCTGACTTGCTTCATCGACAATAACGACGTCAAAAGAGTTCTTTTCAGGGGGAAGGTTTTCCAATAGGTTTGGCAACGGCACGACCCAGGCGGGTACTGCCTCCTTGGCGATGGCCATTGCTTCACGGGCCGCTCGGCGGAACTCGCGTGTCTTCCTTCCCTTGCCAGCGCCTACTTGAAACATGTGCTGCTGGTAGGTGCGCAGGCCCCGCGCGTGGGTGTCCGTCATCTGATTCAGGCACGCACGCTTGGCCTCGACCCCTGCAAGCTGCTCGGTAATCCGGCGAATCGTGTCCTCGACGTTGTCGAATTCGGCGGTCAAGCGGTTCTCTTCGTCGAGTGTGCGGTGGTGCTCGATGAATCGCCGCGCCGTGGACCAAGCCCACGCATCAGGCAGTGACGCGAGCCGATCGTCCCAGACCTGATCGTGCGCGGTTGTGCGCAAGAGTTCGAGCAGGCGCGGGTGAGCGAGTTCCAGTGCTTGCCCAAGCTGTCGGCTATGTAGCTCCTGGTCGCGCTCGAAACGAGCGTTTTCGATGAGCTGCAGGCGGTCCGTATAGGCGTCGAGGTCTCGCTCGATGACGGCCTCTCGCAGCAGCACCAGCTCGGGGCAAGCGTCCGATCGCGACGCCCACTCATCGATCGTCGCGACAAGACGGTCGACGCCGAATCTGGCCTTCTCCAGGTCGATTCGCCGTAGCGCCACGTGAGTGCTCGCCAGCGTCCTGGCAAGTGCGGCAGGTGTGGAAAGGTCGACTACCACGCCAGCTGTTTGCAGGACTCTGGCGGCGTCGCGGGCGATGCCGGAAATGGCGGCGGCAGCGTCGAGGGTTTTCGCGTGATCCTCGAGCTCCGCCAGCATCGGCAGCAGAGGTCCTACTTCCAGGTGAACGTCGGCGCCGGCCCACTGTGCGATGAGATGGGCGGCCCTGGTTTCGATCTCGAGCCGAGTAAGCGCCACGTCGAGTTCCTCGGTGGTCGATGGCCGCTGATCGTCGACTTTAATCGCGTTCAGGAAGGGTGTAGCGCGTCGCTGGGCTTCAGCAGGAAGGATCTTGCGGAGCTTCTTGCCGCCGTTCAGATGGCGGTGTAGCTCCCAACCCGCTTTCAGCCAGCCGCGGGCCGTGGCGAGCGACGTCGGTGTAATGGGCTCGAGTTCAATCTGATGTCGCGCGATGGGCTTGTGCACCTCCCGCAGTTGCTGCGGTTCCTCCCGCAGGCTCAGCAACTGGTCCCAGATAGCCAGCCGTCTTCCTGTCATCAGGTCCGTCGTTGCGCGGTGTGCCCAGTTCGGCGCCTCGGAAGGCGTTCCGTCGGGGGTATATCCGAGTTGCCGCAGGACCGGCTGGAGGCTGTCGGTCAACAGATGCAGTGAGCGCAAGGACTCTTCGTCCGCGCGGGCCAGTGTGTGAGCCAGCTCGTCGGCGGACGTCGGGATGTCCGCCTCGGCGTCGCGCTCTGCGTGCACCAATCGGGCGATGTCACCACCGGACGGCAGCTGATCCCGGTCAGGGATGAGCTGTGAACCGCGCGCTCGCCGCTCGGGGGTCTCCGTTAGCAATAGTCGGCGGAGTTGCACGAATTCGGCCGTCGACAATGGTGGGACCTTCGGCGCTTCGTCGGTCACGTCGGGCATCCACCCGTAGTGCGGTTCGTTGCGTCGCACCGTTCGGACGATCTCGGCGAGTGTCCCGTAGTATGGGGTGCCCGAGTCGCCGGGCACCACCGGGTCGTGGTAGACGTTCTCGGCGTCGCGAAGTGCCAGGATTCTGCGGTTCAACTCAGCGCTCTTGCTGCGCAACTGTACTCGCTGTTCGGCGAGGATCTCGGCCTGGTCGGCAAGGGCTTTGCTGCTTTTGGACGCGACTTCGCCCGAGAGCGTGTCCAAGCCCGACTGGAGTTCTGCTGCAGCATTGCGGCTTCCACCGGCCAGGAGAACACACAGCTTCCGCAGCTCCTCCGGGATCTGGTCCCGCAGCACCTTGAGCGCCTGCTCCTTCTGGCTGGTCACCAGCACACGCTGGCCTCGTGCCAGCAACGTGCTGATGAGGTTGGCGATCGTGTGTGTCTTGCCTGTGCCGGGTGGCCCCTGGACGACGACAGCAGTCTCGGTGCGGAGCAAGTCCATCACTCGCTCTTGTTCTCTGTTCGTCTTCTTCGGGAACAGCGGATCGTGTCCGAGTATGTCTCCGGTGACCGCGCCTTGCTCGGCTAGCCAGCGGTCACGGTGGGATTTCTCGGTTTCGATGACGAGTTGGGCGAGCGCCACCGGCACTTGCGCACCTGGCTTCTTCAACTCGTCGGCGATGTATCGATATGCCTCGGCAAGGAGGACCTTGCTGCGGGGCCGTAACCACATCGCCGGAGCCGCGCAGACCTGAACCGTCGGTGTGGGCTCGTCACCCAAGTCGTTCCTCAGCGGAACTGCCTGCATGGGCTGGTCCAGCGCGGCGGCCAGCCACGTCTCCACGTCAGCCATGATGTCGGTGTCCAGCAAGGATGTGTCGGAGTCCAGCACGGCGGCCTTGATTGCTGCGCTGCGCTGTGGGTAGTAGCCCTCTTGTCCTTCGAGCAGCTCCCGGTCCTCGAGCCGGCGCTTACCACCGCCGCGGCGGACAACTACTTCCGCGGTCTCCCGATCGAGAGTTGGAACTAACGGCTCGCTGATCAGGTGGCGACGGAGCTGCGTACCATCGGGTGTCTTCCAGGACAGCAAGCCAGCAACGAGGACGAACTCATATTCGTCGTCCTGCTGCTCGAGGAGCTTGGCCGCCAGTTCGAGATCCTCGTACAGCTTGCGCGTCTCGCGCGACTGGCGTTCCGCTGCAGCCCATTTCGCCCACGCTGCTTGCCACTTCTTGAAGACTGCGACGTGGCCGGTGCCGCCCTGCAGCGCGGGCTCGTGACCACCGTGTTCGTTTTCGGTCCAGATCACGGAATCAGCGAGCTCTTCAGGCAACGCTGGCTCGACGAGACGGGTCGGGGGCCGAGCCTCAGTAGCACCCCATCCGGTTGGTCGGCCACCTTGACGCTCTCCGGGAGGTCGTCCAGCCACACCAGGACCTTCGGACCGGTTCGATGGTCGGAAACGACGTCCCGAATCGGTGAACGCGCTGCGTTCTCAGTGATTTCCGCCAGAAACTGAACCAAGTTCGTTGTCAACCGCAGAGCTTCAGCATCATCGATCTCAGCCATGATCCCCACCAACCTCCATCCCTAGGCAACAGACCAGGGTGCACGATGAGTCCAAGTCCGACAACCGATTCGACGAAACGGCAACGATGCCGAGTGGTCAGTTTTGGTGACGAGCAACGAAGCAGTTGCTCGGCCAGATCGTCCAATCAGGAGGTCTGCCTTCGCTGGTGTCCTTGAGCAGAGTGGCTATATCTTTCAGGGCAGCAAGGTGTTTCGCGCTGCGGCGCAAATTCAGGCAGCGGTTTCGCCCGAACGGGCCGGTGCCCGCTGGGATACTTCTGGCATGGGGTATGAGGCCGTGCGGGGGACCGGACGTCGGGGGCGCAAGCCGGGCGGGCACTCGGTGCGTGGGTACACCCGGTTCCGCGACCGCCGAGCGCCGCGTCCGGGACGCTATCGGTCCCCGTATTTCCACGGCTACCGGAGCACCAACCCCATGCCGATCCTGTGGGCGCTCGCGGTGGTCTTCGGTGGTGTGGTCCTGCTGCTGGTCGTGCTGGCCCTCACTCACATGGAGTCACCCGACAGGCCAGCGTCTCCCGCTGCGCCCTCGACTGTTGCGCCCGCGCCCGTACGGTCGGCGCCAGTCACTCCTCCGCCGCCGTGCTACCCGCTTCAGCCGTGCTGACCGCATGGCTGGTACGAGCCCAGTGATCGTCGCGTCACAGGAGATGCGCGCGGCAGCGAATCCGGCATGGCGGGAACCGCAGTGGGTAAATGGGTTGTGCGGGGCAGTCGTAGTGCGCAGCGATGCGCACACCACGACGCTCAGGATCCGCAGCCGCTACAGGCTGAAATCAGTGTCAGGTAGAGGCGAATGCGGCGTCGTGGTAGATGCGCTCTCGTGCTGCTGGGTCGTTCGCGTGCGCAGTACGTCTTCGGCGGTGCGTTGCTCCTCTGTGAGTGATGCCCGTCGTCGCTGCTCTTGTCGTGCAGCTAGCAATTGTCGTTCGAACCGCGCTTTTTCGATCATCTCGTTCAGCTGGTCGTCAGTCAGCCACCGGACTGGGTCGGCACTTCGATCGGCGATTGTCTGATCGGCTGATGTCGGTTGCGGGGTCCGCTGAAGAGTGGTGGCGTGGAACAGCTCGGTCTTAGTTTCCTGGAGACGTCGGCGGGCGTGCGTGCGTTGGTCGTAGAGCCGGAACGTGGCGTTCAGGTGAGCTAGCTGCACGTCGGTGTCGTCGACGAGTTGGTCAGGGCCTCCGGCGAATTCGACCAGTGCTTTGCGTGCAGCCTCGGCCTCCAGCTGACTTCCGCGGCTGCGCTTGCCGAGCTGGTTGCGGCGAGTTCGGCCAGGTGCAGGCCGAGCCGGTCACCGACGTTGTCGGGGCCGGTCCGCAGCTCGGCGAGCGCATCTGCGTATTCGGCGCGAACCGTAGGGGTGGCACGGTTCAAGAGGCTTTCGAGTTCGGCGAGGTGCGAGTCGCGTCCTTGTTTGTGGTCGAGCTCGTCGCGTCGGGTGCGGTCTGTGGCGGCCTGCACTTCAGCGTCGACGAGGCGTTCCATGGCGTCGAACCAGGCGATTCGGTAGGGCCGTTGCTGGTCGGAGCGGGTGCGCAGTTTCCAGCACGTACGGATCGTCCTGATGTGGTTTAGCGGGTCGGATTCGTCGATCTCAGTCTGTATTTCGTCGATCCGCCGCTGTCGGTCTTCTGCGGCACTGGGATTGTGACTGCGGTAATACTTCTGGTGCGCCATCAGGGACAAGCGCACATTTTCGGTACCTCTGGACACTGAAGAAGTGTCCATGTGAGTGAGGCTAGCCCTCAGCCTCTGGCTTCGTCAAATACGGCTCGACCTCGAAGGACTTCGTATACACCACCCACAGCTGCGTGCTCTGTGGGATGCTCGGCTGCCATCGCCATGTTCGTTCCGAGCTGTCGAGTCCGGTGAGATTCTGGATCTGGCACGGTTTGCGTGATTGACCCGTTCGAAATTCGCTCGGGCGCTTGATAGTTGAAGATGTCGCGGGTGCTCTGATCTTGGACCGGCGGCTGACCGGTTCCCGCATCTTGCTTGGTTGTCGATCGAGCGCGTTTATGCATCCGACCGGGTGTTATCCATCCTGGCCAGTACTCGCGGCGAGCCGGTTGCCTGTCCCGGATGCGGGGTGACGGCGCAGCGGGCGCACAGCCGGTTTGAACGGCGACTGTCCGACGCCGCCGTTGCCTGTCGCGAGGTGCTGATCCGGCTGCGGATACGCCGGTTGTTCTGTGACAACACACCGGGCACCTGTTCTGCGAAAGTCTTCTCACGCAATCGCTGATGATGAAGCAACTTCGCGGCCGTGAGCTGGAGCGATGGATAACAGCCGTCGAGACGGACGACCTGCCAGCATTGCACTCGTTCGTCCGGGGATTGCGCCGAGACTCCGACGCAGTCACCGGCCGGATTCACGATGCCATGGAACAGCGGCCCGGTCGACGGGCACGTTAACTTGTAGGACGATCACGCGGCAGACGTTCGGCAGAGCCAAACCGGACCTACTTCCGCAAGCGAAGCCTGTTGAGCGACTGAGCAAACCGATCGCCGAATCACGAAACTAGTGTCAGATTCTGAATCCTGACCCCTTTCCGGCTGATGGCCGGCCCCGGAACGAATCGGGGAGGCTCGGCATCGATCGCACAGCAGTGGCTCTCGGCTGCCTACTCACACGCGCGTAGGTCAACGTCACAACGAAGATCCAACGGGGGTAGTCGCCAACTGTTGTCCGCGGCTGTTAGATCCACCCTCACCTATTGTATGGCTTGCCATGTATTGTGTATGGCAAGCCATACAAGGAGTCTGCATGAAACGGGAAGAATCGCTCGGCTATCAGATCAACCACCTCGCCCGCCTGCTCGAGCAGGCACTCCGGGTGCGAATCGCCCCGATGGGGGTAGTGCCCGGCCAGTTCGCCCAACTGCTCGCATTGTATGAACGAGACGAGGTGACGCAGAACGAATTGCGCGAACAGGTCCGCATCGATCAGTCGACCATGGCACACACCCTCAACCGGATGCAGCGTGACGGACTGATCGTACGTAGGCCCGACCCCACTGACGGCCGGAAAGCCCTCATCGCACTCACCGCGCACGCCCACAGTCTGGAGGTAGATCTCGTCCGGGCCGCCGACGACGTGAATGCCGCAGCCTCACAGGAGATCTCGGATCAGGAAATGGCACAGTACCTGGAGCTGACCGCACGATTGATCGCGAACCTCGAAGCCCACCGCACCGCACCGACCGGAGGCAGCGATGGCTAAACGTATTCATCCGGTCACCGCGACGATTGCCCTCTTCACAACCTTCACGTTCTGGATCTCCACCGTCACAACGGAATTGACCGGATCCCTGCACCTGATCACCGTGGTCAAACAAGCGATCCCCTGGGGCTTCCTGCTTCTGGTCCCCGCCCTCGTCACCACCGGCGCAACCGGATTCGCGATGGCAGGACCGACAACCGATGCACGGATCCTCACCAAGAAGCGACGTATGCCGATCATCGGCGCTATCGGGCTCCTCGTCCTCGTCCCGTCGGCGCTGTACCTCGACCAGCTCGCGACACGAGCGGAGTTCGGCGGCACGTTCTACCTCGTACAAGCCATCGAACTGTGCGCCGGCGCCGTTAATATCACGCTACTGGCACTCAACTTCCGGGACGGACTCAGACTCCGCCGCCGCGCCGGACCACGACGCGCTACGTGAGCGACTGATCTGTCACTGACCGGGCTGTCCGAGGCTGGGCGCGGAGATGCGGCTCGACCGACCGAACGGCGGTAGTAGCCGATTTCAGGATGTTGTCAGCATCCGGGACACCGCGCCATCGCGGCGGCAACGACAGCCCGCACGACTACTGCATCAGCATCACTGATCACCAGATCACCCAAGTACGGCAAAACTTCCGAACAAGATCACCCGAACACGCCCGCCGGGATTACCAGCCATGTCCAGGATCCCGACATCGACACGCCTCAGGATGCATTACGCGCTCGATCGACAACTGGGCAAGATGCGGGAACAAGACAACCACCAATCCAAGATCAGAGCACCCGCGACATCTTCAGCTATCAAGCGCCCGAGCAATTTCGAATGGGTCAATTACGCAAATCGTGCCAGATGCAACCTCGAACGCACTTGACCCGAGCAGCGAATCTGGCGCACCGTAACCCTCTGGTTGTTTGCCGATGCCCCATAGGCGATCGCGGTTGTCCAGCTGTCACCTGATCCTGTATTAGTCTCGGGCCGCCGTCGCCGAGCAGTTGCAGCCCGGGACTGACAACCTCAGCCCGAGCGCTACTCCGTGTTAGGAGCTACAGCGTTGTTGTTTTCTCACAAGCCCGACGAGCCGGGCGAACTCAGCCGAAATTCGCTCGGAGAACGGCCGGTCCATCGCTTGAAGGCGTGTGAGAAGTTGGTGAGGTCGCTGTATCCGAGATCCGTGGCGATCTCACTCACCGACACTGATCGGTCGAGTAGCCGCAGCATCGCGCGCTCGCGCAGGAACGACTGGCACAACTCGCGAAAGGTGGTCCCCTCCTCGGCGAGGCGCCGCTTGAGCGTGCTGGTGGATATCGACAGCTCGTGTGCGACCGACTGGCTGCTTCTGTGTCCGGGATCCTTCTCCAGCAACCGTCTCACCTTCTCCGAGAACGAGGTGGGTCCGCTGCGTTGGTCGAGAGTTCGTTGCAGATCGACGATGGCGAGTCGATACGCGACGGGATCGGAGAACCGGCAGACCTCGTTGAGAGTGTCGGCAGGGATATGGAGGAATGACATCGGAGCGTCGAAGAACAGGCGCCCGGCCAGCGTGTCCTCGTGATCGGCCGGGAAGGCCGGCGCTGGCCAACTCAGATGGAGTGTGACGGTCTGTACCTCTCCGGCGAGCATGTCAAGCAGTCGCAGTAGTGCCGACCCGCCGTAGGTGACCACGAGGCAGTCCAGGGCCGGATCACGTGTGTGTCCGGTAAGTCCGACGGTGAGGCCGTGCTCACCTGGATGGAACTGTGGGCTGAGTGCTGTCGAAATCAACGGCAGAAAGGTGAGCAGTTCCACGATCTCGGCTACCGAACCTGCGCTGACCAGCGGAAAACTCAACGGGCCGAAGGACGTCAA
The DNA here is from genome assembly GCF_029869545.1 of Nocardia wallacei. GTDB lineage: Bacteria > Actinomycetota > Actinomycetes > Mycobacteriales > Mycobacteriaceae > Nocardia > Nocardia wallacei_A. The sequence continues at coordinate 33,592 of NZ_JARWQD010000116.1, read as the reverse complement.
CTGGGCCTGTTCAGCGAACGCGAGGCCGAGCAGGGTTGCCTGGTCGACATCCAGTTCGGGGTAGACCTCCCGGAACCACCGCACCGGGACCTGGACGTCACGCTGGACCAGCGTCGCCTCGTCGGTTCCTTCGCGAGCCATGATGCCGCGAAGCCGTGCGACGGCGCCCGGGTCGAGCGCGTGGCTCTCGAGCAACTGCACGAACACGACCGGAGGCACACCCTCGTCACTGAGGTTCACCATCGCCTCACTGAGCCAAACTCACAAGTTTCTGACTTCGTTGAACATAGTCCAAGCGCTCATTTTCGACAAGACTTTTACCAAGTGTTCACATTGAGGACTACGTATCAGGAGCTGGCTATGGCAGTTGTCACCTTTGTCTCCCACGACGGCGAGAAGCATGAGGTGCCTCTTGAGGAAGGTCAGTCGCTGATGCAGGTCGCAACCAACAATGGGGTGCCCGGCATCGACGGCGACTGCGGAGGCGAGGCCGCGTGCGGCACCTGCCATGTGATCGTCGATCCGCAATGGTCCGAGCAGGTGGGGCTCTCCGGCGCAGCCGAGGAGGAGATGCTCGCGATGAACCCCGAGCGCCAGCCGACCTCCCGGCTGTCCTGCCAGATGGTGGCCTCGGCGGCGTGGGACGGCTTGATCGTCCAAACGCCTGAGTTTCAGATGTGACGACGAGAGAGACAGGTAAGCCGTGATGAAGATTCCTGGAGCAATCACCGCCAAGGTTCAGTCGACTATTCCGATGGGGCTGCAGATCCAAGGCGCACATCTGTACGACAGGACCCGGCGATGGGTGACCGGAACGAACGGGTCGAGGCTCTTCGTCGAGAAGCCCATCCCGCCGGTCGAGGACGTCGAGCTCGCCGACATCGACCTCAGCAATCCCTTCCTGTATCGCCAGGGGCGTTGGCAGTCCTACTTCGAGCGCCTGCGAAACGAGGCCCCGGTCCACTATCAGCCGAAGAGTCCGTTCGGTCCATTCTGGTCCGTCACGCGGCACGCCGACATTGTGGCCGTGGACAAGAACCACGAGGTCTTCTCCGCCGAGCCGCTCATCGTCATTGGGACCCCGCCTCGTTTCCTCGATATCGAGATGTTCATCGCGATGGACCCGCCCCGCCACGACGCGCAGCGGGCCGCGGTCCAAGGGGTGGTCGCACCGAAGAATCTGCGTGAGATGGAGGGCCTGATTCGTTCGCGCGTCCAGGAGGTGCTGGACAACCTGCCGGTGGATCAGCCGTTCGACTGGGTGCAGAACGTTTCGATCGAGTTGACCGCTCGGATGCTTGCGACCCTCTTGGACTTCCCGTACGACCAGCGGCGCAAGCTCGTCTACTGGTCAGATCTCGCGACGTCGCTGGAGCAAGCCAACGGCGGCCCCTCGGACAATGACGAGATATTCCGCGGCATGCGCGACATGGCGCAAGGTCTCAGCGCGCTATGGCACGACAAGGCGGCCCGGACAGCTGCCGGGGAGGAGCCCGGCTTCGATCTGATCACGATGCTGCAGAGCAACGAGGACACCAAGGATCTGATCGACCGCCCGATGGAGTTCTTGGGCAACCTCGTGTTGCTGATCGTCGGAGGCAATGACACGACCCGGAACTCGATGAGCGGCGGTGTACTTGCATTGAACCGCTTCCCTGACCAGTTCGACAAGCTGAAGGCGAACCCCGGTCTGATCCCCAACATGGTCTCGGAGATCATCCGGTGGCAAACCCCGCTGGCCTATATGCGCCGGATCGCCAAGGCAGACACCATGCTGAACGGCCAGTTCATCCGCAAGGGCGACAAGGTGGTGATGTGGTATGCCTCGGGCAATCGCGACGAGCGCGTGTTCGAACGGCCCGACGAGTTCGTCATCGACCGGTCCAACGCCCGCAACCACATCGCCTTCGGCTTCGGTGTCCACCGCTGTATGGGCAACCGGCTGGCCGAGCTGCAGCTACGGATCCTCTGGGAGGAGTTGCTGCCTCGTTTCGAGAACATCGAGGTGGTCGGAGAGCCAGAGTACGTGCAGTCCAACTTCGTGCGGGGAATCAGCAAGATGATGGTCCGCCTCACTCCGAAAGCCGGCGCATGAGCTTGCAGCGAGCCCTCATCGTCGGGTCCGGGCATGCCGGGGCCCAACTGGCGGCCAGTCTGCGCCAGGAAGGGTGGACCGGCGAGATCGTCCTGATTGGAGAGGAGTCGGCGCTGCCCTACCAGCGCCCGCCGCTGTCGAAGGCCTACCTGGCCGGGAAGACCACACTCGATGAACTCGCGATCCGTAGCGCCGAATTCTACGCCAAGCAACGAATCCAACCCCTGCATGCGACGGTGGAGGCGATAGACCGCTCGGCTGGTCACCTCGCACTGAGCACCGGCGACGCGCTGCCCTACGACAAGCTCGCGCTGTGCACTGGAGCCCGCCCTCGTCGGCTTTCCGCCCCGGGAGCCGACCTGGCCGGAGTCTACTACCTACGCACCGCCGCGGACGTCGAGATGATCCGAGAGGCCACCAGCGCCGGGCATCGGGCCGTGATCGTCGGCGGCGGCTATATCGGACTGGAGACGGCCGCCTCGTTGCGTGCACTGGGTCTGGAGGTCACAGTGCTCGAGGCGACCGAGCGTGTCCTCCAACGGGTCACCGCCCCACAGGTATCGGCGTTCTTCGACCGCATCCACCGGGAGAATGGCGTCAACATCCGGACGGGCGCGCTGGTCGCGGCTCTGTCCGGCGACAGCCGGGTCCGCGAAGTGGTCCTGGTCGGCGGCCAATCAATTCCCGCCGACCTCGTCATTGTCGGCATCGGCGTTGAGCCGAACACCGAGCTCGCCGCCGCCGCGGGTCTGGTCGTGGACAACGGCGTCGTGATCGACGACCAGACCAGGACGAGCGACGCCGACATCGTGGCCGCTGGGGACTGCGCCAGCCACAACATGGCCCGTTACGGTCGTCGCATACGCCTGGAGTCCGTGCCGAGCGCAGGCGAACAGGCCAAGGTTGCCGCCGCGACCGTCTGCGGGAAACCCAAAAAGATAGCGGCGCTTCCGTGGTTCTGGTCAGATCAATACAACCTCAAGCTCCAGATCGCCGGGCTCAACACCGGGTACGACGAAGTCGTCCTCAGCGGCGACCCGACCCGGGACCGCGACTTCACCTGCTTCTACCTCCGTGCGGGCGAGCTCATAGCCGCCGACTGCATCAACCGTCCCCGCGACTTCATGTTCAGCAAGCGGGTCATCACGCAGCAGCTCCCCATCGACCGGGCCGAACTGGTGCTCTCCGGCTCGGCTTGAGGTGACGGATCCTCGGGGTGGTACGACCACAGCGAGTGCGGGCCCGCATTTCGGAAAGGAACGTCAGTGACGAATGTCATCCAGCTCCCGCTGGCAAAGGGTCGTGAGCGGCTCTCGTCGGTCCTCTTGGCGCCGCTGCCGAACCGGGTCGACGCAGCCCTGCTGGGGGCCAGTGACCAGTGGCCGGTCCGCGAGCTCGCCTCGCCCCCGGCGGGGTCCGACCTCGAGCCGGTCCGAGGGACCGCGGGCCTGCCACTGCTCGGTCATACCCTGGACTACATCCGGTTCGGCTCCGACTTCACTCGGGCCAGGTACCGGCGGCTCGGACCTGTCTCGTGGATGGGCGCCTTCGGCACGAAAATAGTGGTGATCGCCGGCCCGGATGCCACACAGGAGGCGCTGACGACCAGGGCGAAGTCATTCTCCCAGGACGGGTGGACCTATCTCATCGATGCCTTCTTTCACCGGGGCCTGATGCTGATGAGCTTCGATGAGCACAGGATGCATCGGCGGATCATGCAGGAGGCATTCACCCGCGACCGGCTCGCCGGCTACGTCGACCAACTCGGCCCGACGCTGGAGGCCAGTGTCCTCGGGTGGACAGCTGGCCGTTCCACGCGCATCTACCCACTGCTGAAGGCCCTGACCCTGGACGTCGCAACGAAGGTCTTCATGGCAGATCGGGGAGGTAGCGAGGACACTGAGGCCATCAACAACGCCTTCGTGGCCACCGTGCGTGCGGCCAGTTCGATCATCCGTTTCCCGCTGCCAGGGACTCGGTGGCGAGCCGGAGTCCGTGGGCGCGCGCTCCTGGAGGACTACTTCACCCGGCACCTGCCAGCGGCTCGAAGCGGTCACGGAGACGACCTGTTTGCTGGGTTGTGCCATGCCCGTACCGCCGAGGGTGAGGCGTTCACAGATGAGGACGTCGTCAACCACATGATCTTCTTGATGATGGCGGCCCACGACACCTCGACCATCACCACCACCGCAGCTGTCTACTTCCTCGCCAAGCACCCGGTCTGGCAGGAACGGGCTCGGGCCGAGTCCGACCAGCTGGGTGGACGCCGCCCGGACATAGGCGACCTGGAGTCGCTGACGACGCTGGACCTGGTGATCAAGGAGACGCTGCGGCTGGTGGCACCCGTGCCGATCGTGATGCGCAAGACGGTCGAGGACGTGGAGATTGCCGGACACCACATCCCGGCGGACACCCTGGTGGCCGTGGCTCCGGCGGTGAACCACTTCGACGAGTCGTGCTGGACCGACCCCGACACCTTCGATCCTGACCGCTTCAGCGAGCCGCGGCGTGAGGACCAGAATCACCGCCTCGGGTGGATCCCCTTCGGAGGAGGGGTGCACAAGTGCATCGGCCTGCACTTCGGCACCCTTGAGGTCAAGGCGATCCTGCACTATATGCTGAGCACCTATACCTGGACGGTCCCCGACCAGTATGAGGCCCGATGGGACAACACCTCGCTCCCCATTCCTGTCGACGGATTGCCTATCACACTGGAGCGCAGATGAATCAGGCACCGATGACGTTCTTGGGGGCGACCGACTTCCTGGATATCGAGCACGAGTCCGTCCGGGCGTTCACCGCCGCCGCGATTGGTGACGCGAGCACCGACCGGGACAAGGCGAAGCGCCTCTTCGCCGCCGTACGCGACCAGGTCTGGTACGACCCCTACACGGTGTCGGACGATCCTGCCCACTATCGAGCGAGCTTCGTCCTCGAGGCAGGGCGTGCCTATTGCGTGCCGAAGGCGGTGCTCTTGACCGCAGTGTGCCGTGCGGCAGGGATCCCGGCGGTGCTGGGCTTCGCTGACGTCCGCAATCATTTGCAGACCGAATCGTTGCGAGCGCTCATGGGTGGCACCGACCTGTTCGTCTATCACGGTTACAGCCTCCTCTATGTCGGCGGCCGGTGGTTGAAGGCGACGCCCGCGTTCAACAGCGAGTTGTGCGCGCGTTTCGGTGTGCCGCCGGTGGATTTCGACGGCGATCGCGATGCACTCCTGCACGCCTACACCGCCGACGGATCCCAGCATATGGAGTACGTCCGCGAGCGCGGCGTCTTCGACGACCTGCCCTTGAACGCGATCCTGATCGACCTTCGCCACACCTATGGGCCGCTGATCTTCGAGCGCCCCCACGTGATGATCGCTGACGCTTTCACCGACACACCCACCAGCCGCGCCCAGCCCGACGGGATCTCCCGCGGGTCCCACCCACCCATGGAGGCCCGGTGAGTCTGGTGCCCCGGATATGTGCTCGGTCATGGGCGCTTTCGGCGGGTGTGTGTCTACCGGGTGGTGGCGATGAGGATGTCGCAGTGGGTTTTGCGGGCGAGTTGGATCGGTGGGGTGGGTAGTAGCCGGGCCAGCAGTGGTGAGCGGTGGGGGTTGGCGGTGACGATGAGGTCGGCGGCGGTGGTGGTGGCCAGGTGTAGCAGTGCGGGGAGGGTGGGTTCGGGCAGGATGTGGGTCTCGATGTCAGTGGCGCCGTGGGCGAGGGCGTGCTGGTGGGCGGTGCGCAGGATGGCGTCGGTGGGGGTGGTGCCGCACAGCCGGTAGGTGTCGGGTCCGAGCCGGTCGAGGTCGACTCCGAGTGCGCGTTGGTCGATGGGGTGGTGGGCGCCGATGATCAGGAGTCGGGCGTGGGTGGCGTGGGCGAGTTCTGCCGCGTGATCGACCACGCGGTAGGAGTGGTCGGATCCGTCGGTGTCGACGATGATCGTGCGGTAGGCCGTCATGACGGGCGTCTTTCGCGAGGAGGGGAGGTGTTTGCGGGGGAGGGGGTCGACGTGTGCGGGCGTGGTGTGCGGCCGGGGGCGAGGATTGCCAGCACTATCGCTCCGGCGGTGGTGAGGGCGGCCAGTGCGAGCGCGGCCTGGCCGCTGCCGTGCACGAACGCGGTCTTGGCGAACTCGGCCAGCGGCCGGGCTACCGGTCCGGCCTGGTCGGCGACCTCCAGGGCGGCGGCCGGGGAATCGGCGACCGGCCCGCGGGCGGGCTCGGGCAGCCGGGGCAGGGCGGGCGCGATGTGGTGGGTATAGCCGGCGGCGAGCACGCTGCCCGCCACGGCGATCCCGATCGCGGCGCCGATCTCGCGGGCGGCGTCGTTGACCGCGGCGGCGACCCCGTGTTTGGCCTCGGGGGTGTCGGCGACGATGGCATAGGTCGCCGGGGCGGTGCACAACCCCAGGCCCGCGCTCATGATCAGCAGCGGCCACAGCAGATCGAGGTAGTGCGCGGCGACGGTCAACCGGCTCACCTCCACCAGCCCGGCGGCGATGGTGAGCAGGCCGGTCACGGTCATCACCCGCAACCCGACCCGGCTCGACAGCCACGGCGCGAACACCGAGATCACCACCAGCGGCACCGCCATCGGTGCCAGCCCCAGCGCCGAGGCCAGCGGGCCATAACCGAGGATCAGCTGCAGGTACTGCACCAGCAGCAGGAACACGCCGAAGGTCACCAGGAACTGGATGGTCACCGACAGCGACCCGGCACCGAAACCACGGCGGGCGAACAACCGCACGTCCAGCAGCGGCGCGGCCGACCGCAACTCGACGACCACGAACACCACGCTCGCGGTCGCACCGACCCCAGCCGTGATGGCGACGAGCGGGTCGGCCCAGCCGCGTGCGGGGACCTCGATCGCGGCGAACACGATCGCCGCGACCGCCACCGCGACGGCCACTGCGCCGATCCAGTCCACCGGCGGATGCTCCCGCTGGCGGGATTCGGCGATGGTGCACGCCAGCATCGCCAGCACCGTCCCGGCCACGGTCAACCCGACGAACACCGAGGGCCACGACCATCGTTCGAGCAGCACCCCGGCACCGAGGATCCCCAGGACGCCCCCGGATCCGGCGACCCCGGCCCATATCCCCACCGCCCGGCCGCGAAGAGCGGGCGTGAACCCCGCGGTCAGGATCGACAACGTCGAGGGCATCACCAGCGCCGCGCCCGCCCCGGCCAGTGCCCGCCCCGCGATCAGCCACAACGGCTCGTCCAGCAACAGCGGCAGCGCCGAGGCGGCGGCGAACACCGCCAGCCCCGCCACCAGCACCACGCGGCGCCCGTAGCGGTCACCGACGGCTCCGGCGGGAAGCACCAAACACGCCAGCACCAGTGTGTAGCCGTCGACGATCCAGGTCAGCTGGGCTTGCGTCGCCCCGGTCGCGACAGCGATCTGCGGCAACGCCGAATACAACGCCGCCATCGCCGCGACGACCAGCGCCACCGCCAGGCACGACACCGTCAGCATCCACCACTCGGCCCTGGTCCACCGGGCAATCTCGACAGTGTCCGTCCCGGGTGCGTTCACCGGCACCTCCCGACTTTGAAGACCAGCGGTCTCTGTGCGAGACCATTCGTATCATAGCGGCCTGGGTGTGGGATAGAGTTCACGTATACCCACAGCTGAGCGACACGACCCGGAGGAACACGCGTTCATGACCGACCCGGACCCGGCGGCGACCGACCCGCTCACCACAGCCGACGAGCAGGCCGATCCGCGGCTGGCACGTTCACGCAACCGGCTGCTCGACGCGGCCACCCACCTGCTGTCCACCGGCGGTGTCGAGGCGGTCACCGTCGAGGCGGTCACCCGCGTGTCGAAGGTCGCGCGCGCTACCCTCTACCGGCACTTCGGCAGCACCACCCATCTGCTCGCGGCGACCTTCGAACGGCTGCTTCCCCACGTCGACGCCCCCACCGGCACCGCACCGGTACGCGAGCAGCTCATCGCGCTGCTCACCACCCAGGCCGACCTCATCGAACAGGCCCCGGTGCAGATGACCACCCTGGCCTGGCTGGCGTTGGGGTCCATCGGCGACGACCACACCGACCCCGACCGCCGCCACACCGACCCGGCCGCGGTCACCTCGCTGCGCGCCCGCGTCATCGAGCAGTACCGCCACCCGTTCGACCAGGTCCTCACCAGCCCCGACGCTCGCGCCATGCTCGGCGAACTCGACACCACCTTCGCGATCATCCAACTCCTCGGCCCGGTCGTGTTCGCCCGCCTCACCGGACTACGCGCCATCGACCACGACGACTGTGTCCGGCTCGTCGATAACTTCCTCACCACTCACCGAACAGGTACGGGCTGTGAACGCGCGGGAGGGGCTGTAAATGGGACTGTCTGATAATCAGACACTCCCTTACAACCCTGGCTGCGTAGCGGGTCGGCTCCCTGCCCGAACCGCCCTCCCCTCGGCGGGTGAATCTTGTACTGTCACAACCCAGACCGGGGTGAACCTGTCGAGGTGACCCTGCTCTGCCCGGGTGTCACTGTTTTCACTATCGCTGAGGAGTCCCGCTCATGTCCGATGATCGCGCCCCCGTGATCCGTACCGATATTCCGCACTCGGCGCGGATCTGGAACTACTGGATGGGTGGCAAGGACAACTACGAGATCGACCGGGCAGTCGGAGATGCCAGCATCGAGATTTACCCCGATATCACGTTCATGGCCCAGCAGTCGCGCCAGTTCCTGATCCGGGCCGTGCAATACGTCGCCGCGGAATGCGGAGTCCGTCAGTTTCTCGATATCGGCACCGGCCTGCCGACCATGCAGAACACCCACGAGGTCGCCCAGTCCGTCGCACCGGACGCGAAGATCGTCTACGTCGACAACGATCCGCTGGTGTTGGTTCACGCGGAGGCTCTGCTCACCAACACCACCGATGAGGGTGTAACCACCTACATCGATGCCGACTTCAACGAACCCGAGGCGATCATCGCCGCCGCTACCAACATCCTGAACTTCTCGCAGCCCGTCGCGGTAATGTTCATGGGCGTGCTCGGCCACGTGCAAACCTACGAGCACGCCCGCCGAGTCGTAGATACCGTCATGGACGCGGTGCCCTCCGGCAGCTTCTTGATCCTCTACGACGGCACCACCGACGACCAAGGCTACGTGGATCTGTGCGCGGAATACACCAAAAGCGGTGGGGTGCCCTATCACCCCCGCACCCGCGAACAAGTGAAGCGATATTTCGACGGCCTCGAGATGGTGGAGCCCGGGTTCGTCTCGATCACTCAGTGGCGTTCCAATGCCACCGAGGTCGGTAGCGTCCGCGAGATCGGCGCCTACTGCGCCGTGGCCAGAAAGCAGTGATCACATCACCGGCGCACGGTGCTGCGCAGGCGATTTGGCGCCATCCGGCGGCACACTGAATACCTGCTGGTCACGGGGCTGATTGCATCCGACCGGCTAGCCATCCCGCTGAGCGGATGATGCCAACGCGACGAGAAAAGCCCGCCAGCGGCCATGCTGGCGGGCTCATTTCGTGTCAGGCTGTCAGTCGGGTGGTGGTGGCAGCAGGGCTTCGATTTCGGCTCGGTCGTCGCTGGACAGTGGCGGGCTGGGGCTCTTGGGCAACCGAAGGTCCGTGTCGCCGTCCAGGGTGATCGGTGGGATGTTGCGCGGGTCCGACAGGACGGATTCTGCGCCCCAGAGCGCGTACACCAGTGCTTCGGCGGAATCGCTGCCGAGTCCGAATCCGTCGTAGGGTTCCGGGCCTCGGCCGAGTCCTGTGATCCGCCAGACGCAACGCCAGCAGTCGTTGCCGTTGTCGTAGAACGGCCGGTCGACCTCGACCGTGACGGGCACGCCGTCGCGGGCGTCGTAGTGACGTGTCGCGATCGGGTCGGGAGTGGTGGTCATAGTGGCAATCCTAGGGTCGTGGTCAGCAGTCGCAGGAATTGCGCAGGCAATCCTGATACCAGTCGAATGCCTTGTTCCGGCATATCCGGACGTCGGTGGATGTGGAGAACCGTTCCGCGCACGCGTTGTACAAGGTCTGATATTGGCTCTCGCAATAGGATTTCGGGTACGCTGCGGCCGTTCCGGCAGCGGCGGCGATCAGGGCGATCGACAGCACTAGTACGCGAATCATTCTGTGTAACATGGGTTTTCCCCTCTGTGTTTCGAACCGCCCGCAGCGAGTGCGGGACGCTCTCAATTAGGGCGGCCCCGTCCGGTGTCGTACTGTTCCGGATTCCGCGCGGCGTGTTCGAGCACCTTCATGGCCTGCCGTGTCGCCGGGCATTCGAATAGCGTGCAGAACCAATGACTTTTCGCGATTGCGCACGCGCCCGGGAATGACAGCGGCCCAACGATCGGATCGTGACCGACCTCGGCGCGGCGCTGGAAATGTAGTGTTCTACCATCACGTCTCCCGGGGCAGCCGCAGGCCCGCCGTGGTTTCGATGCTCATCCACAAGTACTTGTGCTCGGGCCATCGTGTACGGCAACGGTCCAGCGGAACCGAATCAGCGCCGAGTCTCACCGCGAGGCCACCGAGGACCTGAAACGACAGCACGCGGACCTCACCGGACTTGATGAACCACACGGCGCGTGCACTGTCGAGTTCGGTGGTGCGATGGCGTGGCCGCTCACTGGTCGGCCGATGACGTGGCATATCGCTCAATCCCACTGCGGGGCAACCTCTTTCGTGTGCGTGGCTGGATGACGCCTGCCTCAACAAGAACTCGGTGCGCCTCTCGTTTCCGGGCGCAGTCGCTTGGGGTGCAGTCGAGGTGCTGCCGCATCACCGTGCGCGCCTCACCCACGGTGAACGGGCGGCCCGGCGCAGCGTGGGTATAGGGCACGACGGCGATCGTGGGGGGATCGTCCGGCCACTGCTGCTGTTTCGGGTGCTCGGTGACCCGTAAGTGCTTGGCGGTCTGCACGATCGGCGGGTTGTCGCGCGGCTCCTTGAGGTCGGGCCAGACGACCAGCCAGATCACCGCGCCGCAGACCACGACGGCCACGACTGCCAAGACGGCTCCGCTCATGATTGCCGCCGTGTCGGATCGAGCAGGTTCACCCCGGGGTCGGGCACCACCCGGTACCCGATGAACGGGCAGGTACCGGGCACGAGCCCGTTGTGCGGGCTGATCCGGCCGTACTCATCGAGCGGGACCAGTCCGGCGGGCGGGCACAGCCGGGACGGGCACGCGACCGCTGCCAGCTTCCCGGAGCTGCTGTCGACCGCTGCCGCACCGCACGCCGAGGCGTACATCCAAGGCCCATCCAGGGGCGTCGCGGTGCTCATGTCGTATCCGCGCGGGCCGCCTGCGCCAGTTCTGCGGTGAGCCCGGCCCGCTCGAGGATCTTCTCGCCCTCGACCGTGATGAGCTGCGCTCGCTCGCGAATCGGCCGCTCGAGACCGTCGATATGTTCCAGATCGGGCACGATGACCGCGTCGGCCTTGGTGCGGTTCAACGCGTTCTCGATCGTGATGAGTGGCCACTCGCGGGACGGGTCCAACACGACGACCACTTCGTCGACGGCGTATCCGAGTAGCACGCCGATCTCGGTCATCTGCTGTTCGTCGCGGTTGCGGTCACCGGTCAGGTCCGGCCGGATGCAACGTATCGCGAGCCGACCCGGTGAGATGGTTCCTGATTCCATTGGTGTGTGCCTCCCGTGGAAGTTGGAAGGCACCCAGCGCCGAGGTTGCCCGTTCGCCGACCGTGGATGTACACGCCGGAGGTCGACAGCCCGGCAGCCCCCAATTGGGAGGAAGGGGCCGAACTCTCAGCGCCGGGGCCTGATTCAAGCGTTCCGGTTGTGTGGTCCGCGCAACAGCGCAAAACTATGGGCAAACAACCGCTATCAACCGGCAGGGGCAGTGGGGACGAACGAACAGTTCAAGTCGCTGAGGCTGGCTCGGGGGTGGACGCAGGCCGAGCTGGCCGAGCTGGTCTGCATTCAGGTCGAGACCGAGACTGGACGGCGTCCGGCTGTGGATGCCCAGGCGATCAGCCGGATCGAATGTGGTGAAATCTCTTGGCCGCGGACTGCAACGCGGCGCGTGCTAATGGCATTGTTGGATGTCCGATCACCGGATGATCTCGGTCTGTATCCGAGGCGGACCCAGCGCGATGCCGAAAGGGATGAAGCCACGAAACGCAGAGCCTTCCTAGCCCTCGCTGGCATCGGTGTTGCCGCACTGCCGCAGCCGCCGCGCGGGGTGGGCACGACTGATGTCGAGCAGATGCGCCAGAAGTTCGCACGGCTGGTGAGCGTCGACAGCTACCTCGGCGGTGCCGATACGTTCCGCATGTACTTCGCCGAACTTGCCCATACCGAGCAGATTCTCAGCCGATCGAGCTGTAGCTCAGCCGTGCGGCGTGATCTCACCGAGCTTGCCGCAGAGCAGGCGCAGCAGTCCGGATGGGCTGCGTTCGATGCCGGATTCAAGTCCACCGCCGTCGACCTTTTCGAGTACAGCCGCCGTGCAGCCGACGAATCAGCAAGCCGCGAGCTGGCGGCAAACGCGTTCGTGCATATCGCCTATGCCAGCGGTACTGGGGAATCGGTAGAGGCGGCCGATTCCGCCTGCGCCGCAATCGGATCCAGAGCACAACCAAAAGCGAGAGCGCTACTGGAATCACGGCGGGCGTGGTCCCTGGCAACGTCGGGTGACCGCGACGGTGCCGCCCGCTCCCTGGACGCAGCGCGGGATGCGCTGGAAGAGAAGTCCGAAGCCGACGCGCCTTGGTGTGGATGGGTAGACCACGCCGAGCTTGACATCATGACCGGACGCGTCTGGTCGGTGCTGCATCAGCCGGACAAGGCTATCAAGCCACTCGAGAATGCCCTCGCTGCGTACCCCGATTACTGGGCACGGGACAAGGCCCTCTACCTGACGTGGCTCGCTGACGCATATCTCGATGCTGGAGCCGACACGGCCGCTCTGTCGACCGTAGAGCGGGCCTTCGGACTCGCGGGCACCGTTGCTTCCGCTCGGCCACTTGCTCGAGTCCGTGAGGTTGCGCAACGCTGCGCTGTAACGGGCATCGCTGGTGCCGCCGACCTGGCGCGGCGCACGGCGTCGGTGCGTGCGCCTATCCCTGCCCGGCTGTAGTGCGCTCGACCCATTCCGCATAGGTGTCCAAGCACCACGCGACCGGCGTCGCGGTCACTTCCGGACTGTCCCACGGGTGAAGCTCCGAGACCCGTGCCGCGAGCCGATCACGGACCGCAGCTGAGGTGCGGAGCGAGACCCGCCATTCGGAGCCCTCGCCGAGTTCGCCAAGGTGCCAGAACACAGAGATCGCAGGCCCGGCGATCTCCGCTCCCGCTGCGAGCCGCTCAGCCACCACCGCTTTTGCGATGACTCGCGCAGAGTCCTCGGTCGGAGTTGTCGAGGTAACCGTCCACACTCTCGCCGTCGTCATGGTCGCTACCCTAACGTCGAACGACACCCGCACCAGACGGCCGCGATCAAGAGCGTCGACGCGATTCTCATCGGGGTCGCCAGCTAGTCGAGGGACCACCGCGTTGCCAATCCTGGGACCACTATGGACGGCGCAGAAGCAGAACTGGTTCTCGTACGTTCACCGGTTGACTGGACTTGGTCGGACACTCGGAATGTGGCATGTGTCCGGGCGTTGGCCGGTGCGGTGCGGTTTACTGCGAAGTTCGACGGGCCACGACTGTGCGGTGGCTGATGCGCCAGTCGTGTGGTTCGCGTCGGAGGGTGTCGTCGTATACCGGCGGCGCTGGTCCATCTGCAAATATTTGCCGTGACCACATCGGACAGCCGCAACTCGCCGATGGCGCATGGGGTTTAGGAAATTCGTGCAGCAAATTCGCTGGCCCGACGATACAGTTCACTCCGAACTCTGGTAAATCCATCGTTGATCCGGCGAGAATTTTGGGCTGGGGTGGGGAACTTGTGGCCGCAGTGAATAGTCAGTAGTGCGTATAGAGCAGGCTGTTCCGCTATTAGCTCCGCCTCAGCATCGGCGACGGGACGCCCGTCGCTGGCTGCCTGATCTATTTTAGCCTCGAGGTGAATTCGCCAGCGGTATTGTAGCGCAAGCAAAAGTCCATCAACACCCCCGAACAGCCATTTCATGTTGGGTATGCCATCGAAAATCAAGGGGTCGGCAGGGTTTATCGCCGCCCTGTCGAGAACGATGTGAATCACCTCGGTACGAGCGTGCAGATCTTCCCACGACATAGGCTACGCTTTCCCTGGTTGCCATCGTATGAATTCATGGTTTACCATCGCACAATCAATATTTCACGGAAACCCTAACCGCAGGACGTGAACCTCGAGTTAAAGTGCCGTAACCAGGCTGCTTCCAGGCCGCACCTTGCCAGATCGGGGCCGAAATTGTCGGCTGTCAGGGCGTGGAGGGACCACCCTGTAGCCGAGTGCGCGGTGGCCCGATCTGCGTGTGTGGCATCGGGCGTAGCGGTGCCTGCTCACTCGTTGTTGGCGTGGCGCAGGAGTCCGGTGGCGACGAGCGCTATTAGTGTGTCGGCGCGCTGGGCCGGGGCTGGCAGGGAGTCGGTGGCGAGGGCTATGCCGTGGGCGAGTTGGAGGAGGTCGTCGACGGCGATGGTCGGTGCGACGGAGCCTTCCTGCTGCGCGCGGGTGAGGAGTTGCCGTGCCGATTCGGTGATCATGGTGTGAGGCGAGAACTCCGGGGCGGGCTCGTACCCGGTCAGCGCCGGGCCGAGTCCCCGGACGGTGGCGGCGTGGGCCACGACCGCCCGCAGCCAGTTCGTCAGGGCCGCGCCCGCATTCGGCTCCGTCAGCAGCTCGTCCGCGCGGGCGCACAGGGCTCGGACACGGTCGTGGAGCACGACTTCCAGTAGCTCGGCCCGGGTCGGGAAATGACGATGCACTGTGGCCGATCCGACCCCGGCCCGCCGCGCGATCTGTTCGAGGGACGCCTCCGCGCCGGACTCCGCGATCACCGCGCTCGCCGCCGCCACCAGTCGGTCGTGGTTGCGTCGGGCGTCGGCCCTCTTTCTGCCGGATGAGCTGGGAGCTTCCCTCATCAGCCGGTACCTCCTTGCTAAATGGGGTAGGCCTTCCCCCCCACCGGGCGGCATACACGCGGGCGGGTTTGGCGATGCCCCTCTCGATCAACCGCGCGGCGGCCTCGTGCCGCCACCGCGAACCCTTCGTCTCCCACGCCCGCCGCAACTCGCCCGGCGTGGACCCGATATCCGCCAGCACCGCCAATGCTTGGGCGCTGTGCAGCGAATCCTGCTCGCTGCGGAGCGCTTTCAGCGTATGTTTCAGTCCGGTGATGGTGCGTTCGATCACCCGCAAGTCGTCTTTGTGAGGTATCAGGACATCTTCACCCTTCTGTGCGCAAGACATACCCACCCGCTCCTGGGAGGATCGGAAGAGACCGTGCACCAGCACTGGAGTGGATACAAATCCCGAACAAACAGTCGCATCCCAGCGGGTCGGGGGAGAGGATAACTCCCGCGACGGAACCCGGGCGTGGACGGTGTTGGCCAAGATCGGGCCGGTCGAGATCGAGGTGCCCCACGACACCGATTCGCCGCTCGAACCGCAGACCGTGAAGAAGCGGCAGTTGTCGGCTGACCGGGATGAACGAGATCGTATTGTCGACCGTGTAGCTGGCCCCGGTCAGGCCACCCCCAGCGGTCGGTGCTGACCGTCGGATGGCGGTGGACACAGGATGCCGCAGGGGATCGGCGGCAGCCCTGGAATGACGATCATCGGCTCTTGCTGGACTGGAAGGCCGCGTTCCAATTCCATCTCAGGTTGTGGTTGGGCCTGCTGCTCCGGTTCCGGAACAGGGTCGGCTGTAACGGGATTCGGCTGGCCCGGGTCGGGCCGTGGCGACAGGTTCGGCGCTGGGACCTCCGAGGGAGGTATCACGTCCCCGCCTCCTCCGTACGACGCTGACCAGCGCAGCACATCCGAGGCGTAAGACATCGAGTTGTTGTATCGCAGAACGGCCTGCAATCGCTGGTCCGGATCGCCCAGGTCCGCACCGCCCGCGCACAGATATCGGCCCGCGGCCAGGGCCGCGTCGAACATGTTGTTCGGATCGGCGACGGCGTCACCATCACCGTCCGCGCCCGAGTACGCCCACGTGCTCGGCAGGAATTGCATCGGGCCTACAGCACGGACGAACCCGCCCCGACCGTCGGCGATCACCTCGTTGCCGGGCAGCGTTCCATCGAGCGCCGGTCCGAGGATGGGGGTCACCGTCGTGCCATGAGCGTCGACATTACCGCCGCTCGCATGCCCAGACTCGATGCGCCCGATGCCCGCCAGCAGACTCCAAGACAATTCGCAATCCGGCTGGGAGCGAGCGAGAATAAGCTCGGCATTGCGGTAGGCGGCCAGCACGATCTGTGGGATCCCCTGGACGCTGGGTTGGCTCGTCTCGACCGCTGTTCCGGCGGCGACCGTCGTGATCGGCCGCGAGATCGGCTCTGCGGTATCGGCGACCGGTGCCGAGCGCAGGCGGATTGGTGGAGGCGTCTCCGCTGGAACAAGTCCCACGGTCGGACCTGAATCCGTCTGCATACCCGCGGCGACCGGCTCTGTCGTTGCTAGCGATGCGGGTCTATGCGGATGGAAGATTGCTGACGACGTGGACATGAACATTCCGACGATGCTCAGTGTAGCGAGGGCGACGCGATGGAAAGCCACTGCCGGTCACCCCAGTCCATCCTTGTACACGCGGCGTGATGGGTCGGAGCCAAGACGCGGGCACACTGATTCAATCGGCATTGCCCGCTCCTTCCAACACGACGGTCGGCGGATCCGAATCTCTATGGAGGTCCGCCAGGATCGCCTCCTGCGCAACCGGTGGGAGGGTGTGCATGATCTGACGAACCCGCTCGCGTCGGCGGTGGACCGCTTGGCGAACCGGGGAACCCGGGGTCGCCTGCATTTGCGGAATGATGCCCTCGACCTCTTCCGCGCCACCGTGGTGGTGACCAGCATCGAACATCGCCTGTTCGCGCGCCATCTGGGCTTCGTCCTTTTCTTCGGACATTCCGATAGGGCCCTGCATGCGTCCGTTGAGGAACTGCTTGACAACGGGCTCGTCCGAGGTCAACAGCACCTCACGGGGACCGAACATGACTAGGTTGCGGCGGAACAGCATGCCGATGTTGTCGGGCACGGTGCGGGCCAGGTTGATGTTGTGGGTCACGATGAGGATCGTGGCGTCGATCTGCGCGTTGATGTCGATCAACATCTGCGACAGATACGACGTGCGAACGGGATCAAGACCGGAGTCGGGCTCGTCGACGAGGATGATCTGCGGGTCCAGCACGAGGGCCCGGGCCAGGCCCGCACGCTTGCGCATGCCGCCGGAGATCTCGCCCGGGAGCTTGCCTTCCGCACCGAGCAGACCGGTCAGCTCGAGCTTCTCCATGACAATGTTCTTGATCTCGGACTCGGTCTTCTTCGTGTGCTCGCGCAGCGGGAAGGCCACGTTGTCGAACAGATTCATCGAGCCGAACAGCGCGCCGTCCTGGAACAGCACTCCGAACAGTTTTCGGATCTCGTACAGCTCCTTGTTGGAGCAGGCGGTGATGTCGGTGCCGTCGATGAAGATCGAGCCGTGCTCCGGGCGCAGCAGTCCGATCAGAGCCTTCAGGAAGACGGACTTGCCGGTACCCGAGGGCCCGAGCAGAGCGCTGACTTCCCCCGACGGCAGGGTCAACGAGACATTCTGCCAAATTCGCTGCGAACCAAAGGATTTCGTCAAGTTGGAGACGGAGACTTCGACGCCCATAGCAGGCACCTCTTTTCACGATTGCATGTCGAATAGGTCGGCGCGGCGCTGATCTGCGATCAGACCGGCTTGATCTCGGTGATCAACCAGTCGTCGCCGAAGCGGGACACGGTTACCTGCACGCGACTACCGTCGAGCTTCGTGGCCGGACTATCGGTGCTCGTCGTCGATTGGTTGACGAACAAAAGCAGGTGCGCGTCATTGCTGGTCGCGCTGACGATTGCGCTGTCGACCACCTGCGCCTTGGTGACGACCTGCCGATTCTTGGCCGAGGGGGCGATCACCCTCTGACTGACATCGTCGAACTGGGCGCGGAAGTCGCCTCCCAGCAGTTTCAGCGCGTCGGTGAAATGCGCGTCGACGGTGTTGTGGTCGTACGAGAGTATCGTGGGGACCGACTGAACAGCGAAGTCGCGGGCCTCTTGCGCGGTCGTGTCGACACCTCGCGCCCTTGCATCGCCGATGGCCGTCACCGTCGCGGTGGTCACCACGCCGACGGCCAGGACAACCGCCACAACGAGAAACCAGGTGTTGTGCGCTACTCGTGTCACCGCGGCCGCACCGGGGATTCGCGCGGCCCTCATGCGACGAACTCCACGTTCGAAAGCAGCCATTTCCCACCGATATGGTCCAGAGTCATTCTCATCCGATACACGCGGATCTCCCCTTGTGGTGCCTCGTTGTTCTTGACGGTGGACGTGACCGCGGCCAGGACGGTGGCCGCGGAATCGGAGGCCGTGACGATGCCTGCCGATGCCACCTGGCCGGTCGACTCGACTCCTCCCTGGGTCAGAAGTTCGCCGAAACCATCGGCCGCGCCGGCGAATTGCTCATGGAACGCACCTGTCGTCCCGGCTTCGACGCGGGCAAGGTCGTCCTTAGCACTTGCGTGGCGAAGGGTGACGAGGTTGACCGCCATGGCGGATGCGGTGGAGAGCACTTCCTTGTCACGCTGATCGGCCGCCCGAGCATCTCGCCAGGCCAGCCCGGATAACACTGTCATCACGGTCCCGGCAATGACAACCACCAATGCCACGGCCAGCACGGCGGTGCGGGCACGCCGCCGGGCGGGCCGCTCGACAGTCACGGGTTCGGTTGCGTCGGGGTCGCCGACCGTGTCGGTCGCGTCCTCGATCTCGGTGTCGTGGACGGCGCCGCCGTCGTCCGGATCATCGGTGACCGCTTCTTCGGTCACCTCATCAGCAGAGACTGCCATGTCAAATCCTCCTTGTCAGCGTGGGCGGGCCGGATCGAGTACAGAGAGCCGTCGGGAGCACGAAATGTGCCGGTGCCTGGGTCGTAGGGGACGGCCCTATCAGCCGCGGACGTTCCGGTATCCGCCGGTGGCGCCGGATCGCCAGGCGACGAGTTGTCCGGCACCGGCTGCGGCGAATAGGGCGCGCCCGGCCGCGACAGCATCTGCGGCCACGTTGAGGGCAGCCCGCCGGGGCAGTTGGCGATTTCGGCCGTACGGACCGAGGGATCGGTGGCACACGGCAAGTTCCGGGCACCGCGAACCACCCGCGCATCCGACTGTGTCAATTTGCAGTATGAATTGGCCTCTGGCTCGGCTGGCGACAGATCGCTGGGATCGCGCCGCGTCGCGGTATAGCCCTCCGTGCACGGCAGCGGATTTGCGGTGTCGCCGAGTTTGATGTCGAGGGGTATCTGTCCGTAGGTCATGTCCGCGCCTTGGAAACCCTGCGCGCTGTAGTTGATCGATGCGGACAGCACCGGGTAGACGACCAATAGGTGCCGCAGACCCGCGACGTTGACGCGGAGCACCTCGCCGACGCTCTGCAGGTTCGCCAACAGCAATGGCACGGGGGATTGGAGATCTGTCAACGTGTCACCAACCGTGTCGAAGAACCCGGGACCGGCGTCGAGGGCGGTTCGAAGCTGCGCATCGCTCATTGCCAGCTGCTGAGTGAATGAAGCCAAATTGTGTGCGAAACTCGAAATTTCGGTGTGGGATCCGTTGACCGCGGCCAACACCGGTTCGGCATCGTCGATCAGACGCTGGGTCGGGCCGATATCGGCCTGTGCCAAGGCGATCAGCGGCCGTGCCGAGTCGATGAGCCGGCCCAGTTCGGGTCCGGCGCCGTCGAACGCGGCGGACAGCTCGTCGACGGTCGTCTTCAGATGGTCCTTGGGCAATGTCTGTAGCAGCGTGTCGACGTTCTTGACGACTTCGGCGGTCGGCACCGGCACTGTGGTGCGCGCGGCCTGAATCACATCGCCGTCAGCGAGGTAGGGTCCGCCGTCCGTGGCCGGGACGAGGTCGATGTACTGCTCGCCGACCGCCGAAACGCTGCGCACATGCGCCCCGGTATCGCGCGGTACCTTCCGGTTCGAGTGCAACTGCAGCGTCGCGGCGACCTTGTCCGGGCGGACATCCAGATGCGTGACCGTGCCGATGTCGACACCACGGTAGGTGACCAGCGAATTCACATAGAGTCCGCCGGCGGTCTCGAGCTCAGCGGTCACGGTGTACATACCGATGCCGGTGTAGCGCTGTAGGCCCATGTAGTTGTACACACTGTTGGAGACGGCCAAGACAGCCAAGATGGCGAAGATGATGAGTTGCGCCCGAACGAGTTTCGATTTCATCGAGCTCCTCCTTGCAGCTGGGTGAGGACCTCTTCGAGGGTCGGGATGTGCGGCCCGGCGGGCGCGGGAACCGACGGCGCCAGCAGCGGATCGGTGGCCTGCCGGGCAGGGTTGAGCCGGATGAGCTGGTCGACCGGGATGCTGCCGAGCACTTTGCCGCCGATCGTCGCCGGGCTGACGTCGAGGGTCAGGAACAGATTCATGTAATCCCCGCGCAAGGCCCGTTCGGTTGTCATGACCGGGAACGGGACCGTCGCGGCGATTTTTAGGGCCTCCGGGATCTTGTCGCCAGCTTGAGCCAGCTGAGTCAGTGCGGGCTGTAAGGCGGCGATGTTCGCGTGCAGGTCGGCGCTGCCGGCATTGAGGACGCGGGTGGCGACGGAGCCGAAGTCGCCGACACGGTTCAGCATCGTGGTCAGTTGCTGCTGCTGGTCGTTGACCACGGCGATGGCGGGCGCCAGTGAGTCGATGCCGTCTTCGATGGTGCCCGTTTGGGCGGCGAGTTCGCTGCCGAGTCGGTCGAGCCCGTCGATGGCGGCGACGATATCGGCCTTCTGCTGGTCCAACCCGGACACGAAGGCCTGGAGGTTGTCGATCAGCGAGCGTAGTGACGTCTGGCGGCCGTCGAGCACGCGGTTGAGTTCGGTGGTGACGGTCTGAATCTGTTGCAGCCCACTGCCATTGAGGACGAGAGAAAGCGCCGAGAGCACTTCTTCGGTCGAAGGGTACTGACTGGTCCTGGCGAGCGGAATAACGTCGCCAGCCTTCAGGGTGCCGGTCGGTTGCTGCCCGGGTGGCACGGACAGCTCGAGGTATTGCGATCCCAGAACACTGGTCTGGGCAAGCCTGGCAGTGACGTTGGCGGGTAGGTGGGCATCGGCGTCGATGTCGAGCCTCAGCGACGCGGTCCAACCTCGGCTGGTAATCCGGGCGATATTGCCGATCACCGCGTTCTCGGCCTTCACCGGCGAGTTCCCGACGAGATTCTGGGCATCGGCGAGCTCGACGGTGACCTCGTAGGTTCGTCCGCTGATGTTGTTGCCAGGCAACGAGATCGAGTTGACACCATCGAATCGGCAGCCAGCGACGGTCACCGATATGGTCGCCGTCAGCACGGCCGCACCAGCCAGGGAGCGAGCTGTTTTCCTCATCGCGGCGCCTTTCCGGTCGCGGCATCGGCGAGCGAGCGCGTGAAAGCGTCACCGGCGCGGCGGCATTCGTCCGCCGGGGCGTTCGCGGTGGTCAACAGCGCACATATCAGCGATTTCGGATCCGGGGGGAAGTCCGCGATCGCGATCGCAGCGGTCACCGAATTCGACTGGGCGTCATAGATGTTGTACAAGTCCGACAGCCCGGTGGGCGCGGTGTGCAGGATCGACGCCAGGGCGTCCTGACGATCGACGAGCAGGCCGGTGATCGTGTTGAGCTTGTTCACATCGGTCTTCAGCGCGGCACGGTTCTGCTGGATGAATCCGGTGACCTCCTGGAACGTGGTGTCCATGCTGGTCAGCAAGGCATCCAGCTCGGTGCGATTGTCGTTGAGCGTCCCGGACAGCGCCGCCAGTTGGCCACTGAACCCCCTGATCCGCTGATCGTTGGTCGCCAGCGCGGTAGTGAACGTCTGCAAATTGCGTACGGTGGCGAACAGATCGGTACCGCCCTGATCCAGGGTGTGCACCGCATCGGCGAGGTTGATCAGCGACTCGTGCAGGGTGCGGCCGTTACCGTCGAGGGCGCCGGCGGTCGCGGTCAGGAACTGGTTGAGCGAACCGTCCGGGTTCTGCGGCGTTGCGCCGAGATCCTGAGTGAGTTTGACGATCTGCTTCTTGACCTCGTCGAATTCGACCGGGACCGCGGTCCGCTCCAGCGGGATGGTCGCACCGTCTGCGAGGGTAGGACCGCCCTGGTACGCCGGTGCTAGTTGGACGTAGCGCCCCGTGACCAGGGTCGGTGCGACGATCGCCGCCTTGGCATCGGCGGGCACCGGATGGCTGTTGTCGTAGGTGAATCGGACGCGAACCTTGTCGCCTTCGGGTTCGATCTCGTCGACCGACCCGACCTGCACGCCGAGGATCATCACACGATCTCCGATGTACAGGCCGGTGGTGTTGCGGAAGTACGCCGTCGCGTGGTTGACGCTCGAGCGGTTGACTGCAGTGACCGTCGCGAGGGTTACGACCGCAGCGGCTACGAGCGCGCCGAGCACCAGGGCTGGGCGGCCGATGCGGGTGCCGAACACGGATCGAATCGAGTTCATCGTGGACCTCCTACGGCGCCAGGAAGCTGCCCGGCGAGGTTGGCCGGCAAGATGTTCTGCAGCATGGCGCCGAAGTACGGCCCGCTGCCGACGACCTCGCCTATCTGTTTGGCGTAGCTTTCGAGCCCGGTCAGCGCGGCGTTGATCTGATCGGAGTTGTTGTTGAGGGTGTCGATCAATGTCTCCAACTGCGTCAGGGTGGGCCCCAGAGTTTCTTGGTTGTCACGTTTGAGTGCGGTGAGTTCATCGGCGATCACCCGAGCCTTTACGAGAATCCGCGCGATGGCCGCTGACCGGCTGTTCAAGGCCGCGAACAGGCTCTGTCCCTGGTCGAGCAGGGCCGACACCTGGGTGCTTCGGTCGGCGAGCACCCCACTCACCCCGTTGGCGTGGGTGAGTAGGTCGCGCAACGCCTGGTCACGACTTGCCACGGTGCGCGACAACCGGCTCAATCCGCTGAGCTGAGTCTGCAGATCCGGCGGCAGGTTCTCCTCAACCGCTGAGAGCTGGTCGAGCGCAGCCGACAAGTCGACCGTGTCGGTGCGTGTCACGGTATCGCCTGTCTCTTCCAGGGAGCGGGTGATGTCGTACCCGGACGAGGTCCGTTCGCGGGGGATGGTGTCACCTGGATGCAGGGTGGCTTGATCGTTTCCCGGTGCAAGTTCGACATACCGGTGTCCGAGCAGGGTGTTCACCTTGATGGTGGCCGTCGCGCCGGCGGTGAGGCGAACCTTGCCAGGCTCGGCGTCGAATTCGACATCGACCTTGTCGCCGTCCAGGGTGATCGTGCGAACCTTGCCGACCGGCACCCCCGCGATCTGCACGTCCGAACCGGTCAGCAGGCCGCTGGCGTCACCGAATTGCGCATGATAAGTCGAGCTGTGTACCAGGCCGCGCAAGGCTTCGTAGTTGAATACGGCTGCCAGCAGCGCGACCAAGACCAGGGTTCCGACGATGCCCAGACGAAGCGGGTCGCGCTCGAGGAACGGTTTCTTCATCTATTTGCACCTTTCAGCCGGGGCCGTGAACATCGGCGTGACATCTCCCGGTCCACCGCCGTAGCGCACCGCGAGACCACAGACGAAGAAGTTCACGAAGCTGCCGTAGCCCCCGGCGCGCCCGCCCAGCCGATAGATCTCCGGCAATTTGGTGAGTATGAGATTGAGGGTGTCGGTCTGGGCGTTCAGCTTGCTCGCCAGGTCGCCGACCGCGCGGATATCCGCGCCCAGCGGCTCCCGGTTGTCGTTCAACACGTCAGCGAGCGATCTGGCCCCGGTATCGATCCGATCGAGCGAACTGGTGAGCTGCTGCTGATCGGCGGTCAGGCCGCGTATCAGTTGCTGGAGTTGATCCAGCAGCTTGGACAAGTTGTCCCGGTGCCCGTCGACCGCTTTGACCGTCGTGTCGAGATTGGTGATGACCGCCCCGATGGCGGCGTCTCGATCGGCGAGGGTGTTGGTCAGCGAACCGATGTTGGCGACCAGTTCGCCGATCGCGGATTCACGGCCATTGAGGACCTGGATCAGCGAGGCGGTGAGCCGGTTGGTCTGGTCGGGGTCCAGCCCGCGCAACAGTGGCCGAAAACCGTTGACGACACGGTCGAGGTCGAGCGCGGAAGTCGTGCGTGTCGCGGGAATCGGACCGCGCAGCGGAGCCGGATCAGGCCGACCTTGTGCCAGCTCGAGGTAGCGGTCACCGATCAGGTTCTGGTATCGGATGCGCGCCTCGGTGCTGGCGGTGAGGGTGTGGTCGATATCGACGGTGAAGTCGACCAGCGCAGTGCCATCGGCTTGCAGGTGCGCCGCATCGACCTTGCCGACCGGCACACCCCCGATCCGCACATCCTCACCATTTCCGAGTCCGGAAGCGTTGGCGAAGACCGCTTGGTAGCTGCGGGAGGGCTGGGAGCGGAAGTTGCCGACGACCGCAGCCACGCCGAATCCGGCGATGGCGGTCACGACAACGAAGATCAGAAGCTTCGCCACTGGTGCAGTGATTTTCATCGGCCGACTCCCGGGAAGAACTGGGCAAAGGGATTTCCGATCAGATCGCCCGGGCCGCGCACCGGACCGTAGGCATGACTGCCGTCGTTGAAATCGGTGTGGCCCAGCGGGTTCGTCCAGTCATAACACTGCGCGGGACCGTCGGCGGCAACGACCGGCAGGTCCTTGGGAGCGGTGTAGGGCGGGTCACCCATCAGCAGCGTCCCCAGAATGTTGAGGCCCGGCATATCGCTGCCACCCACGGCACGTTCGAGGTAGCCGTTGGTCTGTGCCAGGCTCGTGACGAAACAGGGCAGGCTCGGCGCGCGCTCGGCGAGCAGTCCCGTGGTGGGCGCGAGACTGCGCATCGACTCGACCAGCGGCGTACCGGCGGCGTTCGTGAACGAATGGCCGGTGTTGCCGAATCTGGTGAAGCTGAGGATGAATCCGGTGAGGGCCGTCTGCTTCTCGGTGATCGTGTTCCCGGTCGTGGTCAGGTTGTCGAGGGTGCGCATCAGGTCCGGCGTCGCGGGGGGGGCGGCCGCCCCGGGGGGGGGGGGGGGGGCCCCCAACCCCCGCCAAAGTTGGGGGGGGGGGGGGGGAAGGGGGGGGGGGGGGTGGGGGTGGGGGCGCCGGCGGGCGGGCGCCGCGCCCGCGCCCACGTCCGAGGTCGTGGCCGCGGCCGACAGATCCCGCTGCAATGTGGGCAGGCTGCCGTTGAACTGCGCGAGGTAGGTGTCGAGGTTGACCAGTGTGTCGCCGAGTTGGTCTCCGCGTCCGTGCAGCGCCGTCGATACCGCGTTGAGAGCGCCGTTCACCTTGTCGGGTTCGACTGAGCGCAGCACGTTCACCAGCCCTTCGAGTAGATCGTTCATCTCGGTAGGAATCGAGCTGGTGGTGAAGGTGAAACCGGGCGTGATGTGGGTGCTCGCCGGTGTAGTCGGCTGGGTGAGCGCTACGAACTTGCGGCCGAACAGGGTGGTCAGATCGATGCTCGCGGCGGTGTTGGTGGGTATCGACGGGGCGCGCGCCGAGTCGATGTCCAGAGTGATCACGGCTTTGCCGTCCATTGCGCGCACCGTACGGACCCGCCCGACAACCACGTCCCGCATCTTGACGTCGGATCCGGACTCGAGCATCAGCCCCGATCGATCCGACACCAGCGTGACGGTCACCGACGAATTGAACATGCCCCTGTTGACCCCGATCGCGGCCGCGGCCGCGCCGAGCAGGATCACGGCTCCCAGCAGGCCGAGCAGGACGTAGGTGGTCCGGGATCGTTCGATCATGTGGACGTTCATCAGCCCGACACCCGCACTGTCCCGGACGGAACTCCGTAAACTGCGATGCCGACCGCCAGGTCGATCACCATGACCGCGACGAGTGAAGTTCGTACCGCACGGCCGACGGCGGCGCCGACACCGGCGGGACCGCCGGAGGCGTGGTAGCCGTGGTAACAGTGCACGCACATAACCACGACCGCCATGACCAGCACCTTGATCATCGACCAGATAACGTCAGCGGGCCGTAGGAAGACATGGAAGTAGTGGTCGAAGGTGCCGGCTGCCTCGCCGATCATGAACACGGTCACCAGCCGGGTTACGAGGTAACCTACGAACAACCCAATGCTGTAGAGGGGAACGACCGCGATCACACCGGCGATCACTCGGCTGGTGACCAGAAACGGCAGCGAGGGGATGGCCATTGTCTCCAGCGCATCGATCTCCTCGCTGACCCGCATGGCACCCAGCTGGGCAGTGAACCCGGCGCCGACAGTGGCGGTCAACGCAATACCGGCAATCGCCGGCAGGACCTCGCGGGTGTTGAAGAACGCGGAGATGAATCCCGCCAGGGCACTGAGGCCCACATGTGCCAGCGACGTCGAACCTTGTACTCCGACTTCGTAACCCACCGAGCTGGAGAGCATGGCGACGACCGCGACGGTGCCCCCGATGACTGCGAGCGCGCCGGATCCCATGCTCACCTCGGCCAGCAGCCGCAGTACCTCCGATCGGTAGCGGTTGAGCGTGCGAGGCACCGCCGTGACGGCGTGCTGGTAGAACGACAACTGGCGGCCCATCTGCTCCAGCTCGCCGACTGGCGCGGTCGCGATCACGACCATGCGTCGCCCTAATCTCCTGTTTGTCACTGCAATCGTCCTGTCGTTGGTCGAGTCGATGTCCGCGATGTCAGTCCAGGGCAATCGTGGTGATCACCGAGTTCGCGAGAAAGAGCAGCAGGAAGCTGTAGACGACGGTCTGGTTCACTGCGGCGCCGACGCCCTTGGGGCCGCCGCGCGCGCTGAGGCCCAGATGGCAGGCGACCAGGCCTGCGAGCATGCCGAAGACCGCGGCCTTGACCTCACTGACGAGAAAGTCACCGAGCTTGGTGATGATCGACAGAGCCGTCACGTACTGGCCTGGCGAAGCGCCCTGGAGATACACCGTCGCGACGTAGCCGCCGATGAGACCGACCGCGGAGACCAGCCCGTTGAGAAATACCGCGATCACGATCGAAGCGAGTACCCGCGGGGCGCACAGCCGCTGGATCGGATCGATGCCGAGCACCTTCATCGCATCGATCTCTTCGCGGATGGTCCGGGACCCCAGGTCGGCGCAGATGGCCGTCGACCCCGCACCCGCCACGACAAGTACGGTGACGATGGGCCCGATCTCGCGGACGATTGCCACGCCCGCGCCCGCGCCCGACAGATCGACGGCGCCGACCTCACCCAGCAGGATGTTGATCTGGTAGACGAACATCATGCAGAACGGGATCGCCATCAGCAACGCTGGCATGATCGACACCGAGGCGATGAACCAGGCTTGCTTGACGAATTCGTCGGTGTGAAAGGGCCGCTTGGGGATTGCTCGCAGGGTCGCCAGCGCCGTGGCGTAGAAACCGCCGACCGCTCTCGGCACGACGGCCAGGCTCGTCCTCCATGCCCCGGACGTTCGATCGGGCCCGATCGGCTGATCGCCCGGCGGGGATTCATGCGGAAGCACACCGGCGTCGGCCCGTGGCCCGGAGTTATTGGTTCTCTGCATTATGTGACCCTCGTGACTCGTCTAGTCCGCATTTCCCTCTGCGGGTGGCGGGTAGATGCCGAGCGAATCCAGTTCGACCCGGAACCTCGGCAAGCCGGCTGGTGAGCCGGACCGGCCCGGTCCGGCCGAATTCGCTGAAACCCCCAGCGGGCGGTCGTGCCGTATCCTCGGCACAGGGGCGAACGGTCCGAACCTGCGCCGGTGCTCGTGCTCCGAGTCCGGCCGCTGGCATCCACTGGTAGACGATGGCTTGCGGACGTGATGTGAACCACGTCCACGCGGGCCAACGTATGTCCCTTTCGGGCCTTGGGCTGGTAGGGCGGGAACTAGATAGCCGTGCCGACTGGAAGCGACGAAAACGGAATTAGGATTAAGAAATACCGATTAGTATCGGCGGTGTGGAAGTCGCGCTAAAAATCGTGATCATCGATGATCACGACCTGTTCACCGAAGGTTTGACGCTGCTGTTGAGCCACCGATTCTCCGACCTGTTCACGGTGGTCGGTACGACATCCCACCCGGAAGAGGCCCCCAGTCTGATCGCTCGATGTCAGCCCGACATCGCCATTGTCGATCTCAACATGCCCCCGTTGGGCGGTCCGGCGGTGATCCGTTACATCAAAGCGCGTCGACCCGAGATCAAGGTGCTTGCGCTTTCCGGAGCCAACGATGTCGAGTTAGCTGAGAGCGCACTGCACGCCGGCGCTGACGGATACCTCTCGAAGACCTCTCGACCCGACGATCTGCTGTCGCCGCTGCGCATCCTGGCGGCTGGGCTGCGTGTCGTGGACCCGGAACTACTCGATCACCTGCTGCGCAGCAGCCGCAAGCCTCCCCAGGAGCTGCTGGATCGGTTGACCTCCCAGGATCTGAACCTGTGGCAGCTACTCGCTACCGGAATGGAAACAATCGACATCGCGCAGCGGATGCTGGTGTCCGAGCGTACTGCCAAACGCATGATCGCTGCCCTGCTGAACAAGATCGGCGCTGGCAACCGGATCGCTGCCGCCGCCATGGCGGGCAGTTTGGGCGTGCTCAACGACGGCGACGGGCCTACGGTCGTCGGCTGATCGCCAGGAGGGTGGGAGCGGCCGACCGGAGGTCGGCCTGCACGGGCCAACGTTGGCCCCCGAGCGAATCGTCCGGTCAGCTACTTATCGGGCAGTCTTCGGAGTGACAGCCGTCACGGCCCGAAAGGCTTTTCCTAGATGACACTCACCGTTCCCGAGATCTCACCGAGCATACGGACATTCCTGAAGCGAGCTACCCGCAGCATCATCATCGACGGCGATGGGTGGTTCGCGTCGCTCGGCGGCGAAATCGAAACGAGGGATCCGGCAACCAATCAGCGACTGACCGCGATCGCCTCGGGTACAAGCGTCGACGTCGACGCCGCCGTGAGATCGGCTAACGAGGCACTCCCGGTGTGGCAGGGACTCACCGCCGCGGCGCGCGGGCGCATGCTCGCCACGCTGGGACAGCTGATCGAGGACAACGCCGAAGAACTCGCGATCATCGAGACACTCGACAACGGCAAGCCGATCAATGAGTCGCAGTACCTCGATATCCACCTGACGTCGAGTTGCTGGACCTACTATGCCGGGTGGACTACGAAACTGACCGGTCAGACCATCCCGGTTTCGCCACCGATCGGTGACGCCTTCGTGTACACCCGGCGTGAACCACTGGGAGTCGTCGGTGCGATCGTGCCATGGAACTTCCCCCTCCTGATCGCCTCGTGGAAGCTCGCGCCGGCTCTCGCAGCTGGTAACACGGTCGTGCTGAAACCCTCCGAAGTCACATCGCTGACCGCGATTCGCCTGGCCGAGTTGGCGCTGGACGCCGGCTTCCCCCCGGGAGTGCTGAACGTTGTGACCGGCTACGGCGCGGAAGCAGGTCAATCACTCATCGATCACCCGGGCGTCGCCAAGATCAGCTTCACCGGGTCCACCGAAACAGGCCGACAGATTGTCGTAGCGTCGGCCGCGCATCTGAAGAAGCTCACCCTGGAATTGGGAGGCAAGTCCGCGAACATCGTGTTCCCGGACGCAGATTTGAGCGCGGCGGCAATGGGCGCCGTGACGGCTATCTACACCAATCAGGGCCAGGTATGTTGCGCCGGCTCGCGGCTTTTCGTTCACGAGGATATCCACGACGAAGTCGTCTCACAGATAGAAGCGTTCGCGCGAGAAATTCACCTCGGTCACGGTCTGGATGAAACCACCGACATGGGTCCATTGGTGTCGGCGACACAACTCGCGAGAGTCGAAGGCTACGTCGAGTCCGGGTTGTCCGAAGGTGCGACACTCGTTTGCGGAGGTTCGCGCCCTGGCGGCGAAGTCTACGCCGGTCATTTCCTGAAGCCCACCATGTTCACCAACGTGCGCGACGAGATGAGAATTGCGCGGGAGGAGATCTTCGGGCCGGTCCTTTCCGTGTCGACCTTCCGGGACGAACACGAGGTCGTCGCGCGTGCCAACAAATCACACTTCGGTCTGGCCGCGGGGGTGTGGACCAGCGACCTCAAACGGGCTCATCGGGTCGCCCACCGTCTGGAGGCCGGAACCGTATGGCAGAACATGTACAACATGCTCGACGCCGCGGCACCTTTCGGGGGCTACAAGCAGTCGGGCTACGGCAGGGACCTCGGCGAGGAAGCACTGCTCGGCTATACGCAGACCAAGTCGGTCTGGGTGGGCCTCGACTGAACTCCGTTGTCTCACTCGCACGTCAAGGCCTCAGAACCTGGTCGAGTACACAACGTCATCGACGCACCATCACACCATTCATCCCCGCAAATTCGAGGAGAGCATCCCATGAGTGAAACAGCAAGCAACCAGGCAGCAGTCGCCACTGATGACATCGTGGTCGAGGAAGACCTGCTCGTCGAAATGGTCTCGATCGACGGTATGTGCGGTGTCTACTGAGCCCGTCGCGTTCGATCCGGCCCTGCCGTACGCACTGGCAGGGTCGGTGGCTCTGCGACCCGAACCGTTCGGCGCACTGGTCTACGACTACTCCACCCGTCGGCTGTCGTTCTTGAAGACTCCGCAGTTGGTGACCGTCGTGCGTGAACTCGAACATCACCCTGACGCGCGCAGTGCGCTCACCGCGGCCGGCATTCCCGCTACCGAGGTGGGCCAATACCTGGGCGCCCTGGCTGGACTGTGCGAGTCCGGCACGATCCGGCCGCGCCGTGTGCGTTAGGTGAACAAGGAGACCCATGAAACTGGTGCAGCATTTCGAACACGGCCTCACCTCCCCGATCTGCCTTACCTGGGAGCTCACCTACGCTTGCAACCTGGCGTGTACCCACTGTCTGTCCTCCTCGGGCCGCCGCGATCCGCGCGAGCTGAGCACGGCCGAGGCCAAGACGGTTATCGACGATCTGCAGCGGATGCAGGTCTTCTACATCAATATCGGCGGCGGTGAACCGACGGTGCGCTCGGACTTCTGGGAGCTCCTCGATTACGCGGTCGATCACGGTATCGGCGTGAAGTTCTCCACCAACGGGGTACGGCTCACCCCCGAGCGCGCCAACAAGCTGGCTGCCTCCGACTACGTGGATGTGCAGATATCCATCGACGGCGCGACCGCCGAGATCAATGACGCGGTGCGCGGGACAGGCTCGTTCGCCACCGCGTATCGGGCGATGGAGAACCTCGCCGAGGCGGGTATGGAGAACTTCAAGATCTCAGTGGTGATGACTCGCCACAATGTCGGACAGCTCGATGAATTCAAGGCTCTCGCAGATCATTTCGGCGCACAGCTGCGGATCACCCGGCTTCGGCCGTCCGGTCGCGGCGCCGACGTGTGGCAGGATCTGCACCCGACAACCGACCAGCAGCTGACGATCTACGATTGGCTGATAGCCAATGGCGAGAACGTGTTGACCGGTGACTCGTTCTTCCACCTCAACGCACTCGGCTCCACACCGCTGCCCGGCTTGAACCTGTGTGGCGCAGGCCGGGTGGTGTGCCTGATCGACCCGGTCGGCGACGTCTACGCCTGCCCCTTCGCGATTCACGACGAGTTTCTCGCAGGTAGTGTCCGCGACCAGGGTGGCTTTGAAACCGTCTGGCGCGCATCGGAACTCTTCACCCGGCTACGGGAACCGCAGACCGGAGGCGCGTGCACCTCGTGTGCGGCCTACGACTCCTGTCGCGGTGGCTGCATGGCCGCGAAATTCTTCACCGGACTGCCCCTCGACGGCCCGGATCCCGAATGTGTGCGCGGCAATGCCGAACTCGCGCTGGCCGGGGTGGGCGGCAACCGGCCACAACCCGACAAGGACCACTCCCGCCGCAGCCGCAGGCGAACCGCGGTGACGTTGGGCATGCCCTCGATACGGGGTGTGCCGTCGACATCGCCGACCGCCGCGCCCGATCGCGCATGCGATACCAGTCCGCTGGCCGGACTTCGGTAAAGCGCATATCAGATAAGGATCTTCATTCAGATGGCAAACACGCGAACCTGGTTCGAATCCGTCGCCGAGGCGCAACGGCGCGCGAAGAAGCGGGTACCCAAGTCGGTGTATCTGGCCTTGCTGGCGGGGTCGGAGGGCGGGGTCTCGCTCGCGGACAACACCGCGGCGTTCGCCGAACTCGGCTTTCGCCCGCACATCGCCGACCTGCCCGCGACGCGCGACCTGACCACGACCGTTCTGGGGCAGGAGATCTCGATGCCGGTGATCTGCTCGCCGACCGGCGTGCAGGCCGTCGATCCGGACGGTGAGGTCGGTGTCGCCCGGGCCGCAGCTCGCTCGGAAACGGCGCTCGGGTTGTCCTCGTTCGGCTCCAAGCCGATCGAAGAGGTCGTCGCCGCGAACGAGAAGACCTTTTACCAGGTGTATTGGCTGGGAAGCAAAGAGGACATGGTGGCACGGCTGGACCGGGCCCGGGAGGCCGGAGCCAAGGGGCTGATCGTCACCCTCGACTGGGTTTTCGCCACCGCCCGCGATTGGGGTAGCCCCGCCCTGCCCGAACGCATCGACTTGAAGACCGCGCTGACATTCGCGCCTCAGGTGCTCACCCGCCCCGGCTGGCTGTGGCGGTTCGCTCGCTCGGGCAAGCTGCCGGATCTCACGACCCCGAACCTGGTTCCGCGCGGTGCGCAAGGGCCGACGTTCTTCGGCGCCTACGGCGAATGGATGGGCACTCCTCCGGCGACCTGGGATGACCTGGCATGGCTGCGAAGCCAATGGGACGGCCCTTTCCTCATCAAGGGCGTCTCTCACCCCGACGACGCCAAACGCGCCGTCGATGTCGGCGCCACCGCCATCTCGGTGTCGAACCACGGCGGCAACAACCTCGACTCCACTCCCGCCTCGATCCGACTTCTGCCTGGCATAGCGAAAACCGTCGGCGGACAGGTGGAGATACTTCTCGACGGTGGCGTCCGCCGGGGCAGCGATGTGGTCAAGGCGCTTGCGCTGGGCGCCCGGGCCGTCATGATCGGCCGCCCCTACCTGTGGGGCATGGCTGCGGCCGGCGAGCACGGGGTACACAATGTCCTGGAGGTGCTGCGTCAGGGCATCGACTCCACCCTGTACGGGCTCGGCCTCGAGTCGATTCATAGTCTGACCCCCGATGACGTCGTCATGCCGGACGGGTTCACCCGAGGCCTCTGATGGCCAATGCGCCCGTCGCCATCGTCACCGGTGCCGCTCGCGGTATCGGAGCCGCCACCGTGCACAAGCTGGCCGACGCCGGCTGGCGGGTGTTCGCCATCGACGTCTGCGCCGACGACCTCGGGGTCCCCTCCGCGCCCGCTACAACCGAGCAGCTGTACTCGGTTGTCGCGGCACACGACGGAGCTGTTGTCGGTGTCGTGGCCGATGTC